>JANMZX010000089.1:0-1786 GCA_031383745.1 Rhodoferax sp. | reverse complement strand
CCCGGCAACAGAGCAGAAACTGATTGCGCGACTGCGTGCGCTCGCCGGAACCACGATCGTGCTGGTGACCCACCGCATGGCCATGCTGGCACTGGTGGACCGCCTGATCGTGATGGACCGCGGCCGCGTGCTGGCGGACGGGCCACGCGACGATGTGTTGCGCGCCTTGTCGCAGCGGCCGGCCGAGGACACGGCGGCAGTCGGGTCTGGTGGCGCTGCCGGCGCGGCTGCGACGGCGGTGGCAGTGAGGGCTCCGGCATGAGCGCCGCGCCGGGCCGCCCCAAGCAAGCTCGCACCGCAGCCCGAAGGGCGAAGGTACCCGGATGAGCACGACCGGCACGGGTCGCGCCCTGAGCGCGCCGCACCACGATCCGGACCGCGGGCCACGTCGCACCGTGGCGTGGATGGTTGGCGTGATTGTCCTGTTCCTGGTGGTGACCGTGGTGTGGGCGACGGTGTCCGAACTCGACGTGGCTATTGCCGCGCGTGGTGCCGTGGTGCCACCAAGCCGGCTGCAGGAAGTGCAGAGCCTGGAGGGCGGCATCGTGCAGGAAATGCTGGTCGTACCAGGGCAGGCCGTCAAGAAGGGCCAGGTGCTGGCCCGGCTGGACAGCGCGCAATACAGCGCCGACCTGGGCGAGAGCCGCCAGCAACGCCTGGGCGCTCTGGCGGGACGCGCGAGGGTCGAGGCGTTGTTGAGTGGCACGGCGCCGCGATTCGAGGAGGCTTGGCGGCGCGACGCGCCGGAGCTGATCCAAAAGGAAACCCAGCTGTGGCGTGACGCCCTGCGCGAGTACCAGTCCAACGGGCAGGTGGCACGCGAAGCAGTGCTGCGCAAGCGCGGCGAACTCGCCGAGGCCCGGGCACATATCCAGGCCCTGCAGGCGGCAGTCAAGGTGGGCGAGGAGAGTTTTGCCATCGAGGAAAAGCTGTTCAAGCAGGGTGCCGGCGCGCGCGCCGACTACCTGGCGGCGCAACAGCGCCTGATGGGGCAGAAGTCCGAACTCGACGCGCTGCAGCAATCCCTTCCGCGCCTGGAGGCCGGCCTGTCGGAAGCACTTGCCGCGGCGGCAGAAACCGATGCGCGCGCGCGCTCGCAATGGGGCGTCCAGCGCAGCGAATTCGAGACCAAGGCCGCCATGCTCGCCAGCACGCTGACCGGGCGCGAGGACCGGGTCGCCCGGCGCGAGGTGCTGTCGCCGATGGACGGCGTGGTCAACCGCGTGCTGATCGCAACCCTGGGTGGTGTGGCCGCCGCCGGCAAGCCGATCCTCGAGGTGGTGCCGGACGAAGCCACCCTGCGAATGAACGTGCGTATCAAGCCGTCCGACATCGGATTCATCCATGCCGGCCAAATGGCCAATGTGCGCGTGCTGGCGTATGACGCCAGCAGTTACGGCCAGATGGAAGCCGTGGTGGACCGGGTGGGCGCCGATGCGGTGGTCGACGAGAAGGGCGAGCCGTATTTCGAAGTGCAGTTGTCGGCCGCGCGCGGCCAGTTGCAATTGCATGGCAAGGCGCTGCCGATCACCCCCGGAATGCCGGTCGATGTGGGCATCCTGACCGGCCGGCGCACGGTCATGCAGTACCTGCTCAAGCCGGTGTTGCGGGGCGTCCAGCGCGCCCTGCAGGAGCGGTGATGGCAGGTGTTCCGCAGCACAATCCAGTCCTGCGCGACATGCGCTGTGGCCGGCCATCACGGCTGCAACTCACGCTAGGTTTAGTGCTGCTGGCGCTGGCCCAGACGCTGGCGCAGCAGGCATTGGCCCAGGGCGACTCCGCCGGC
>JANMZX010000088.1:0-9605 GCA_031383745.1 Rhodoferax sp. | reverse complement strand
CAAAGGAGGCGCGCGCGCCCACCGGCACCGTGCTCGTGGCGGTGCCCGTGGTGACCATGGCAGGAGCTTTAGTCATGGTCCGGTTCACTCCAGGCGCACGCGCGGGTCGATCACGGCGTACAACAGGTCGACGATGATGTTGACCACCAGGTAGATCAACGCCAGGAACAGCAGGCCGCCCTGGATCACCGGGAAGTCGCGCGACAACACCGCGCCGATGATCAGCCGCCCCATGCCCGGGATCGAGAACACCTGCTCGATCACGACAGCGCCACCCAGCAGGCCCCCGATCATGATGCCCATCACCGTGACGATGGGCACCATGGCGTTGACCAGGCCGTGGCGCAACACGACGTAGGGCTCGGGCAGGCCCTTGGCGCGCGCCGTGCGCACAAAATCCTGGCCCAGCACCTCGAGCATGCTCGAGCGCGTCATGCGCGCCACGAAGCCCATCTGCACACAGGCCAGCGTGAACGTGGGCAGGGCCATGTGGCGGGCCCACTGCCAGGGGCTCTGCAGGAAGGCAACGTAGTCACCGGCCGGGAAGATGGGCACCAGCACGGCCACCAGCCACACCAGCACCAGGCCGAGCCAGAACTCGGGGATCGACAGCCCCAGCAGCGCCAGGGTCATCAGGCCCTGGTCCGCTGCACGGCCATGGCGCATGGCCGCCAGCACCCCGGCCGCGACGCCGATCAGCACGGCTAAGACAAAGGCCAGCAGGGTGAGCGACAGCGTGACCGGGAGCCGCTCGAAGATGGCGCTGGTGACGCTGCGGTTGAGCAGCAGCGAACGCCCCAGGTCGCCTTGGAACAGGCGCAGGTACCAGTCACCCATGCGCATCAGGAAGGGCCGGTCCAGGCCCAGCTCTCGGCGCACCCGGTCCAGCGCCTCGGCGGTGGCGCCGGCGTCCAGGAACATCGACGCCGGGTCCCCAGGCACCAGCCACAGCAGGCCGAAGGTGATCAGCGAGACCAGGAACAGGACGGGGATCGATGCGAGCAGGCGGCGAAGGACGAATCGACCCATGGTTCCCCGTTGCTGCGGCTAGGGCCTGTTCATTCCAGCCACACGCCCCACATCCGGGGAATGCGGTAGGCCTTGAAGTTCTTCAGCTTCGAGCTTGCCACCTGGAACTGACCGTAGGTGCCCAGGTTGATGGCGATAGCCTGGTCGGCCATCTGGTTCTCGAAGTCCGCGAAGATCTTCTTCTGGGTCTCGACGTTCATCTCGGAGTTGATCTTGTCGAACATCGCGTCGATGGCCGGGTCGGCCTTGCGCTGGCCCTGGCCCTTGACCCAGTGAGACATCGCCGACACCGGGCCCTCGTAGGGTTCGATGCCGAAGCCGTGGGTCCAGAAGTTCCAGCCCTGGTCGCTCTTGAGGCCGATGCCCGAGGTGGTGGGCCAGTCGGCGACCTTGAGCTCCACATTCACGCCGATCTGCGACACCTGCTGCTGGAACACGGTGGCGGCGTCCACGTTGGGGCGGATGTTGTCGATGATGAAGACGAGTTTTTCGCCCTTGTAGCCGGACTTCGCCAGCGTCGCCTTGGCTGCGGCCAGATCCTGCTTGATCGGCTTGCGGTTGGTGTGGTAGGCCGAACCCGCATACACCCAGCTCTGGTCGACCTTGTAGATGTCCGGGTACGCAACACCGAGGATCTCCTCGGCATCGATCGCCTGGGCGATCGCGCGACGGAAGTTCAGGTCGGCGCCCGCTCCCTGCGCCATGTTGAACTTCAGCACCTGCACTGCCCAGGGCAGCACCTGGATGACCTGGAAGTTGGGGTTGCCGCGCATGCGCTTGGCGGTCGGGCCGTCGGTGGTCTCGTTCAGCTGGACCTGCCCGGTCTCCAGCGCCGCATTGCGCGCCCCGGCCTCGGGCATGAAACGGAAGGTGACGCTGTCGATGTAGGCGATCTTGGCGCCGGCGAACCCGTCACGCTCCTTGTAGGCCGGGTTGGGCTTGTAGTCGTCGAAACGCGACACCTTGACGTGGCTGTCGGGCTTGTATTCGACGAACTTGTAGGGCCCGGTGCCGATCGGGTCGGCCTTGCCCATTTCCTTGGCGGCCTCCGACGCCGGCATGATCGCGATCGGTGCCCGCGGGCTCGACAGGTTGCCCAGGAAGGTGGACTGCACCGACTTGAGCTTGATGGTGACCTGGTTGGCCGCGGTCGCGGCCACCGAGTCGATGGCGCCGATCAGGCTGGCGGACGCACCCGCCTTGCGGTAGCGTTCCAGGGACGCCACCACATCGGCCGGCGTCATGTCCCGGCCGTTGTGGAACTTCACCCCCTGGCGCAGCGTGAACACGTAGGTCAGGCCGTCGGCCGAGACGTTCACCCCGGTGGCGAGATCCGGCACGGGGCGGGCATTTTCGTCGCGTGCGTAGAGCGTCTCGAAGATGTGCAGGTTGACATTGCGTGCCACCTGGGCCGAGGTGGCATGGGGGTCGAGCGACGGTGGCGCCTGCGTCATCGCGATCACCACGTCGCCACCTTTTTTCTGCGCCATCGCCGGCACCGTGGCACCCAGCGCAAGCGCCGCGGCCAGTGCGAGTTGGAGGAATTTCAGTTTCATGGTTCTCGGTCTCCTTCGGTTAACGGTTGGGAATCAAGCCCTGTTGTCGTCGCTCACGCGCCTGGCTCGGCATAGTCCTGCATGACCACGGCCACGCAGTCACCGCGCTGCACCCGCCCCGGGCCAGCCGCCATCCACAGGATGCCGCTGGCCCCGTACACCACCTCCTGCTGGGGATGGTCCACATCCTCGATGAAATGCAGGAAGCCGGCGGTCTGCCCTTTATCCACCAGCGCACCGGCCACATGGAGCGGCTCGAAGATGGCGCTGGCCGGAGCGAAGCTGTAGGCCGCCGGGTCGCGCACCATCATGTGGCGGGTGCCGGGCGAGCCGTCGCGCTGCACCGTATCGGGCGTGCCGGCGAGCATGCCGAGGTGCTTGAGCATGTTGCGCAGGCCGCGTTCGCCCAGCCGCACCCCTTCGACACTCACGCGCCCCCAGCCGCCGATCTCGGTGCCGATGCACAGCGTGCGGCCGCGTTCGACCGTGGCGGTCAGGGTCGCGCCTTCGTCGACACCCCAGAACACCACGTTGTAGGGCGCACCGAAGGCGGACGCCGCTGCCATGGTGCGCGCACGCAGCGCCGGGTCGTCCACGAAATGCATGTTGGTGCTGGGCGTGCAGTCGGCAGAATGGCCGGCAGTGTGCAGATCCACCGCAGCATCGGCCAGCGGCACGATACGGCTGGCGATGAAATGCGCCAGCATCTCGGAGAAGGTGCCCGCCGGATTGCCGGGGAAACAGCGGTTGAGGTCGCGCCCGTCGATCGGCGAGGTACGGGTGGCATTCAGCGCGGCCGGCAGGTTGACCGCCGGGATCAGGATCAGCCGGCCTGCCAGTTCTTCGACCCTGAGCGTCTGGGCCAGCCGGGAGATGGCGATCTGCCCTTCGTATTCGTCGCCATGCACACCACCGGTCAGCAGCAGCGTGGGGCCGTCGCCGTTCTTGAACACGTAGATCGGGATTTCCACCACGCCCCAGCCGGAGGTGTTGCGCGACTGCGGCGCCCGCAGGTAGCCAGCCTGGCGCCCCGGGCGGTCGAAATCGATGTCGCAACGAACGCGGCTGGCAACGGATGTCATTCCTCGGGCCCAAGCAATACTGCAGAAAAGTCAGAATAGCATATTCTCTAAATGTATACAATCTTCAAAATGGGAAATGGAAAAGACAAATCGCTTCACCTGGTGGAACAAGCGCCCTCGGCCGCCACGCCGGCGTTCCTGAAACTGCAGCCACGCACGCTGGTGCACCAGGTCATCGACGCGCTGGTGGCCGGCGCCTCCGAAGGCCTGATCCTGCCGGGCGACCGTATCGTCGAGACCGAACTCGCCGCCCAGCTCGGCGTCAGCCGGGTGCCGGTGCGCGAGGCGCTGCGGGTGCTGGAGAGCCAGGGCATCGTGGTCAACGAACCGTACAAGGGCATCCGGCTGACTCCCGTCACGGCCGAACGGATCGACCAATTGATCGAGGTGCGGGTGGCGCTGGAGACCACCGCTGCCACCAGCGCCATCCGCCTGGGCCGCAACGGCGCGGCCCAGGTACGGGAACTCGAACAGACCGTGCAGGAAATGGAAACCATGGCGGCACGCAACGACGTGTTCGGGTTTGCCACCGCCGACACCAGCTTTCACCGCAGTTTCTGCGGCTTTGCCGGCAACAGCGTGCTCAGCGACATGTGGGAGATGCTGGCGCGCCAGATGACCATCATCTTCGGCCTGTCCGCGCTCGGCAAGCCGATGACAGACATCGTCGACGAACACCGCACGCTGATCCGGGTGTTCGCGTCGGGCAACGCCGCCGACATGGCGCTCGCCATCAGCGACCACATCGACGTCGAGATCCACAAGGTCGATCTGGAGAACATCATCGCCAAACGCCGCTCGGAAGCGGCGGTGGCCGCACACGTGTCCTGACCAAAGGGTGATACCGCCATGCCCCATGCCCAGCACAGCAGCACCGGCTCCCTGAGCGCCATCAAGATCCGCGCCGTCACCTGCGTGCCGCTGATCGGCGAAAGCCCCAAGGGCGGCTGGTCGGCCGAGATCAAGCCCGAGGATTCGATCCATGCGCTGCTTGCGGTGCACACCGACGCCGGCATCACCGGTTTTGGCAGCGTGTTCACCGACGGCCGTCTGGTGCAGGCGGCGCTCAAGGTGCTGGAGCCGCTGTTCCTCGGCGAAAACGCGCTGGAACCAGAACGCGTGACCGAGAAGCTGCACCAGAACACCTTCTGGATGGGCCGCGGCGGCAGCCTGACACACGCCATCAGCGGCATCGACATCGCCTTGTGGGACATCCTGGGCAAGGCCACCCGGATGCCGGTGGGCCGGCTGCTCGGCGGCACCTACCGCACACGGGTGCAACCCTACTGCTCGGTGCTGATGGAAGAACCCGCCCTGATGTTCGACGTGATCACGCGCTTTCGCACGCAGGGGTTCAGGGCGTTCAAGATCGGCTGGGGGCCGTTCGGCCGGGCCATGAACGCGCGGCTGGACGAGGACATCGTGCGTGCGGCACGCGACGCCGCCGGCCCGGACACCCAGCTGCTGGTCGATGCCGGCGCCAGCGATGCCCACTGGCCGCACGGCCTGAAGTGGGCCATGCGCACGGCCGACATGCTGGCCCGCTACAACGTGGGCTGGTTCGAGGAAGCGCTGAAGCCCGACGCGATCGACGACTTCTGCCACCTGCGCCGGACCAGCCCGGTGCCGATCGCCGGCGGCGAGGTGCTGACGCGGCGCCAGGCGTTCCAGCCCTGGCTGGTGCGGGGCGCCTTCGACATCGTGCAACCCGACGTGACCAAGGTGGGCGGCATCAGCGAACAGCGGCGCATCGCCTGGATGGCGCATGACTTCGGCGTCAAGTACATCGGCCACGGCTGGAATACCGCCCTGGGTGTGGCAGCCGACCTGCAACTGGCCAGCGCCTTCCCCGACACCGACCTGGTGGAGTTCATCGGCGGCAGCCCGTATGTGGACGGCATCCTGCGCGAGCCGTTCTCGCTCGATGGCGAAGGCTACCTGCACATCCCCGACACCCCCGGCCTGGGCGTGGAACTCGACCCGCAGAAGGTGGCGCGTTACACGCCGGACGCCTCGGCCCTGTTCGCGGCCTGAACCACTGGCGCCGGCGCGGCACACCCGGGAGACGCCCCACCATGGCGACATTCGATTTCAGCGGCCGCGTGTTGTTGGTCACCGGCGGCGGTGGCGGGATCGGCAGCGCTACCGCAGACTACTTCCACGCCTGCGGCGCCAGCGTGATGATCGGCGACATCGACGACGCGGCCGCGGCACGGGTTGCGCGCACACTGGACCCCACCGGGCGCCGCATATCGGCGATGCGTTACGACGCCAGCCAGTCACACGACGCGCAGGCGCTGGTCGATACCTGCATGCGCCAGTTCGGCCGGCTCGACTTTCTGGTGCCGGCCGCAGCCATCTACGAAGACCAGTTGGTTCGCTCCATGACGGACACACAATGGGAGAAGACCATGGCGGTGAACCTCAACGGCGTGTTCTACCTGGTGCGACAGGCGGTGGCGGTGATGCAGCAGGGCGGCGCGATCGTGAACCTGGCCTCGCAGGCCGGGCACACCGGAGGCGGCGTGGAGCACGGGCACTATGGCGCAACCAAGGGCGCGATCATCTCCTTCACCCGGACGTTGGCGCGGGAGTTGGGGCCTGCGATCCGCGCCAATGCCGTATCGCCCGGAGTCATCGACACGCCAATGGTGGCCAGGGCACTGGTCCACCAACGCGACGACGTGGTCGCCCGTACGCCCCTCAAACGCCTGGGGCGGCCGGACGAAGTGGCCAGCCTGATCGCGTTCCTGTGCAGCGACGCGGCCAGCTTCATCACCGGTGAAGCGATCCTGGTGACAGGCGGTTTGTACATGGGGGGCTGAGATGGTCTGCGCCGCACCATGGGGTGGTCGAACCGGGCCCCGATCAACAGCTGCTTTCGGCCCAAAGCGGTCGGTCGCAAGTGACCGGATGTTGTTGTACGCGGGTATTCGTGTTGGCGCGCCAGGCGTCTTCGCTGGCGGGCGGCGAAGGCCCATGCGGACAGCGCGCGGCGCTTCACTGTGGCGGTCTGGCGCTGAACGCGCAGACTGCCTTGCGGTGCTCGCTCTTGCGCCCGCATCGCCAAACTCGCTGCGTTCGCTTCGCTCTCTACGCTCAGACAGTGGCGATGAGCATGATGACGAACGCGCTTCGCGCTGGCCGCAAGCCCTGCGCTCCTCAGCGCCACAGAGGCGCGACGCGCGCCGACGTCAACGCAAAAAGCAGCAAAAAACGCACTTCGCAAGCCGACCAGCGACCGACCGCTTTGGGCCGGAACCAGTCAGTCAACTCCGTACGATCGATCGCAGATGTCCATGAGCCGTCAGGTTCTGCGCGGCCGCTTGGCGGCGCGGGGCGGTTTGCGCCTTGTCTCGACCGGTCCGGCCATGGGCGCGGTCGATGCGGTGTCGGGCTCGCCCGTCGCCACGCGCGTCAGTGCAGCCTGGGCCTGCAGCCAACGGCAAAAGGCGACGATCTCCGGCCGCTCTGCCGCGCGCGGACCTACGATCAGCCAGTACACCAGCGGTGAATCGAGCCGCATGTCGGGCAGGATCTCCACCAGGTCGCCGCTGGCCAGGCTGTCGGCCACCAGCGGCATGCGCGCCAGCGCAACACCCTGGCCGGTGAGCGCGGCTTGCGCAATCTGGTGCGCATAGTTGAAATACAACCAGCGCTTGGGCTCCAACTGCTTGAAGTGGTAGGCGTCGAGCCAGCGTCGCCAGGCGAGGAATTCGAGGTTCTGGGTGCGGTGTCCGTCACCAGCCTCGATCAGCGCGAAATGCGCCAGGTCGGCGCCGCGCTTGAGCGGGTGGCCGCTCTTGATCAGCCAGGGGCTGGCCACCGGCGTGAGCTGCTCGCCGAACAGGCGGATCGCGCCGGCGGGCACGGTGCCGGCGCGGGCGTAGCGCAACGCGATGTCCACGTCGGCCGTTTCGAGTTCGACCTGGGTGTCGGTCGCATCGATGCGCAGGTCGATATCGGG
Organism: Rhodoferax sp.; assembly: GCA_031383745.1. Taxonomy (GTDB): domain Bacteria; phylum Pseudomonadota; class Gammaproteobacteria; order Burkholderiales; family Burkholderiaceae_C; genus CAISIP01. The sequence continues at coordinate 1,971 of JANMZX010000088.1, read as the reverse complement.
GTGTTCACTCTGGAACGCCTCCAGCCGCGGTATCAGCCACATCGAGGCGAACGAGGCCCACGTGGTGATCGCCACGCTCTTGCGCCCGGCGCTGCGCCGGATCATGCGCACCGCGTTGTCCAGGCGCTCGAGCGACGGAACCACTGCGCGCAGCAACTGCCCGCCGGCGCTGGTGAGTTCCACCGCGCGGGTATGGCGCAGGAACAATGCAACGCCCACTTCGTCTTCCATCGCCTGGATCTGTCGGCTGACGGCGCTCTGGGTCAGCGACAGTTCTTCGGACGCGGCGCGAAAGTTCAGGTGCCGTGCCACCGCCTCGAAGGCGCGCAGGTGGCCGGCCGCGATCGGCCGGGTTCGCAGGTGGTTTTCGGAGTGCAGCATGTCCTGGGTCCTTTCCAGAGGGTAGTGATTGATGCATTTATAGCATTAGTCTGGCAGGGCGAATTCATTGGACGCAGCGCTACCGTGGGAGGATCATTCAGCCTTGCCAAGTTGAAATGGAGATTTTCATGACTGCTCAAAGCGCGCTCAAATTGCAACAATCACCGCTCGGAACCCTAGTGCCGGAATGCTGGAAGCTGACGCCCGACCGTGCCGTCACGTTGCGCCCTGACAGCGCCGGCGTGCTGCGTATTGCGCAGGGCCGGGTGTGGGCCACCGTCGAGGGCCCGCACCAGGGGCCGGCCAACGACTGGGGCGACGTGGTGCTGCGCAGCGGGCAGCAGTTGCAACTTCTGCCGGGTCAGCAGGTCGTCGTCGAGGTGTATGGCGACGCCGTCAACCAGGCCGCGTATTTCAGCTGGGAGCCTGTGGCTGCAGCGCCGGCTCAGCCGGGATCGGTGTTCGCGCCATGGGGCGACGTGCTGGCCCGGCCGCTGTGGCACGCCGACCGGGCCCTGCCCAGGCTCGCCGAGGCGCTGGGTCGTTCGGTGCTGCAACTCGGCCGCCTGCTGTCCTGGCTGGTGCCCGGCCGCGGGCGGGTGCTGGCGCCGATGGAGTCCAATCAGCCCTGAGGCGGCTCGACCGGCTTCGCCGCCCGGGCCTTGCGGGGCTTGCGGCTGGTGGTGCCGGCGATTGCTTTGGCGGGCCCGGGTTTTGCCTTGCCGCCGGGACGGGCCACGGCTTTCAGGTCGGCTGCCGCACGCGCCTTCAGCGCGCTCTCCAGCGCAAGACGCGCCCAGGGTGCCATCGCGTGCGCCGCATCCATCGCCTCGTCGGGCGGCGCGTAGTAGTTCATGCTGCGATCGACAAGCGCGTCGCCCTGGCGCATGGGATACGTGAACCGCGCGCAACCCGCGGCCTCGAATATGCTGCGCGTGTCGGCATCGGCCTTGAGCCATAACCTGTCTCCGCTGCCCAGGTCGGCCACGATCGCGATCGTCAGGCCGTCCACGCTGAGCCCCCAACCGCCGAACATGCGCCGCTTTCGCAGGCTGCCCACGCTGGTGAGCAGTTCGCAGCAGAAATCGGCGAAATCAGCGGGAACCGCCATCGGGAAAGTGTAGCTGCGGCCGCGCCGCATGGACTGCCGTGTGGAAGACGCAGGCGCTGGCGCGGGCCCTTCCATCGACGATGTTGCAAACGTATGCAAAATGGATAGAATCCCGAAAACGCAGTGGCAGCCTGCGTCCGCGCACCGGCCAGGCAGCACCCGAAACACCCCAGCACAGGTACCACCCCATGCCCAGCGAAGCCACCCATCTTGCCAACAAGCGCGCCGTCTGGGCCGCCATGAACGCCATCGCCGAGTCCAGCCCGGCGACGCTGGCGGCGAACCTGGCGAGCATCTACCATCCGGACGCGGAGTGGCGCGGCTCGCATCCCTGGAACGAGATGCGCGGCGTGGAAGCCATCGAGCGGGTGGTCTGGGGCCCGCTGATCCAGTCGTTCCCCGACCTGGAGCGCCGGCATGCGATCGTGATGGGTGGCGAGTATGAGGGGCGCACGTATGTGGGCATGGTCGGTCACCTG
>JANMZX010000084.1:0-2133 GCA_031383745.1 Rhodoferax sp. | reverse complement strand
GCGCTACGCACCCGATCGAGCCGCGCTGCGGCACGCTGGCGGCGTTGCTTCTCCTCGCGGGCATGAGCCCGCAGCGTCGTCGCGTCTTGCCAGCCCACCACATCGCAGCCCGCTCGGGCGCGTCCAACTGCCGAATCTAGGTTGAATTGATGAAAACGATGGATGCTGTTTCGCGCTTGCGGGTTCGTGGTCGGGCATTTGCCCATATTGCCCAGTACCACCCGGAGATCACGGCCTTGCGGCGCGATCTGCACGCACACCCGGAGCTGGGTTTCGAAGAGCGCTATACCGCCGCGCGTGTGGCGGAAGCGCTCAAGCTGTGCGGCGTGGATGAGGTCCACACCGGCATCGGCAAGACCGGTGTCGTAGCCGTTGTCCGCGGCCAGCGCAGCAGTTCGGGCCGGATGATCGGGCTGCGGGCCGACATGGACGCACTTCCGCTGACCGAGCACAACGATTTCGCCTGGAAGTCGGGCACCGCCGGGCGCATGCACGCCTGCGGGCATGACGGACACACTGCCATGCTGGTCGGCGCCGCACGTTACCTCGCCGAGACCCGCGCCTTCGATGGCACGGCGGTACTGGTGTTCCAGCCGGGCGAGGAGGGGTATGCAGGCGCACGCGCCATGATCGAGGACGGCTTGTTTGCGCGGTTCCCGGTCGACGCCATCTACGGCATGCACAACTGGCCGTCCATGCGTCCCGGCACGGTGGGCATCAACCCAGGGCCGATGATGGCTGCATCGGACCGGATCACGATCACGGTCACCGGGCGCGGCGGCCACGGGGCACATGCCTACACGACGGTCGACCCGGTGCTGGTGGCCGGGCATCTGATCACCGCGGTGCAAAGCATCGTGTCGCGCAATGTGCGGCCGGTGGAGAGCGCCGTCATCAGCCTGTGTGCCATGCAGGCTGGCAACATGGGCGCCATGAGCGTGATCCCGGACACCGCCACACTGGTGGGCACGGTACGTACGTTCAGCCCGACGGTGCAGGCGCTCGTGGAGCGTCGCCTTGGCGAGTTGTGTGGGGCCGTGGCCATGGGTTTTGGCGCCACGGCCACGGTGCACTACGAGCGCATGTACCCGGCCACGATCAACTCCGCCGCCGAGGCCCATTTTGCCGCCGACGTGGCCACCAGCCTGCTGGGGCGCGAGCACGTGGTGCGCGACCTGGAGCCGAGCATGGGTTCGGAGGATTTCTCCTTCATGCTGCAGGTGAAGCCGGGGGCCTATTTCCGGATCGGCCAGGGCGAGGACAACGGCGTGGGCAGTTGCTTCCTGCACAACAGCCGTTACGACTTCAACGACGAGATCCTGCCGCTGGGCGCGGCCCTGCATGCCAGCCTGGTCGAGCATGCGATGCCCCTGCAAGTCACCCCGGCGTAGTTCCGTTGGGGCGGGCCTGCTGGCCAGGCGTACCAACCAGGGCAGACCCCCCAAACCATCATGCGTAGCGCTTGCTGCGCAGATTGCTCTTCATGTCGCGCAGGCGCGGCTGCAGCGTGTCGCCGCCGATACCCAGCGCCACGCAGGTCGCCAGGATGTCGATGATCAGCAGGTGCAGCAGGCGCGACACCATCGGGCTGTAGTTGTCGAAGCCTTCCGGATGGTCGGCCGACAGGTGGATGTGGCCGGCGCCGGCCAGCGGCGACCCGGTGGCGGTGATCACGATGGTGGTGGCGCCGTTGCGCCGGGCGATGTCGCAGGCGTCCATCAGGTCGCGTGTGCGCCCCGAGTTGGAGATCACCACCACACAGTCGCCCGGCCCGAGCAGCGACGCGCTCATCACCTGCATGTGGCCGTCGCTGTAGGCGATCGCGTTCACGCCGAGCCGGAAGAACTTGTGTTGTGCGTCCTGTGCCACGACACCCGAGTTGCCGACGCCGAAGAACTCGATCCGCTTGCCGGCGCGGTAGGTCTCGACCAGCGCGCGGGAGGCCTTCTCGAAGGCCGCGGTGCTGGCGTCGTTGCGGTACTTCAGGAACGCCGCCACGGTGTTGTCGATGACCTTGACCATGATGTCGCCGGTCTTGTCGTCGGCGTCGACGCTGCGGTGGATGAAGGGCACCCCCTCGCTGACGCTGCCCACCAGCTTGCGCTTGAAGTCGGACAGGCCGTCGTAGCCGAC
>JANMZX010000287.1:0-11676 GCA_031383745.1 Rhodoferax sp. | reverse complement strand
TTCGGGTACAGGGCGAAGACGTGCTGCTGTCGCCGCATCCCGACGCGCTTCCCCACGCACTGCATGGCGATGCCCATCGGCTGCCCTGGGCCCTGGAGCAGCACGGCGCCACCAGGGCGGTGATGTCGCTGGACGCACCAGCCAGCGACGCCTGGCCCTGGCACTATGCCGGCCGGCTGGAGGTGACGCTGCTGCAGTCCACGCTTCGGATGCAACTCACGGTTCGCAATACCAGCATGCGTGTCATGCCGGCGGGCATCGGCCTGCACCCGTACTTTCGCCACACGCCGCAGGCCTTGCTGGCCTACGGCGCGTCGACGGTATGGCCGCCCACCGCCGAATTCCTGGCCACCGCCCCACGCGCTGCTGGGGCAGACGACATCCACCGGCCAGCGCGGCCACTGCCCGCCGGTGGCCTGACGCGGTACGTGGGCGCTTGGGACGGCACCGCCGACGTCGACTTGCCGCGCGGTGCCCGCCTGCGTATCGAGGCCGACGCGGCGTTGCGCCATCTGGTGGTGCACCGGCCGGACAACCTTGCGTACCTCTGCCTGGAGCCAGTCAGTCATGTCGCCGATGGATTCAACCTGGATGCGCGGGGCGTGGCCGACACCGGCACGCGCTGGCTCGCGCCGGGCCAATCCCTGTCGGGCGAGATCTGCCTGTCGTTGTTGCAAGGAGAGTCTTCGTGAAGCCATCCGGACCGTCCGCCATCGTCGCCGTGCGCGTCACCCCGATCGCGTTTCGCGACCCTCCGCTGCTCAACGTGGCCGGCGTGCACGAGCCCTGGGCGCTGCGCAGCATCATCGAGGTGCAGACGTCGGATGGCCGCGTCGGACTCGGCGAGAGTTACGGCGACCTGAAGACCCTGGCGGATCTGGACACGGTGGCACCGTTGCTCGTCGGCCTGGATCCGTTCGACCTGAACGGTCTGGTGCGCGTCGTGTATGCCCATGTGGGCGCCAACCCGGACACCGGTGCGCCGTTTCCGCCTGCCGGTGACAAGGCCCGCGCGTCGGCAGTGGCGGCGTTCGAAGTCGCCTTCCTCGACCTGCAGGCCCGCATACTGGACCGCCCGCTCTACCAGCTGCTCGGCGGCGCGGTGCGACCGGCCGTACCCTACAGCGCCTACCTGTTCTACAAGTTCGCCCGCCACAAGGACTTCAGCGCCGACCCTCAGGACGACTGGGGCGAGGTGCTCACGCCGGCGCAGATGGTCGAGGAGGCGCGGCGCATGGTGGGGCAATACGGCTTCGGCTCGATCAAGCTCAAGGGTGGCGTGTTTGCGCCAGAGGTGGAGCTGGAAGCACTGCACGCCTTGCGCGCGGCGTTCCCCCGCATGCCGTTGCGCATCGACCCCAATGGCGGCTGGACGGTGCAGACGACGCGCCGCCTCATGCCCGCGCTGGCGGCCGACGGGCTGCTCGAATACCTGGAGGATCCGGTCAGCACCCTGCAGGAAATGGGCGAGGTGGCCCGGTTCGCCAACGGCATGCCGCTGGCCACGAACATGGTCACCATCGCCTTCGGCCACATCCCCGAGACGGTGCGGCTGGGGGCCGTGCAGGTGATCCTGTCCGACCACCACTACTGGGGTGGGTTGCGTGCCACGCAGCAGCTGGCCGCCATTGGCCGCACCTTCGGCATCGGCATCTCGATGCATTCCAATTCGCATCTCGGCATCAGCCTGGCGGCCATGACCCATGTGGGCGTGACCATTCCCAACCTGCGTTACGCCAGCGACACCCACTACCCGTGGCAGGTGGACGAGGTCATCACCGGTGGCAAGCTGAAGATCGCAGGCGGCCAGCTGGCACCGCCGCCCGGCCCCGGACTGGGCGTGACGCTGGACCAGGAGCAGCTGGCGAAGCTGCACCGCAACTACGTGGATTGCGGGATTCGCGTCCGCGACGACGCGAACGAGATGCGCAAGCACCAGCCCGACTTCGACGACCGGCGGCCGCGGTTCTGACCCGGCCGCGTTTCAGGCGTAACCGGTCGACCCGTCCGGCTTGACCGGTACCTTGCGCTCCCAGTGGATGTAGTCCTCGGTGCCCAGCAGTTGCTCGTCCATTTCCACGCCCCAGCCCGGGCGGTCGGGGCGCAGCTTCAGGTGGCCATCCACCGGCAGGTAGGGATCCTGTACATAACGCGCACCTTGCGGGGCGTCGGTCAGCGCGGCTTCGTTGTTGCCGGTGCCGAATGCGTATGCCGGCCCGTGCGGCAGGCGGTACTCGAGGATGCGGAAGTTGGTCTGCGCCGCGCTGAAATGCAGGTTGATGGCGGTGGCCAGCGGGCCCATCGGGTTGTGCGGTGCGATGGTCACGAAATGGGTTTCGGCCAGCGCGGCGATCTTGCACATCTCGAGCATGCCGCCCACCACGCAGATATCGGGCTGGATGATGTCGCAGCCGCGTACCTGCAGCAGGCGCTGGAATTCGAAACGGCTGTACAGCGATTCGCCGGTGGCCAGTGTGCAGGTGATGCCGCGCTTGAGTTCCCCCCAGGCCTCGATGTTCTCCGGGCGCAGCGGCTCCTCGAAGAACAACGGGTCGTAGGGCGCCAGTGCATTGGCCAATTGCATCGCCTGCCCGGTCTCGAAGATCTTGGCGTGCGCGTCGAACGCAATCTCGTAGTCGGAGCGCACGGTCTCGCGCAGCCGGCGGAAGTACTCCGCCGCCTCCCGCACCACCTCGCCCCAGCGGTGGCGGTGCATGTCGATGCGGTAGGGGCTGAGCTTGAAGGCGGTGATGCCCCAGTCGCCTTGCAACGCGTCCATCTGGTCGCGCGCGGCAGCCGGGTCGGGCGCCGTGTACAGGCCGGCATAGACCTTCACGCGGTCGCGCACGTTGCCGCCCAGCAGCATGTAGACCGGCACACCGAGCGCCTTGGCCGAGATGTCCCACATGCAGTGGTCCAGCGCCGAGATCGCCGCCAGGCCGAGCGCGCCGGGCGGAAACCGGGTCTGCTGCATCAGGTAGTGGATCAGGTAGGCGATGCGCCGCGGGTCCTTGCCCTTGAGGAAGGTGAGCAGGTAGTCCAGCAGCGGGAACAGCGCCAGGTCGGGGCCGTGGTTGTAACACTCGCCCCAGCCGGTGATGCCGGCGTCGGTATCCATGGCCACGATCACGCGCGGCCGGTCCTTGTCGCGCGACATGAACACGCGCAGGCGGTCGATTTTCATGGGGTCACTTCCTGGCAGAAAAATGCCGCGCGCGTTGCAGGCGCGTCTGCACATAGACGTTCTCTTCGTGGGTGCCCGGCGCATAGGAACCCGAGGCTGCCGACACCTGCGACGAGATGTTGGCCTGGCTGGGGAAGCGCGCCACGAAGGCCTCGTCGATGTCCACGCCCAGCCCCGGGGCGTCGGGCACCTGCAGGAAGCCATCGACCTGATGCGGATGCGGGATCACGGTATGGGCCCGGCCTTCCCAGTCGTCCTCGATGCGTTCCAGAAACAGCGCATTCGGGATCGCCGCCATCAGGTGCAGCGCCGCGTATTCGGCCACCGGCCCCAGCGAGCCGGAATGCGGCGCCACCATGATGTGGTGTGCCTCGGCCATGGCTGCGATCTTCTTCATCTGCGTGATACCGCCGGCGCGCCCGGTATCGGGCTGGACCACATCCACCAGTTCACGCTCGATCAGGTCGCGCAGGCCGTAGACCGTGCTCATGCGTTCGCCGGCGGCCAGTGGAACGTGCGCGGCGTCGCGGATGCGCCGGTAGCCGTCCAGGTTGTCGGGCGCGATCGGGTCTTCGATGAACAGCAGGTGGTAGGGCTCCAGCGCGCGGGCCAGCTGTGCCGCGTCGCCGGGCGTCATCCACGGCGGGCCGTGCAGGTCGATCATGATGTCCATCTCGTCGCCCACGGCTTCGCGCAGCGCCGCCACCTTGCGCACCGGGTCCGACACACCGCCGCACTTGATCGCCGTGACGCCGCGCGCCTGCAGGCTCAGCGCGACTTCAGGGGTGTTGGCATGCGCGTAGATGCGGATCTTGTCGCGCACCTGGCCGCCGAGCAGGTTCCACACCGGCACCCCCAGAACCTTGCCCTTGATGTCCCACAGCGCCATGTCGATGCCGGTCATGGCGCCGGCGCCCACGGTGCCGGTCATGCCGTGCACCATGATGGCCGACATCATGCGTTGCCAGAGGCGTTCGATGTGGGTCGGGTCTTCGCCGATGAGGATGCGTTTCAGGTCCTGCACCGCGGTCTCGATGACGCGCGGCCAGCCCGAGCACTCGCCGATGCCGACCACGCCGTCGTCGGTGTAGACCTTGACGAACAGCCAGTTGCGGGTGCCGGTGATGCCGGCGGAATAACTCTGCGTGCCGAACGCGTTGTCGGAGGCCCAGGCCTTGGGTTGCGGCGCCCCCACATGCATCAGAAAGGTCTTGATGTCGGTGATCTTCATGGCAGCTCCTTCAGTTGCATGGCCAGGGCGCGCATCGCCTGGCCTGCGCGGCGCAGGGCGGCCGCTGCGGCCGGTACCTCCGGCGCGTACTTGCCGAAGCCGTGGATCAGGCCGGGCACGGCGTCCACAGTGGCGGTCACACCCTGCGCGAGGCAGCGGCGTGCGAGCAGGAAGCTGTCCTCGGCCAGCGGGTCGAGGCCGGCCACCGTCAGGTAGAGCGGCGGCAGGCCGGTCAGGTCGGCATGCAGCGGCGCGGCGATGGGGTCGTCGGCGGGCTGGCCGCCCAGGTAGTTGGCCCAGTACCACTGCATGCGCGCGGTGCTCAGGCCCCAGTCGCCGTTGCCGTACTGCTGGTTGCTCCAGGTGTCGAAAATCGGTGCGAAACAGCCGTACAGCAGGAGCGCCGCAAACGGCTGAGCACCGCCGCGGTCCCTGAGGGCCACCAGTGTGCCCAGCGCGATGTTGGCGCCAGCCGAATCCCCACCCAGGCAGACGCGGGCGAGGGCGAACTGCAGACCCGCAGCGCCGGTGGCGAGGGCGTCGAGCACGGCCAGTGTGTCCTGCGCCGGCGCCGGCGCCGGATGCTCCGGGGCCAGGCGGTAGTCGACCGACACCACCACCAGGCCGCTTGCGGCCGCCAGGCGGCGCACCATGTTGTCGTGGGTCCGCACGGACCCCGCGGTCCATCCGCCACCATGCAGGTACACCATGGCATGGCCGGCGAGCGCCTGCCGCGCGGGTTGGTAGATCCGCACCGGTCGACCGGCGATCACGCCGTCGCTGTGCGTCACACCGGCAACCTCAAACCGGTTCCAGCGCAGCGCCTGGTCCTCCATGTTCTGCCGCACCACCGCCAGCGGCAGCGTCTGCGGATGCGGCGCGTTGGCGGCGCGCAGTTCGTCGACGAACTCCTGCATGCGCTGGGCGACGTGGATGGGCATGGGTCTTGTCCTGGGGTCTGGAGTGTAGGGGCCTGGTCGCGCCGGCCGCCGCGTCAGCCCTGTGGCTGGTAGCGGAAGCGCTTGTGCATGCCGCGCGCGCGCGGGTCGGGTTGCGGGATGGCCGACAGCAGCGCCTGGGTGTAGGGATGCGTGGGCGCGTCGCAGACCTGGTTGGTCTCGCCGGTCTCCACCACCTTGCCGCGGTACATCACCGCCACACGGTCGCAGAAGTAGCGGATGACAGCGATGTCATGGCTGATGAAGATGAAGGACAAGCCGAGCTTGTCCTGCAGGTTGAGCAGCAGGTCGAGCATCTGCGAGCGCAAGGACACGTCCAGCGCCGAGGTCGCCTCGTCGGCCACGATGATGCGCGGGTTCAGGGCCAGCGCGCGCGCGATGCCGATGCGCTGGCGCTGCCCGCCCGAGAAGGCATGCGGGTAGCGCTCGCGCCAGGCCGGCTCCAGGCCGACGCTGCGCAGCAGCTCGGCGACCCGGTCGTCGAGGTCCTTGCCCTTGGCCAGGCCGTTGACCAGCAGCGGTTCACCCACGATCTGGGCCACGGTCATGCGCGGGTTCAGCGAGCCCACCGGGTCCTGAAAGATCATGCGGATCTCGCGCCGGCAGGCCTTGAGCGTGTGCTTGTCGGCGGTGACGATGTCGACCACCGAGCCGTCCGCGCGCCGGTAGTCGATCGCGCCGCTGTTGGGCGCGTAGACGCGCAGCAGGCAGCGGCCCATGGTGGTCTTGCCGGAGCCGGATTCGCCCACGATGCCCAGCGACTCGCCCGGCATGACGCTCAGCGAGACACCGTCGACCGCGCGCACCGAGCCCTTCTTCGCGTCGCCGAAGACCATGGACAGGTCGCGCACCCGCAGGATCGGCTCGGCGGTGGCCGGGATCGGCGCGCGCTTGAGGCGGATGTCGGCGGTGCGTCCGAGCTTGGTCACCGAGCCGATCAGCATCTGGGTGTATGGATCCTGCGGCGCGTGAAAGATGGTGTCCACCAGCCCGGTCTCCACCACTTTTCCGTGGTTCATCACGATCACCTGGTCGGCGATCTCGGCCACCACGCCCATGTCGTGGGTGATGAACATCACCGCCATGCCGTGGCTCTTCTGCAGGTTCTTGATCAGGTCGAGGATTTCCGCCTGTGTGGTCACGTCGAGTGCGGTGGTCGGCTCGTCGGCGATCAGCAGCGACGGGTTGCAGGCAAGCGCCATCGCGATCATCACGCGCTGGCGCATGCCGCCCGAGAACTCGAAGGTGTAGCGGTCCACCGCCCTGTCCGGGTTGGGGATCTCCACCTGCGTGAGCAGCTCCACGCAACGCGCGCGCGCCTGCTGCTTGGACATCTTCAGGTGCAGTATCAACACCTCCATGATCTGGTTGCCGACGGTGTGCACCGGCGACAGCGAGGACATCGGCTCCTGGAAGATCATGGCGATCTCGGCGCCGCGCACGGCGCGGATCTCGCGCGAGCGCCGGCCCAGTTTGGCCAGGTCGACGCTGCTGCCATCAGGGCGGTGCAACAGCATCGAACCGCCCATGATGCGTCCGGGCTCGTCGACGATCTGCAGGATGGAGCGCGCCGTGACGCTCTTGCCGCTGCCGCTTTCGCCCACCACGCACAGCGTCTTGCCGCGTTCGACATCGAACGACACTCCGTCCACCGCGCGGATCGTGCCGGTGCGGATCGGGAAGAAGGTGCTCAGGTTGCGCACCTGGAGTAATGGAGCCCCCACGCTTGTCACTGCCCCGGCATCGGTCAGAACCGATGACGCAAGTACTGCGCTGCCCCCCGAGGGGGCTGTGCTTGCTTGGGGCGGCCCGGCGCTGCGCACGGTCCCCGCCGTTGTCACTGGTTCAGGCGCACTCATTTGTTGTAGGGATCGGAGGCGTCGCGCAGTCCGTCCCCGAGGAAGTTGAGCGCGATCACCGCCAGCACCACCGCGGCGCCGGGTGCGAACAGCCACGGTGCAGTCGCGATCGAGCGGATGTTCTGCGCCTCGCGCAGCAGCACGCCCCAGGAAATGGTCGGTGGCTGCAGGCCCAGGCCGAGGAAACTCAGCGAGGTCTCGGCCAGGATCATGGCGGGAATCGCCAGCGAGATCGACGCGATGATGTGGCTGGCGAAACTCGGCAGCATGTGGCGGAAGATGATGCGGCCTTCCGACGCGCCATCGAGCCGCGCGGCGGTGACGAACTCCTCAGTGCGCAGGCTCAGGAAACGCCCGCGCACCACCCGCGCCAGCTGCGCCCAGCCGGTCAGCGACAGGATCAGCGTGATCATGAAGTAGTTCAGCGTGGCGGGCCAGTTCTGCGGCACTGCGGCCGACGCGGCGAGCCAGATCGGAATGGTGGGCAGCGACAGCACGAGTTCGATCACGCGCTGGATCACGAAATCGATGCGCCCGCCGTAGTAACCCGAGATGCCGCCCAGCACGATGCCGATAGTGAGCGCCAGCAACACGCCCACCAGGCCGACGGAAAGTGATATCTGCGTGCCGACCATGATGCGGCTGTAGACACAGCGCCCGAGCCGGTCGGCACCGAAGAAAAACAGGGGCTGGCGCGTGTTCTCCGAGGCGAACAGGTGGATGTTGGTGTCGAACAGTCCGAACACCGAATAGGTGTAGCCTGGGGCGAACATGCTGAGGTAGATCTTGCGTTCGCGGTCTTCCTGGTAGACCGATGCGAGGGTTTGCGGGTCGCGCTTGAGCACATAGGGATGGATATAGGGCCGAATGGACCAGCCGCCGTCGGCGCTGCTGTCGATCAGGTGCAGGCCCTGCGGCGGGTGGAAGGCCGTGCGCACGTTTTGCTGGGAAGGATCGTTGACGGCGAAAAACCCCGGCACGATGGCCACGATGTACAGGGCTACCGTCACCAGCAGCCCGGCCATCGCCAGCTGATGGCGCTTGAACGCCCACCACACCAGTTGCCATTGCGACGCCACCGCCATGCGCCCGGACATCGCCCCCACGCTCGGCACTTCGTGTCCTTCGCTGCCCCCCGAGGGGGTGAATTTTGGCTCCGCCGCACTGTGTGAACCTTGGGGCGGCCCGGCGGAAAATTGCTCGGCCTCTGCGCTTGGCACAGCATTCGCGCCTTGGGATGGGGTGGCGGCGCTACTCAAGGCGAATACGCGGATCGACCAGCGCCAGAAGAATGTCGCTGACCAGCGAGCCCAGCACGGTCAGAGCGCAGATCAGCAGGATGAAGGCGCCGGCCAGGTACATGTCCTGGCTCATCAGCGACTGCAGCAGCAACGGCCCGGCCGTGGGCAGGCTCAGCACGATGGCCACGATGATCGAGCCCGACACCAGGTTGGGCAGCAGCCAGGCGATGGTCGAGATGAACGGGTTCAGCGCCAGCCGCAGCGGGTATTTCACCAGCAGCGTGAACTCGGACAGGCCCTTGGCGCGCGCGGTCGTCACATACGGCTTGTGCAGTTCATCGAGCATGTTGGCCCGCATCACGCGGATCAGGCTGGCCGTACCGGATACCGCGAGGATGATGACCGGGATCCACAGGTGCTGCAGCAGGTCGATGGTCTTGTCCACGCTCCAGGGTGCGGTCAGGTATTGCTCGGAAAACAGGCCGCCCACGTTCTGGCCGAACTCGACCGCGGCGATGTACATCAACACCAGGGCCAGCAGGAAACTGGGGATGGCGAGGCCCAGGAACGACAGGCCGGTGACCACGTAGTCGGCGAACGAGTATTTCCTGACCGCCGAGAACACACCCACCGGTAGCGCGATGCCCCAGGTGAGCAGCAAGGCCGACAAGGTGAGCAGCAGCGTCAGCGCCATGCGCTCCCAGATCAGGTCGCCCACCGGCTGCTGCCACTCGAAGCTCAGGCCGAAATCACCGTGGAACGCGATGTTGGAGATCCACTTCCAGTACTGCACCACCATGGGCTGGTCCAGCCCGAAACGGTTGCGCAGGCCAGCCGCGGTGTTCTGGTCCACCACCTCGTTGCTGGCCGCCAGCGTGGCGATGTAGGTGGTTACGTAGTCGCCTGGCGGCAACTGGATCAGCACGAACGAGAGAAAGCTGATGGCCACCAGAAACGGCAGCGTCCATAGCAGCCGTTTGACGATGAACACCAGCATGCGGCAGGGCGGTCAGGTGCGGGTAAAGAAAAACTGCTGCGGCAGGGCCGGTGCCGGGTTGGGCCAGGACCACGCGTTGGGATAACTCTTGGGCACGTTCTGCAGGTTGTTCCTGGCAATGCCGAAGGTATTCACCGCCAGGCAGATGCCCACGGTCTCGAAGGCTTCGGCACACAGGTCGAACACATTCTTCATCAGTTCTCCGCGCTTTTTCAGGTCGGACGTGGCCAAGGCCTCGTCGAATAGCTTTTTGCGCTGTTTCTGGCTCTCCGGCGGTTCCTGGCCGTCCTTGCCAGCCGAGGCAAACCATTGCGTCCATGGAATTGCGTAGCGCGAGCCCTGTGGATGCTGCGCAAAGTAGTCGCGCGCGTCGAGCATCGGATCCAGACCGCCGGGGCCGGGCCAGGTGGCGGCGTCGTGGTCGTTGCTGTCGCCCCGTGTGTAGTAGAGGGCGCGCTCGATCGTATTGACCTTGATGTCCACGCCGATGTCGGCCCAATGCCGCTTGACGAGCTCCAGCGAGTCGACCGCATCCGGGTTGAGGGTGGGGATCACGTCGATCGAGAAGAACACCTTCTGGCCATCCGGACGCAACCGCATCTTCTGCGCATCGCGGCGGCTGTAACCGATGCGGTCCAGGATCTCGTTGGCCTGTTTCGGGTCGAAGCTGGTGAACTGGCGTGCCAGCTTTTCGTTGTACCAGGGATGGGTGGGACGCGGGCCGGTCTGGTAGGGCTCGGATTGCCCCAGGTAGACAAGCTCGATGATTTCCTTGCGGTTGATGCCCAGCGACAAGGCTTGACGGAACGCCTTGTTGGCGAACATCTCGCGCATCTTGGGGTCCTTGTGCGTCATGTTCAGGTAGATCTGCACCTGTTGCGATTGCGCATTCACGAGTTCGATCAGGCGGTAGCCGCCTTTTTGCATGTTCTGCGACAGCGTGGGCTTGTTCTGCAGCGAGTCGATGTGCCGCTCCTGGATGTCGAGCTTGCCGGACAAGGCGTCGAGCATGAGCGACTCCACGTCCTGCGCAATGCTGAAGTTGAGCCGGTCGATGTAGGGCAGTTGTTGCCCGCTCTGGTCGACCTGCCAGAAGTACGGGTTGCGCTCCATCACCACACGCGTCACACCGCCCGAGTAGGCTTCGGTGACGACCCAGGGGTCGATCACCGGTTTTTCGGTGTTGCCCCAGCGCGCCGGGATTTCAATGTCGCCGTTCTTGCTGCGGAAAAGCGCGGCCCAGTCGGACATGTTGGCCGCCTTGGCCTGCGCCGCCACATTCGGGTTGTACTTGGGATGGAACTGGCTGGCATAGTGTTTGGCGAACAACGTGGGGTACTGGCCCAGCGGTGTCGCCAGTTGCTCCAGAAACAGCGCATAGGAGGTGGCGAAGGTGAACTTCACCGTGGCGTCGTTGATCTTGGTGACCACCACCGGTTTGTTCGCGATCACCAGCGTGCCCGGCACCGCCTTGTACAACTCGGCGTTCTTGGCGCAGTCTTCGATCGAGAAGACGATGTCGTCCGCGCCGAACGGTTTGCCGTCCGACCACTTCATGCCGGGACGCAGGTGGAAAGTGAACTCGGTGGAGTTGGCGTTGACCTCCCATCGCGCGGCGACGCAAGGCAGCACTTCGGTGAACGCCAGGTTCCAGCGCACCAGCCCCTGGTTGCCCACCATGCGCAGGATGCCGTTGTGGTCGGCGCTGCCGCGCAGGCCGCGGCGCAGGGCACCACCATACACACCGACCTTCTCGGCCTGAATCACCAGCGGTGCCGCAGGCAGGCGTTGTGCCAGGGCCGGCAGCTTGCCCTCGCTGACCAGTTTGGCGAGGGCGGGAGCCTCTTTGGCTTGCTGGGCCAGCGCGGAGCCACCCATGCCCGCCAGTGCTGCGGCCCCGGCGAAGCCCTTGAGCACCGTGCGCCGGCCGGCGCTGGTGCCTGGCGCGGCCTTGGAAGAGTCGTGTTTCATGGGATGTCTCCAGTGGAAGTTCGTTGGCGACTTTGTCAGACAAATTTTTGTGTGTCAACCAAGGTTAAACCCTAATGCGCCGTCCACTGCTTGGGGTTTTTAATCGGAACCGCCAAAACCCTGACGTGTCGGCCAAATAGATGTCTGACATTTTGTAAGTTGTCATACAATATTTTCATATGGATCGCCTCCGTCGATGCCTGCGCGCGGGCCGGGAGGGGCGCCATGACCCGC
>JANMZX010000046.1:0-7392 GCA_031383745.1 Rhodoferax sp. | reverse complement strand
ACCATCGCCATGTCGTGCTGGCGGCGCAGTTCCATCAGCAGGTTCAGGATCTGCGACTGGATCGACACGTCCAACGCCGACACCGGCTCGTCGGCCACCAACAGGCGTGGCTCCAGCGCCAACGCGCGGGCGATCGCGATGCGCTGGCGTTGCCCGCCCGAGAATTCGTGCGGGTACTTGTCGGCGTCGCTGTCGGTCAGCCCCACGGTGGACAGCAGTTCGCGCACGCGCTGCATGCGCTGCGCGCGGGTCTTGTCGGTCCAGTGGATGTCCAGCGGCTCGCGCACGATCTCGCCGATCGTCTGTTTCGGGTCGAGCGAGGAAAACGGATCCTGGAACACCATCTGCATCCAGCGCCGGTGGGTTCGGTCGGGCCTTGCCGTGGGGGAGATCCAGTCGACCCCGGCGAACTCGACCGTGCCGGCAGTCGCGTCCATCAGTCGCATCAGCGTGCGCGCCAGCGTCGACTTGCCGCAACCCGACTCGCCGACGATGCCCAGCGTGCGGCTGCTTTGCAGCTCGAAATTCACCGCGTTGAGTGCCTTGAACTGCCGGTTGCCCGGCAGCATGAAGTGCTTGCTCAGGCCCTGCACGCGCAGCAGCGGAGCGGCAGGCGGCGGCATGCCGCCCGGCGGGCGGTCGGCGTCAGGGGGCATCGGCGTACCAGCAGGCGGCTTTTTCTTCGGGGTTGCCGCCCAGTGCCATCATCGGTGGGGCTTGTTCGCAGCGTGCATCGGCACGCCCACAACGCGATGAAAACAGGCAGTTCTCGCCCCGCTTGCCGAGTGGCGGCACGGTGCCCGCGATCGTCGGCAGCAGTTGGCCCGGCGGGTGGCGGGCCGGGGCCGTCTGCAGCAGCGCGCGGGTATAGGGGTGTGCGGGATGCTCGAACAGCGCCGCCACACTGCGCTTCTCGGCGATGCGCCCGGCATACATCACCGCAACCGCATCGCAGTGGTCGGCCACCAGCGCCAGGTCATGGGTGATCCACAACATCGCCATGTTGAACTCCCGGCGCAGATCCGCCAGCAGCCGCAGGATCTGCGCCTGCACCGTGACGTCGAGCGCCGTGGTGGGCTCGTCGGCGATCAGCAACTTGGGCTGGCAGGCCAGCGCCATGGCGATCATCACGCGCTGGCGTTGCCCGCCGGACAACTCGTGGGCATAGGCGTGCACGCGCTTGGCGGCGGTGGCGATGCCCACCCTGTCCAGCAGCTTCACCACCTGCGCGGCCGCGGCCTGCGTGTCCATGCCGCGGTGCAGGCGCAGGCCCTCGGCCACCTGCTCGCCCACGGTCAGCACCGGGTTCAGGCTGGTCATCGGCTCCTGGAAGATCATCGCGATCTGGCTGCCGCGCAATTGGCGCATGGTCTTTTCGGACTGGGTCAGCAGGTCCCGCCCCTCGAACAGGATCCGGCCGCCGGAATAGATCGTCTGGGCACGGGGCAGCAGGCGCATCACCGCCATCGCGGTGACGCTCTTGCCGCAGCCGGACTCGCCCACCAGGCCGAGCGTGTGGCCGGCATGCAACTGCAGCGAGACGCGGTCCAGCACGGTATGGATGCCGCCGGCGGTGCGCAGGCGCACGCTCAGGTCCTGGATGTCGAGCAGGGGAGGCTGCGGGTTGTACATTTACGAAATGATGACTCGATCGAGCCGGGAAAGGGACTTGGCACCTCGTATCGGGGCCGCGATCACGGATGTTACCCCGGGCGTGGTGCTGCGCGCCTACAGCGGCGGTGCGCTGGTGTGCGACCTGCGCGTCGGCGACACGCGGCATTTCTATGACCTGGCGTCGCTGACCAAGATCATCTTCACGCAGCAGGCGATGATGCGGGCTTTTGACCAGGGCCGCTGGGCACTGGATACGACCGTGGGCGACATCCTGCCGGACTTCACCCGCCCGCAGACCCGCGTCACCGAACTGCTCACGCATACCTCCGGCATCGAATGGTGGATGCCGTTCTACCGGTCGATCGACATGGGCCGGCCCTGGCTGGAGCGGCGGCGCTGGCTGTATGCGCAGTTGCAGGCCGCCCCGTGCCATCCAGGCGGAAAGGCGGTGTATTCCGACCTGGGATTCATGCTGCTGGGCTTTGTGCTGGAGGCGATGCACCGCAAGAACCTGCTGGAGATCTGGCGGGAATTGAAAGCCCGCACCTACTCGGGCAGTGGCCTGGATTTCCATGTCGACAACCAGCCGGTGCATGCGCGCGACCAGTACGCCGCCACCGAGTTGTGCCCCTGGCGCCTCAAGCGCCTGCAGGGCGAGGTGCACGACGACAACACCTGGTCCTTCGGTGGCCTGTCCACCCATGCGGGGCTGTTTGGCAGCATCGACGATCTGGCGGCGTTCGGCCTGCAATTGCGTGCACAGCTGCTGGGTCTGCCCGGCGCCACGGTGCAGCCGGACACCGCGCGGCGTTTTGCCCGGCGTGCCATACCCGTCGAGGCCGGTGACTGGGCGCTGGGCTTCATGCTGCCGGCTGTGGAGGGTGCCAGTTGCGGCCGGTATTTTTCGCCACGTTCCATCGGCCACACCGGTTTCACCGGCACCTCCTTGTGGTATGACCCCGAGCGCGACTTGCTGGTGGCGATCCTGAGCAACCGGGTGTATGCGGGGCGCGAGAACAAGGCCTTCCTGGCGCTGCGCCCGCAGCTGCACGACTGGGTGGTGGAGTCCCTGTGAGCGACCCGCAACACGGGACCGCCATGCAGGTCACGCCGCTCGATGGCGAGGACCCGGAGCGCGACTGCGCGGCACTGATGGCCGCGTCCGACCCCTGGTTGGCCCTGGGTTATGGCTTCGAGGACTTGCTGCGCATGGTGCGCCTGCCCGGGCGCGAGCGCTACGTGGCGCATGTGGACGGGCAGTTTGCCGGCTTCCTGCTGCTCAACCTGCACGGCACCTTTGCCGGCTACATCCAGACCATCGGGCTGGCGCCGCAGTGTCGCGGCAGCGGCCTTGGCGCGCAGCTGGTGGCCTTCGCCGAGCAGCGGATTTTCCGCGACCACCAGAACGTGTTTCTGTGCGTTTCGTCCTTCAACCATGCAGCGCGCCGGTTCTACCAGCGGCTGGGCTACGCGCAGGTGGGTGAACTGACGGAGTTTCTGGTTGCCGGCCATTCCGAGTTGCTGCTGCGAAAGACCATCGGCCCCTTGCGCGACCGCAAGAAGTAGCACCCCTGGGGCGGGGGCTGTCCAGGCCGGTGGATGCTAAGATGATTTTTTGATTGCGGGCCGCCGTTCCGCACCGTTCCAACCAGGAGATTCCCCATGTCCATCGCCACCCCCACTGCCCGCCGCCGCCCCCGGGCCCTGCGCCTGGCCGCCCTGGCCGCCGGCCTCGTATTCGCCGGCCTGGCCAGCGCCCAGGTGCTGGAGATCGCCGCCGATGGCTCGCCCGCCGGCCTCGACCCGCATGTGGTGCCGGCCTTCAACACCGTGCTGATCAACAAGAACATTTATGAGGGCCTGACCGCGATCGACAAGGACCTCAAGATCATCCCCTCGCTGGCCACGTCCTGGACGATTTCCAAGGACGGGTTGAGCTACCGTTTCAAGCTCAAGCCCGGCGTCAAGTTCCACAACGGCAAGCCGATGGGCGCGGCCGATGTGGTGGCCTCGCTCTCGCGCGTGCGCGACACCAAGACCGGCTCGCCCTATGCCGCGCGGCTGTCGATGGTCAAGGAGATCGTGGCCGACAAGGGTGACGTGGTCATCAATCTGAACACACCGTCGTTGCCGCTGGTGGGCCAGTTGGAGGCGATTGCGATCGTGCCGGCCGAATCGCTGGCCAACCCGGCCGACCTGCAGAAGGTGCCGGTGGGCACCGGGCCGTTCAAGTTCGACAAGTGGGTGACCGACGCGCACGTGAGCCTGGCCAAGAACCCCGACTACCATGTGGCCGGCCTGCCAAAGCTGTCGGGCCTGAAGTTCAACATCGTGCCCGAGGCCAGCACACGCCAGGCCGGCATGGCCAGTGGCGCCTACCAGTTCTTCCCGTCCGTCGATGCGGTCACCATCAATGCGCTGGCGCGTATCCCTGGCGTGGTGACCACCAAGGTGCCCGACCTCGGTTACAGCCTGGTCGGCATGAACGTGAGCAAGCCGCCGTTCGACAACCCCAAGGTGCGCGAGGCCCTGAACTACGCACTGAACCGCCACGAGATCGTACGTGGTGTGTACCTGGGCCGTGCGTCCATCGCCGCACCGCTGCCGGCGGTGCTGACCGACTGGGCCGTGCCGTACGCCGATTTCCCGTGTTACCAGTCCAACCCGGAAAAGGCCAAGGCCCTGCTCAAGGAAGCCGGCGTGGCCATGCCGCTGGCCATCACGCTCAATGTGCTGCCCAACCCGGTGGCCAAGGACACCGCCGAGATCGTGCAGGCGCAGCTCGACAAGGGCGGCTTCAAGGTCACGCTGCTGGCGCAGGAGATCGGCAAGTTCGTCGCCGACTGGCGCGCCTCGAACTTCACCGCCTTCGTGTCGCTGAACGGCGGCGGCGTGGATCCGGACGACTACTTCTACCGCACCTTCTACACCGGCTCGTCGACCAACGTCTTCAAGTATTCCAACCCGACGCTCGACAAGCAGCTCGACGCCGGCCGTGCCGCCACCAACAAGGTCGAACGCAAGAAGATCTACGACGACGTGCAGAAGGCACTCGCCTGCCAGGGCCCGATCGCGTTTCTGGCCAACGGCGACCTGTTCACCGCCATGCGCGCCAATGTGAAGGACTTCGCCCCGATCAGCACCCGCTCGCTGGTCTACCTGCGCCAGACCACACTGTCGAAATAGGCGGCCGAGGTGGTGATGGTGGCTGTGCAAGGCGCATGCGCGGCCTGATCTTCAAGCGCCTGTTCGACCTGGCCGGCGTGTTGCTCGGCGTGTCGATCCTGGTGTTCCTGATGATCCGGCTGATCCCCGGCGACGCCGCGCAGGTGATGCTCGGCGCCAGTGGCGACGCCAGCGAGGAGCAGGTGCAGCAGCTGCGCGTGAAGCTGGGGCTGAACGACCCGGTGCCGGTGCAGTACCTGCGCTGGGTCGGCAACATGGCGCAAGGTGATTTCGGCGTCAGCATCTGGACCGGCAAGCCGGTGATGGACGACATCGCGCAACGCATCGGCGTCACCGCCGAGCTGACCTTTCTCTCGCTGCTGCTGGCCGTCGTGTTCTCGATCCCCGCGGGGGCGCTGATGGCATATTTCCGGGGCAGCGTGTCCGACGTGGTGATGCGCGTCATCACCATCACCGGCGTCACCATGCCGGCGTTCTGGCTCGGCGCGCTGCTGATCTTCGGCTGGGCGATCTGGTTCCCGGAGTGGCAGACGCTGGGCACGATCCCGCCGTTTTCCGAGGACCCGTGGTCGCACCTGCAGCGCATGTTCCTGCCCACGCTGACCTGCGCCCTGCCGGTGATCGCGTCGCTGGCGCGCATCATGCGTTCGGCCATGATCGACGCGCTGGGGCAGGACTACATCCGCACCGCGCGCTCCAAGGGCCTGGATGAATGGACGGTCACCTTCAAGCACGCGCTGCGCAATTCGCTGATCCCGTTCGTCACCGCGCTGGGCATCATGGCGGGCTACCTGTTCAGCGGCGCGATCGTGGTCGAGCAGGTGTATGCGATCCCCGGCCTCGGGCGCCTGATGCTGGGCGCCATTGCCGACCGCAACTACCCGCTGATCCAGACCTCGATCCTGGTGGTGACCTGCGCCTTCGTGGTCATCAACGCCATCATCGACCTGCTGTACCGCGTGATCGACAAGCGAGCAGGGGCGGCGACGTGATCAGGCGCTGGTTCGACAGAATAGGGCGCGACTTCGTGCGCAACCCGATCCTGATGCTGGCCCTGACCCTGGTGCTGCTGCAGGTGCTGGTGTCGGTGTTCGCCAACCTGATCGCACCCTACGACCCGGTGGCGCAGGCGGTGGAGGCGCGCATGGCGCCGCCGAGCGGCGAGTTCCTGCTGGGCACCGACAAGCTCGGGCGCGATGTGCTCTCGCGCATCATTCATGGCTATCGGTCCTCGCTGGGCATCGCGTTCTCGGCCGTGTCCGTGGCGCTGCTGCTGGGGGGCAGCCTGGGCATCTGGGCCGGCTACAAGGGCGGCTGGATCGACCGCCTGGTGATGCGCCTGGCCGACGTGTTGTTCGCCTTCCCGATCATCCTGCTGGCCATCGGCGTGATCGCCATCCTGGGCACCAACACCGCGTCCACCGTGGTGGCCATTGCGGTGGTGTATGCACCGATCTTCGCGCGGCTGATGCGCGCCCCCACGCTGGTGCTGCGCGGCACCGACTACGTGGTCGCGGCGCGCAGCTTCGGCGCCGGAGACCTGCGCATCATCGTGCAGCACATCATGCCCAACCTGATGAGCGTGATCCTGGTGCAGGCCAGCCTCTCGCTGTCCACCGCGATCCTGCTGGAGGCCAGCCTGTCCTTCCTGGGCATCGGCGCGCAACCACCGGCGCCGTCATTGGGCCGCATGTTGTCGGAGGGGCGCGACTACATGTTCATGGCGCCCTGGGCGAGCCTGTTTTCCGGCCTGGCGATCCTGCTCGCCTCGCTGGGTTTCAACCTGCTGGGCGACGGGCTGCGCGACCGGCTGGACCCGCGCCTGCGCGGCATCGACTGAGAGAATTCATTCACGCGCATGGCGCGGGAAAGGTGGACATGGCGTTGGAGATATATGGCGGTGCCATGTCGGGCACCAGCCTGGATGGCGTGGACGTGGTGCTGGCCGGCTTCGAGGAGGCCGATGGCAGCCTGTCGGATGCCAACGTGAAGGTGCTGGCGCATGTCTACACCCCCTATCCGGTGGCGCTGCGCGACGAGGTCATGGCGATCTGCCATGGCCAGCCGCTGACCCTGCCGCAACTCGGCGTGATCGACCTGGCCATCGCCCGCAAATACGTCGAGGCGATCCGCGCCGCAATGTCCGACGCCCGGCTGACCCCGTCGCAGGTGCGGGCCGTGGGTGTGCATGGCCAGACGGTGTACCACCAGCCACTGGGGGCCGACCGCTTCACGATGCAGATCGGCGACCCGAACACGATCGCCGTGGGCACCGGTGTGCCTGTGGTGGCTGACTTCCGCCGCCGCGACATGGCGCTGGGCGGGCAGGGTGCGCCACTGGCGCCGGCCTTTCACGACCACTGGTTCCGCCATGCCAGCCGCACGCGCGTGGTGCTCAATGGCGGTGGTATCGCCAACATCACGGCCATGCGGCCCGGGCAGGACACCTATGGCTTCGATACCGGCCCGGCGAATGTGCTGATGGATGGCTGGTGCACCGACAGGACCGGCCGGCCGTATGACGACCGGGGACAGTGGGCGCGCAGCGGAAAGCTGCTGGACGATCTGCTGGCGGTGATGCTGCAGGAACCC
>JANMZX010000041.1:0-1988 GCA_031383745.1 Rhodoferax sp. | reverse complement strand
TAGTCTGCCGGCAGGCCGCTGTCGCGCAGGGCGGCCGCCACGCCGAGGCGGCGGAAGATCTCCATCGACCGGGCCGACACATGGTTGCACTTGACGTTCGGCGCCTCGCCCCGGTGCCGGATCTCGGCCACCAGCACGGAGACACCGCGCCGCGCCAGGTCCATGGCCAGCGTCAGCCCGACCGGCCCCGCGCCTACCACCAGCACCGATGTCTCCAGTGTCTCAGGCATGCATGTGCTCCATCGAAAGCCACCCCGCCACAGGGAACCGGGCAGCGGCCGCGCAACCCCGGGTAGACCCGTAGCCTGCGCCGCTGTTTTCAGTTTATATTTAATGTATTAACTAATTCCGGTGCCACTGTACATGATTCCGCTTGCATCCAACGAGAACCCTCTGGGCATGCCCGACGCGGCGCGCCGGGCCGCCGCACAGGCGCTCGACGGCGCGGCGCTGTACCCCGATGGCGCGGGCCGCGACCTGAAGCTGGCCCTGTCCGGCCACCTGGGCGTGCCTGCCGACTGGATCACGCTGGGCAGCGGGTCGTGCGAAATCCTCACGCTGACCGCGCAGGCCTGCGTGCAGCCCGGCCAAGGCGTGCTGTGGTCGCAGTACGGGTTTCTTGTGTATGCCCAGGCAGCCGCGCTGGTGCATGCGCGGCGCAGCGTGGTGCCGGCCCGGGATTTCGGGCACGATCTGGATGCCATGCGCGCGGCGGTGGACGACACCACGCGCCTGGTGTTCATCGCCAATCCGAACAACCCCACCGGCACCCTGCTCGACCCGGCCCGGCTGCACGACTTCATCACGCAGATGCCGGCACCGGTGACGGTGCTGCTCGACGAGGCCTACACCGAGTACCTCACGCCCGAACAGCGCTACGACAGCATGGCCTGGGTGCGCCAGCACCCGAATCTGATCGTGGCGCGCACCTTCTCCAAGGCCTACGGGCTGGCCGGGCTGCGCATCGGTTACGGCGTGGCGCAGGCGGCGCTGAGCCAGCGTCTCAACGGCGTGCGCCCGCGCTTCAACGTCACGACACCGGCCATGGCGGCGGCACGGGCGGCGCTCGACGACACCGGCTTCCAGCAACGCACCTACGAACTCAACCTGTCGGGCCGCACCGAACTCGCCACCGGTCTGCGCGCCCTGGGCCTCGGAGTGCAACCCTCGGCGGGCAACTTCCTGATGGTGCAGTTCCCCGACGCACTGGCCATGCATGCCGCCCTGCTGGCCGCGGGCATCGAGGTATCGACACTGGTTCCGTACGGCCTGCCGGACCGGCTGCGCATCACCACCGGGCTGCCGGAACACAACCAGACCCTGCTGACCGCCGTGGCCCGCGCACTGCAGCCGACCTGATCCCGAAACACGACAACCACCACCCAAAGGAGACCGCCCATGAAACGCCGCCAATTCGCCACCCTCGCCGCCGCGTCTGCAGCCGCACTCGCGGCTCCCGCCCTGCTGGCGCAGGAGCGCACGCTGAAGATCCTGGTCGGGTTCCCGCCCGGCGGTTCGGTGGATGTGATCGCCCGACTGCTGGCCGAGAAGATGCGCGTGTCGCTGGGCCAGAACGTGATCGTCGACAACAAGCCGGGGGCCGGCGGCCGGGTCGCGCTGGTGGAACTCAAGCGCGCCGCGCCTGATGGCCAGACGCTCGTGTTGTCTCCCAGTGGTGCGCTGGTGCTGCAGCCCTGGTTCATCCAGAACCTGGGCTACGACCCGGTGAAGGACTTCACCGCCATCGCGCGTGTCACCACCTTCGACTTCGCGATCACGGCCGGCCCCGGTGCGCCGGCGGGCGACCTCAAGGCGGTGCTGGCCTGGCTCAAGGCCAACCCCGGCAAGGCCAACTACGCCACTTCGGGCGCGGGCACCATCCCGCATTTCGCCGGTCAGTTGCTGGCGCAGGCCACCGGTGTGCCGCTGACCCATGTGGCCTATCGGGGCGGCGCACCGGCAGCCATCGACCTGGTCGGCGGTCAGAT
>JANMZX010000728.1:0-1921 GCA_031383745.1 Rhodoferax sp. | reverse complement strand
ACCGCGTGGTACAGGCCGTCGCGCGCACGCCGTGGGTCGTCGGCCGCGATGCCCCAGAACGCGAGGAACGCGCCCTTGGACGCCTGCTTGTGGGCGAATTCCACACCGCCGTCATTGGCGCCGTAGTCGTGGTCGTCCCAGATTGCAAGATGGGGCACGCTGGCACGCAGCCTGGCGACGCCGGGCGACGCGGCGAGCGTGGCGTAGGCCCGCTCCAGCTTCTCGCGCGACCACGGTGGTGTGCTGGCGTACACGTTGTCGCCGCCAAAGATGAACAGCTCGGGCGCATCGGCCAGGATCGCGTTCCAGATCGGCTGCGGTCGGTCCTGGTCGATGCAGGAGCCGAAAGCGAGCCTGTGCAGTGCAGCACCGGGCAGCGGCGGCGCAGCGGCCGGTGCAGCCGCCGGCTTTGCCGGGGTGTCGGCACAGCCCGCGAAGCTCCCGGCCCAGGCCACCATGCCTGCGGCCAGCAGGTCCCTACGTTCCATGCTGGGCCCTCCAGGCGGCCAGGTCGATGTCCTGGTCGAGCGGGAAGATCGGCCGCGGCACGGCCGGGTAGGGCAGCGACGCATAGTCGGGTGTGCACAGGGCGCCGCTGTCGCAGACCACCACCTTGCCCGCGATCGGTTCGAACGCGGCGCGAAAGTGTTGCATCGACTTGAGCGCCACCACCTTCTTCGTCGCCAGCTCGATACCGAAGGCGGTGAACTGCACCAGGTCGAGGATCTGCGCCGGCAGCGAGACCACCAGCACCTCGATGCCCTGGACGCGCAGCACGACGGTCGGGCCCCAGGACTTGTCCAGGCCGCCAGTCATCGGGCCGTCGGCGAAATAGCGGCCGTCGCTCTTGTGCAGCAGCGTCCCCTCGACCTGCAGCGGCCCGCCACCCAGACGCGGATCGGTCTTGCCGCCCAGATCGACGCGAACCAGCTCGCCGACCGGCGTGCCTTGCAGCTGCCCAACGGTCCGCGGGTCGACGATCGGGCCGAAACAGGCGTCGGCCACACCGGCGTCGAGCAGCGCCTTGAGCAGGGCCGTGGCATCGCCGTAGCCGCCACCGCCCGGGTTGTCAGCGTAGTCCGCGATCACCAGCGGCCCGCCGGTGCCGGGCCAGTCGCGGCCCATGGCCGCCGCCTCGTCGACGCTCAGGAACTGGTTGATGCGTTCATGCCGGTGCAGCCAGATGTCATCGGCGACCGCAATGGCGAAACGCTGGTGCGCGGCCATGTCGCCCTGCGCCGTGACCAGCACGCTGGGGCCGATCTCGGCGATGTTCGCGCGCGCAAAACCGGCATTGATGCTCACCGCGAACACGCCGGGTTGCTGCTCGTAGGCGCGCGCCTGTTGCAGGCGCGCCAGCATCGGACCGACATCCGTGCGCCCGCCGTTGGTCTCGTCGAGCATCGGCAACCAGGCACGCACGGTGCGTGGCCGGATCTCCCCGGCCATGGTGTGCTGCAGGAGGTTGCCGGCGACCAGCGCGGTGCTGCGCATGTCCACATGCGGGTAGGTGCGGTAGGACACGATGATGTCGGCATGCTGGCACATCGCATACGTGACGTTGGCATGCAGGTCCAGCGTGATCGCGATCGGCAGATCGGGCCCCAGCACCTCGCGCAGTCGCCGTAGCAGCTCGCCTTCACCGTCGTCGTGCTGCTCGGTGACCATGGCGCCGTGCAGGCCGAGCAGGATGCCGTCCAATCGACCCCGTCGCTGGCGCGCCGCCTCCACGATCAACCCGGCCAGGCGCTCGAACGCGTCCTGTGTGACGCGCCCGGCCGGCTGGGCGATGGCGCTGAGCACATGGTGCAGCTGCCACCCATGGGCCCGGGCGGCGTCCGCGAAACCCGCCAGTTCGGTATTGGAGTCGCCGCGGGCCGCCAGCGCGCTCTGCGCGTCGAGAAAACAGTCCTGCGCCACA
>JANMZX010000695.1:0-3005 GCA_031383745.1 Rhodoferax sp. | reverse complement strand
AAGGTCGGCGCGACCATGATGCCGCTGTCGGGCGAAACCAGGGTGTTGCGCAAGTTCTCGGAACTCAAGGGGGCCAAGGTCGCGGTGGTCGGATCGACCCAGCTGCTCGGCCAGACGCTCAATACGCAGCTGGGACTGGCGATGGAGCTCCAGATTGCCGAATCGGACGACCATGCCATCAAGCTGCTGCGCGAGAACAAGGTGCAGGCCATCTTCACCGACGGTGGCTGGCCGCTGCCGTCAATCAGCCGGCACCAGCGCGACAGCGGCCTGATGCTGGTGAACTACGACATGGCGGTGCAGGCTCCGTTCGGCGCGGTGAAACGTACGTACCAGAACCTGGACGCGTTCAACTACACGTTTCTCGGCTCGCCCAACCTGCTGGTCACCCGGCCCTTCAAGCCCGCTGGCGACGCGGGCAAGCGTGTGACCGCGCTGCAAAATTGCCTGTTGAGAAACCTGGGCGAATTGCAGGAGGGGCGTTACCACTCGGCCTGGAAGGACATCCGGAACCCGACCGACACCTACGGCTGGCTGCGTTACGGCCAGAAGGCGGCCGTGCGCTAGAAGCCGCATGGCAGCAGCCGTGTATTCCGGGGAAAACACGTGGCGGGCGGCGCCTGTGCCGCTCCCTGGGCGGCTGCCGGTCACGCGACCAGCATGGCAAGGCCCAGGGCCACGAATACCGTGCCGCACACGCGCTGGAACGCCTGGATCCGGCGCCCGACGGCCAGCCAGTGGCGGGCAAAGCCCGCGGAAAATGCATAACCCATCAGCGCGCAGAAGGAGAAAACCATCAGCGTGCCGGTGAGCACGAGAAATTGCGGCAGCAAGGGTCGCCCGGCCTGGAGGAACTGCGGGAACAGCGCCACGAAGAAGAGGATTGCCTTCGGATTGGTGAGCGCCAGCAATGCCCCCTGCGCCCAGAGCTGTGCTGGCCCTCGCAGGCGTTGCGGGCTCAGGCTGACGACGTCGAACCCGGTGCGCTCCCGCCAACGCCGCACACCCAGGTAGACAAGGTAGGCGGCGCCCAGCATTTTGAGGGCGGCAAACAACTGCGGGGACGCGTGCAGCACCGAACCGATACCGCCACTTGCCGCTGCAGACAACAGCGCCAGCCCCACGATATTGCCCAGCGACGACAGGACCGAGGCCCTCCAGCCGCGGGCGAGCGCATTGGACATGGACAGCAGCACTACCGGGCCTGGCGTCAAGGTGCTCAGCAGCACCACCGCCAGGTAGGCTCACCAGGAGGCGGCGCTACCCATGGCGGCCAGACCGCGGGGGAAATTGCGGGTGCGGCACGGCGCGCAATCAATCGCGGCGGCTGTGGATCTTCATGCCCTTGAAATCGATCCGGTGCCGCTGGCAGTGTTCGACCGCAAACGGAATCAGGGCGTTGGCCTCCTCGAGCCCGAACTTCTGCCGGATGCTGCCCTTGTGGACCTCGACGGTGCGGTCAGAAATCTTCTGCTTTTGCGGATGGATACAGGTCAGCTCGCGTGAGATCTGCTTGGCGGTCATGCCGCGTGCCACATAGGGCAGGATGTCGCCTTCCCGCGGTGTCAGGCTCGGTTCCTTCCGACGCCGGTCCAGCGCCGCGCGCAACTGTGCGGGGAAGTGGGTGAACCCGCTGGCTACCGCCTCCAGCGCCCGAACGATCTCGCTGGCTTCGGCATGTTTATGCAGGAAGGCATCGGCACCCGCATCGAAGGCCCTCAGCAGGAACTGCTCGTCCAGCTCCGACGTGATCAGCACCAGCTTGATGCCCGGCTGCTGCGCCCGCAGCAGCCGGATCAGGTCGATGCCATTGGACGAACCATCCGTTGCCAGGTGCAGGTCCGTCACCACCAGATCCATGGGTTCGTTGCCGGCCCGTACCAGGGCCTCCTCCAGGCTGGCCGCCTGTGCAACCACCTGAAAGCGCTCCTCGTGCGCGCCGAGCATGGCCACCAGGCCCTGCCGGGCCAGCGGGTGGTCGTCCACCACCATCAGTCGTATCGGCGCAGGCATCGTGGTGCTCCCTTCATGAACGGGCGTTGAGGCCGGGGGAGAGATAGGTCTGCCCACCAGCCACCTTCAGGATCGCCTTGAGGATTTCGGCGGCGGGTTCCTGTTTCAGCACATACCCACGCGCCCCGGCGTCCAGCGCCGAGGCGACGTACTCAGGATCGTCGAACAGGGTGAGGAAAACCACCCGCGTGGTCGGCGATTGCGCGAGGATCTGCCGCGCGGTCTCCGGCCCGGTCGAACCCTGCACCCGCATGCTGATCAGCACCAGATCGGGCTGCAGTTCGCGCGCCAACTGGAGCGCCTCGTGATGCTCACTGGTTTCACCGACGACCTGGAGCCCCGGCAGAGAGTCGAGCAGCCCGCGGGAACTGCTGCGCGAGATGGCGTGCACATCCACCAGCAGCAGGCGCAAGTCCACCGACGGCTCGGTGTCGCGGGGCACGGTCTCGATCGATGTCGTGGTCATGGTGTCAACCTGTCTGGAGCGCCTGTTGCGGCAGGTAGGCCTTCAACACGGTCTCACCGTGCCGCGACCGCACCTTGAAATTGCCCCCCAGCATTTCGATGCCCTCGCGCATGCTGGTCAGGCCAAGCCCCCTGCGGGGCCCGCGGGCGATGTCGGCCAGGTCGAAACCGACACCGTCGTCCAGGATCTGCAGCCGGATGCCCCTGGCGCTGTACAGGGAGATGCGGACCCGCGTGGCCCGCGCGTGTTTCTCGATGTTGCCCAGCGCCTGGGCGGTCAAACGGTACAGGGCCACGGCGGCCTCCTTCGGGATGGTCGGGCTTCGGTTGATATCGATCGCCACCGGCACGCCGGTGCGGCTGCTGAACTCACGGCCCTGTTGCGCGATCGCCGAGCCCAGGCCTTCGTCATCGAGGATCGTCGGGTACAAGCCATGGGACATGGTCCGTACCTCCTTCAAGGTGTCGATCAGCTGCCGGATGCCGGCCTTCATCGTGAGCGACGCTTTTTCGGTGCGGCCATGGTC
>JANMZX010000694.1:0-2184 GCA_031383745.1 Rhodoferax sp. | reverse complement strand
CGCCAGATGGACGCGGCCGACTTCGCGCAGATGGTGATCGACCAGTTCGACGAAATGCTCGAGCAGGCGCACCGCCCGTCCCGGCCGCAGGCGCTGGTGATGGGTATCGCGCTGCACCCCTACATCATGGGCCAGCCGTATCGCATCCGGCACCTGCGCCGCGCCCTGCGGCACATTGCCGCGCACCGCGCAGACATATGGCTGACCACGCCGGGCGCGATCTGCGATGCGATGGATGCCCAGGCCCCAGGGTAGGCGCCGGTAACTGCCTATTTGAGTGCCGCCAGCTCGCGGCTGATCTGGCGCACCGCGCCGGCCAGGCCCAGCGCGATGTTCTCCAGCAGGCGGATCTTGATGTGCGGTGCGTCTGCACCCAGTTGGTCGAAGGCCGCTCGCGTCAACATGTGGCACTCGACGGTGCCCACGGCCGTCACGTTGGCCGACCGGGGCGACCGGTCCATGAAGGCCAGTTCCCCGAAGGCCATGCCGCTGGTCAACGCATCGAGCCGGGTAACGCCCTCGTGGGTCGGCATGCTCACCATGGCGGCACCCGCCGTGATCACGAACAGTTCGTTGGATGCCTGGCCAGCCGCGATGATGGCCTGCCCGCGGCTGTAGTCCTGCCGTACCAGCACACGCCCCAGTACGGCCAGGTCCGCGTCTGCCAGACCGGCAAACAGGCCGCACTGCGCCAACGGCAACCGGCGGGTACCGTCGGTATCGGGGAGTTTTCGCTCCAGCAGCAGGTTTTCGCCGTGTTCCAGGGCGAAGTCATCGTCGGCAAAGAACGCGTCCCGCCCCACGCCGGCGTCCACCAGCGTCTGCCACCATTCGCCCACCTCGGCGAACACCAGCGTGCGCCCCAGGTCGGCCAGTTCCGCGACCGTCTGCGCGAGCAGGCGCGCCGCCGATGGGCTGATGCCCTGGACCAGCCGAAGATTGAGCACAAAACAATCGCTGTCGGCGCTGCGTTCCATCAGGCGGCGAATCACCTGCTCCACCGAGGCGAACACCAGTGCACCCTGCAGGTGGTACAGCCGCAGCCGTCGCCCGATGGCCTTGAGATGCTCCATGGCTGCGGCGGGTCGGCGCTGTTTGGAGGCCACGTTGCGCCGTGTCGTGAACATGCGCACCACCGGCGTCGCCTTTTGCGATGCATCAAACAGGTGCAGGCCCAGGTCGGCGGCCAGTTCCTGACACACCGCGATGCCGCGCACGCTGTTGCCGTGCGCATCGAGCGGCGGCGAAAACACCGCGATCGCCAGCCGCCCGGGCTGCACCGCGAGAATGCCTCCGCCGACACCGCTCTTGGCCGGCAGACCGGTGCGGTACAGCCAGTCGCCAGACGCGTCGTACATGCCGCAGGTGGCCATGACGGACAACACGTTGCCGACATACGCCTGGGGAATGGCGCGTTCACCCGTCACCGGGTTCTTGCCGCCATTGGCCAGTGTTGCGCCCATCAGGGCAAGGTCCCGGCAGGTGACACGGATCGCGCATTGCTGGAAGTAGGCCTCCAGTGTCGCGGTCGGGTCGTCCCCCAGAACATCGAAGTTGCGCAGCATCCAGCCGATCGCCCGGTTGCGGTGCCCGGTATCGCTCTCGGAGCGGTAGATGCTGTCGTCGATGTCCAGCCGGCGGCCTGCGTAGCGCGAGAACGAGTCCAGGATGTGCTCTATCTTGTCGGCCGCCGTGGAGCCTGCCACCAGACCACAGGTGGCGATCGCACCGGCGTTGATCAGCGGATTGAGCGGCGTACCGGTCACCGGATGCAGGCTGATGGCATTGAAGGCATCACCCGATGGCTCCACCCCGATGCGCGCGAGAACCGCGGCTTCGCCACGCTGCTCCAGCGCCAGGCCGTACGCCAGCGGCTTGGAGATCGACTGCATCGTGAACGGTTGACGCGAATCCCCCACCTCGTAGACATGGCCATCGTGGGTGGCCATGCAGATGCCGAACCAGGCCGGGTCCGCCAGCTGCAGTTCGGGGATGTAGTCGGCGACCCGCCCAGCCGTCTGCGGGGCGTGGCGGGCCAGCAGGCCTTCAAGGTAGTTCTGGATGGGTGAGCGGGACATGTCGTTGGTTGGTACGGGCTGACGGTGTGCCAGCAATAAGCGTGCCGTTGACTGCAGGTTGACACGGATCAAGGTCTGGCCCGTGCATTGCGTCAGACTGGCGCCA
>JANMZX010000687.1:0-1635 GCA_031383745.1 Rhodoferax sp. | reverse complement strand
CGCTGGTACCGCGAGATGCGCATCAAGCGTATCGGCGAGGGCCCCTCCGAAGTGCACCGGATGGTGATAGCCCGCGACCTGCTGGGCGGCAAACGCGCGAAAGGCTGACCGGCATGGCGATCGACTTCACGGTATCCGACGAGGGCGTGGCCCTCATCACCATCAACCGTCCGGAGCGTCTCAACGCGATGGACGCCGAGCCTTACCTGGGCCTGTCCAAGGCCTGGTGCACGGTGCGCGACGATCCGGCGATCCGTGTGGCGATCATCACCGGCGCCGGCGAGAAATCGTTCACCACAGGCGCCGACATCAAGAGTTTTCTCACCGCGCCGACCGACCTGTCGGAGATGTGGCTGACCCAGCGAGACCAGCTGCTCAACCGTGGCCTCGAAGTGTGGAAACCGATCATCGCTGCGGTCAACGGGTATTGCCTGGGCGGCGGCATCACGCTTATGCTGGCCACCGACATCCGTATCGCGGTGCCGCATGCCACCTTCAACCTGGCCGAGGTGAAGCGGGGTGTCATCCCTGGCAATGGCGGCACGCAGCGCATCCTGGACCAGCTGCCCTATCCCGTCGCCATGGACCTGCTGCTGACCGGGGACATGATGGACGCCGAGACCGCCGCGCGCTGGGGCTTGATCAACAAGGTGGTGCCAAAGGAACAGCTGCTCGACACGGCATATGCCTACGCCAGGAAGATCGCCGCCAATGCGCCGCTGGCCGTGCAGGCGGCCAAGGAACTCGCGGTGCGCAGCCGCGAGATGGACCGCGCCACCGGCCTGCGCTTCGAGGCGGTGATCAACCGCATGCTGTCGATGACGGAAGACGCCAAGGAGGGCCCGGCAGCCTTCGCCGCGAAGCGTCCGCCACAGTTCCAGGGGCGCTGAAGATGAGCGCACGGTATCCGCTCGAAGGCGTCACGGTGGTGGATCTCGGCCAGATCTACAACGGCCCCTATTGCACCTTCCTGATGGCGATGGCGGGTGCCCGCATCATCAAGATCGAGGCCAAGGGCGGCGAGAATCTGCGCCGGCGCAGCGTGGTGGGCGGCGCGGCGCTGCCCTTCGCTATGCTGAACTCGAACAAGACCTTCGCCACGCTCAACCTCAAGACCGCACGTGGCCGCGAGCTGCTGTGCGCGATGGTGAAAAAGGGCGACGTGCTGGTCGAGAACTTCGCGCCCGGCGCCATGGAGCGCCTGGGCGTGGGTTACGACACGCTGCGCCAGCTCAATCCGCGTCTGATCTACGGCTCGGGTTCGGGCTTTGGCCTTTCCGGCCCGAACATGCGCTACCCCGCGATGGACCTGACCGTGCAGGCCATCGCCGGCATCATGAACGTGACCGGTTACGCGGACCGCCCGCCGGTCAAGGCCGGCCCGGCGATGTGCGACTTCTTCGGCGGCGTGCACCTGTATGGCGCCATCATGACGGCGCTGTACGAGCGCGAGAAAACTGGCGTCGGGCGGCTGGTCGAGGTGTCGATGCAGGAGGCGGTGTATGCGTCGCTGGCCTCCAACCTCGGCCTGCACCACAGCATGGGCAACAGCGTGCCGCCGCGCACGGGCAACCGCCACGGCGGGCTGGCCGAAGCGCCCTACAACGTCTACCCGACCTCGGATGGCCACATCGC
>JANMZX010000684.1:0-8632 GCA_031383745.1 Rhodoferax sp. | reverse complement strand
GACCAGGGTTTCCCCAAGCGCTGCGGTCACCTGGACGGCAAGACCGTCGTGTCCACGGCCGAGATGTGCGGCAAGCTGCGCGCGGCGCTGGACGCGCGGCACCACGCCGACACGCTGATCCTGGCGCGCACCGACGCGCTGGCCATCGAGGGCCTGGACGCCGCGCTCGAGCGCGCCGAGGCCTACCTGGCGTGCGGTGTCGACGCGCTGTTCATCGAGGCGCTGCGCACGCCGGAGCAGATGGATACGGCATGCCGGCGTTTTGGCCACCGCGTTCCGCTGCTGGCCAACATGGTCGAGGGCGGCAAGACCCCGGTGCAAGGCGCACACGAGCTGGGCCAGCGCGGATTTCGCATCGTGATCTTCCCTGGCGGCACCGCGCGCGCCGTGGCCCACCTGCTGCAGCGCTACTACGCCTCGCTGCACCTGCACCAGACCACCGCCCCGATGCAGGGCGAGATGCTCGATTTCGACCAGCTCAATGCGCTGATCGGAACCCCCGAGCTGATGGCGCTGGGCCAGCGCTACGACGGGACGCCCAAGCCCTAGGCTCGCGCACGCGGCTTGCGTGCGCGAGCGCACCGACCGGCCGGCGGGCGCGGGGCAGACTCCTTCCAATGCGGGTTCGCCAGGTCGGGCCGCGCCACAGGAGTTGCCGATGTCCCCCATGAATCCACGCCCCTTTTGCGAGTCGATACGTGCCAGCGTGGCCCGTCGCGCCGGGCCGTACGCCGACGGCCGTGCGACTGCGTTCGCCGCGCTGGCGGTGTGGCGCCGCATGGCGGCGCAGTTGGAACCGGTGATCGGAGCGCGCGGCGTGGACGCGCTGTTCGGTCGCGCACTGCACCTCACCGGCCGGCAGCACCCGTGGCTGGCCTCGGAGGGCGTGCGTGGCTCAAGCGCCGCTGCGCTGGACCATGTGCAACAGCAGCTGGCGACGCAGCAGGCGGCACAGGCCACCGAGGCGGCCCAGGCCCTGCTGAACGGGTTCACCGAACTGCTGGCGACGATGGTCGGCGACGCGCTGGTCACGCGCCTGCTGGGCCCAGCCTGGGACGCGCCGGACCAGGCCACCGCGCCGGAGCACACGCCATGAACGGCGGCAAGGTCAGCATCCGCCGACTCGCCACAGGGGTGCCGGGGCTGGACAGCATCCTGGGTGGAGGCCTGCCGGAATACTCGTTCAACCTGATCTCCGGCCCGCCGGGCTCCGGCAAGACCACCCTGGCACACCAGATGATGTTTGCGCTGGCCAACACCAGCCGGCCGGCCATCTATTTCACCGCGCTGGGGGAACCCCCCTTGAAGATGTTGCGTTACCAGCAGCAGTTCGCGTTCTTCGACCCGGACAAGCTGGCGCAGGTCATCCGTTTCGTGCATGTGGCCGATGAGATGGCCACCGGCGATTTCGAACAGGTGCTGGCACGCATGACGCGCGAGGTCGAGGCCTGCGGTGCCACCCTGGTGTTCGTCGACTCCTTCCGCTCGATCATGCTCGAAGCCCCGGCCCAGGACGGCGGCGGCATCAGCGCGCAGCAGTTCGTCCAGTTGCTGGGCACCCACCTTGCCAGCTGGGAGGCCACCGCGTTTCTGGTGGGCGAGTACCAGCTGGACCGCGAGACCCTGGGTCACCCGGTCTTCACGGTCGCGGACGGCTTGCTCGCGCTGGACCAGAACGTGCACCGCAACTCCATGGTGCGCAAGATCCAGATCCTCAAGATGCGCGGCCAGGCCACGCTGCCTGGTGTGCACTCGATGCGCATCACGAACGCCGGCATCGAGGTATTTCCGTCGGCGCTGGTGCGCGACGATGGCGGGGCGGTTGCACCGCTGGCCCCGGCGGTTCGCGCGCGCTCCCGCCTGTCCACGGGTGTACCGCGGCTGGACAACATGCTCGGAGGCGGCCTGCCGGCGGGTTACTCGCTGCTCGTGGCCGGCCCGTCGGGCTCGGGCAAGACGATCCTGGCAACGCAGTTCCTGGTCGAGGGGGTGGCCCAGGGAGAACCCGGCGTGATGGTGGCGTTCGAGCAGACTCCGAGCCAGTCGCTCAACCCGACGATCGACGACCTGGTGCGTGCCGGCAAGATCGGCCTGATCAACACCCGCTCGCCGGACCTGTCGATCGACGAGATCGCGCAGAAGCTGATCCGGCACATCGACGCGCTCAAGGCCACCCGGGTGGTGATCGACTCTCTGTCGGGTTTCGAGCTGGCCGTCGCACCGAGCTTCCGGGAGGACTTCCGCGAGTCGATCTTCCGCATGGTCGCCGCCCTGTCCGGGCTGGGCGTCACGGTGCTGATGACGTCCGAGCTGGAAGACCGCTACACCGACCTGCGCTTCAGCTCCTACGGCTCGGCCTTCCTGACCGACGCCATCGTCGTGCAGCGCTACATCGAGGTCGACAGCCAGTTCAAGCGGGTGCTGGCCGTCGTCAAGGTGCGCGGCAGCCAGCACAGCGCAGACATCCGCGAATACACCATCCGCGACGGCCGGATCGACATCGACGAGCGGGTACGGGATTTCGACGGCATCCTCTCGGGCCGCCCGATGCACCGGACGGAGGACGGCGCGAACCACCGCGAGCCGCCGGCATGACGGCAACCGCGGCAGCGAGGGACGCCGCGCTGGCGCAACGCGAGCAGCGCGCCGACCGCAGGGAGCAGGTGCTGGCACACCGCGAGCGGGCACTCGCGCCGCGCGAGGACGCGATGGTTCGGCGCGCCGCGCTGGACGCGCAGGCGCAGTCGCAGCTGCGGGAGGCCAACGAGCGCCTGGTGGTCGCCGCGGTCCAGGCGCAGGTGATGACGGAGGCGGCCCAGGATGCCGCGGCCCAGCTCTCGCACATGGCCTCGCACGACTACCTGACCAACCTGCCCAACCGCGCGCTGCTGACCGACCGGCTGGCACAGGCGATGACACTCGCACGCCGGCGCGGCAAGCGGGTGGCCCTGATGTACCTGGATGTGGACCACTTCAAGCAGGTCAACGACTCGCACGGGCATTCGGTGGGCGACGCGCTGCTCCAGTTGCTGGCCCGGCGGCTGCAGGACTGCGTACGCCAGTCCGACACCGTGTGCCGCCAGGGCGGCGATGAATTCGTGGTGCTGCTGGCCGAGGTGGAACAGCCCGCGGACGCCGCGCTGGCCGCCGCCAAGCTGATCGACGCGCTGGCCAGCCCCTGCGTGATCGGTGAGCACCAGCTGCAGGTGGGCGTGAGCATCGGGGTGAGCATCTACCCGGACGACGCCGCCGATGTGGAGGGCATGCTGCGCAACGCCGATACCGCCATGTACCACGCCAAGCGCAACGGGCGCAACCACTACCAGCTGTTCCAGCCCGCCATGAACCTGCGGGCGGTGGTGCGCCAGTCGGTCGAGGCCGCCCTGCGCCAGGCGATCGACGGCGACGGCTTCGTGCTGCACTACCAGCCCACGGTGGACCTGGTGACCGGGGCCGTCACCGGTGCGGAGGCGCTGCTGCGCCTGCGCCAGGCCGACCATGCGTTGATGTTGCCAGGCCATTTTGTGGGCATCGCGGAAGACAGCGGCCTGATCGTGCCGATCGGCAAGTGGGTGCTACGGCAAGCCTGTCAGCAGGCGGTGCGCTGGCTGCACGGCGGGCTGGCGATCGGCCAGATCGCGGTGAACGTCTCGGCAGTGGAGTTCCACGGCAGCGGCTTCTTCGCCGGCGTGCAGGCGACGCTTGGCGAGACGGGGCTGGACCCGGCCCATCTGACCCTCGAGCTGACCGAGAGCGGGCTGATGCAGGACACCGAGAGCACGATCGCGCTGCTGCATGCGCTCAGGAAGATGGGGGTGCAGGTGGCGGTCGACGATTTCGGCACCGGCTACTCCAGCCTGAGCTACCTGCGGCGCTTCCCGGTCGATACGCTCAAGATCGACCAGTCGTTCGTGTACGACATCCAGGACGGCAAGGACGAGGCGCTGCTGGTCAGCGCCATCATCGCCATGGGCCGCAGCCTGAACCTGCAGGTGGTGGCCGAGGGCGTAGAGACCAGCCAGCAGCTAGCCTACCTGCAGGCCCACCAGTGCGTCAAGGGCCAGGGCTACCTGTTCAGCCCGCCAGTGGAGGCCGACACCTACGCGGAGCTGGTCGCCGGGCACCAGTACAGCGGTGGCGCGTACCCGTCGTGGGACGGCCATCAGGCCCGCGGGCGCACATTGCGCGACACCCCGTAGCCCAGCAGGACCAGCCCGACAGCACACACCGTGAAACTGCCGGCAAGGGCTCCGCGATCCAGCGTGGTGCCGATCAGCCAGACACCGATCGACTGCGACAGAAAAAGCACACACGCGAACAAGGTGACTGCCGCTCCACGGGCCTCGGGCGCCATCTGCGTGGCCTGGGTCTGCAAGGTGTTGTGCAGCATGTACAGGCCGACACCGGCCACGAAACAGGCGGCTGCGCCCAGCGCCGCGCCACGCCCCCAGGCCAGGGCCAGCAGGGCCACCGCCAGCAGGATCCCGCCCGTCAGCGCGAGGCCACGTTCACCCAGCAGGGCCAGCCAGCGCCGCGCCAGCTGGCTGTAGGCCAGTCCGCCCACGCCCCACAGGATCATGGCGGCACCGGCTTCGGACAGCGAATAGTGGAAGGCGTCGACCAGCCGGCTGGGCAGGAACGCCATCGCGCCCGAGGCCAGCAGGCCTTCGAGCGCCGTCACACCCAGCACCCAGCGCACCCGCGGCAGGTCGAACAGGCGCCGGTTGTTGCGGAAATAGTCGGCCACCGACGCCGTGCCGCGCACCGCGGGGCCGGGCTGGCGGACATGCCGGTACAACACCACTGCGGCCACCAGAAAGATGCCCGACAACACCATGAAGGCCGGCCGCCAGCCGAAGTTCTGCGCCGCAATCCCGCCAAACCATTGGCCCGCCACCATGCCGCTCAAGGTGGCGCCGGAAAACCGCGCCAGCGTTTCCTGGCGCCGCTCGTACGCCACCTGGTCGCCGATCCAGGCGATCGACAAGGGCACGATGCCCGCTGCCGACGCGCCCATCAGGGCCCGGCAGGCCACCAGCCAGGTGAACGAGGGCGCCCACGCCGTCATGGCGCTGAACAGCGCACAGGCGAATGTGGCTGCGACGATCACGCGGAGCTTGCCAATGCGGTCGCCCAGCGGCCCGTAGAACAGCTGCAGCACGCCATAGGCGATGGCGAATGCGGAGACCACCGCCGAGGCGTCCCCGGTGCTGACCTGGAACTCGCGACCGAGTGCGATCAGCATCGGATCGCAGATGCGCATCGACGCCGTGCTGCCAAAGGCGGCCAGGGCGATCAGCCACAGGGTCATGGAAGCGCGGGCAGCCCGAAATCGGCGGCCAGCGGCTTGGCGGCGTAGTGAAACCCCACCGGGCCGTCGGGCAGGGCGTTGATGTACTGGTGCACCAGCGGGTCGGCGCTGTGGCGGATCTCGTCCACCGACCCCTGCTGGATGACCCGCCCGTCGGCCAGGATGACGACGTGGTCGGCGATCTCCAGCGTCTGGCGGGTTTCGTGCGACACCAGTATGCAGGTCAGGCCCATCGAATCGGTGAGCTGGCGGATCAGGTTGGCCGTGGTGCGCAACGAGATCGGATCGAGGCCGGAAAACGGCTCGTCCACCATGACCAGGTCCGGGTCCAGCGCGATCGCGCGCGCCAGCGCAATGCGCCGGGCCATGCCGCCCGACACCTCGGAGGGCATCAGGTCGCGCGCGCCGCGCAGTCCCACGGCATGCAGCTTCATCAGCACGATGTGGCGGATCAGCGTCTCGGGCAGGTCGGTGTGCTCGCGCAGCGGAAAGGCGACGTTGTCGAATACGCTCAAGTCAGCGAACAGGGCGCCGAACTGGAACATCACACCCATGCGCCGGCGCACCGCATACAAACGTTCCCGGTCCATGCCGGTCACGTCCTGGCCGTCGAACAGCATTTCGCCGGACCGGGCGCGGTGTTCACCACCGATCATGCGCAGCGTGGTGGTCTTGCCGCCGCCCATCGGCCCCATCAGGGCAGTGACCTTGCCACGCGGCACCTGCAATGACAGGCGGTCCAGCGCGAGGGCATCTCCATAACCAAAACTCAGGTTGCGGATGTCGACGAGGAACGGGCTGGAAGGCGCTGCCATGGAGGTGACGATGATAGGGGATGGGGATGGGGCCTGTGTTGGCGGGTCGACCTCATCGGCAGCGAACGTGTTTGGTGCGCGGCACTCCAACAATGCCGCAGGATCAGGTCGGCGGCGCGTTCGGCGCAGCGGCATCAAGGAGGAGCCCGCAGGGCGGGGGACAGCCGCGGAGCCGAATGCGGCGTCGGCCTGATCCCCCACTGCGCCACCGGCGTTTGGTTTGCGGAAAGACCAACCAGCACGCTGCAGAACAGCTACTCCCCGTACACCTGCGTCGCTCGATGGACAAACGCGTCGACCATGCTGATGGCGATGTGGTCGAACGCGGAGCCGATCAGCCGCTCCAGCGACGCATGCGCGAAACCGTAGGTCAGCGCCAGTTCGACCTTGCAGGCACGTTGCGAGCCATCCCCCAGGGGAATGAACTGCCACTCTCCGTCCAGTCGGGAGAACGGACCATCGACCAGTGTCATGTTGACCTGGCGCGCGTCCAGGTACACGTTGCGCGTGGTGAACTTGTGGTGGATGCCACTGAAAGCCATGCCGATTTCGACCAGGTTGCCGCCTTCGTCCGTGCTGACGACGCGCGCGCCGTCGCACCACGGCAGGAATTCGGGATAGTGGTCCACCTCGGTCACCAGCCGGTAGATCTCCTGCGGGCTGTACCAGAGCAGCGCGGAGCGGCGCACCGTCTTCATGCCAGTTCAGCGGGTGATCACGACTTTTTGGTACAGGCCGCCGAAATAGGTCTGCTTGTCCACGCTGGCCGGCACCGCGCCGGCCGGCAGCCAGTGCACGATCTCCTCGCGCCAGATATCCATCGCAAACGGCTCCAGCGTGCTGAGGATGGGCACCATCAGGTAGCGAAACGGGTTGCTGGAAACC
Organism: Rhodoferax sp.; assembly: GCA_031383745.1. Taxonomy (GTDB): domain Bacteria; phylum Pseudomonadota; class Gammaproteobacteria; order Burkholderiales; family Burkholderiaceae_C; genus CAISIP01. The sequence continues at coordinate 1,621 of JANMZX010000684.1, read as the reverse complement.
GGCCGGTGGTAGTCGACGAAGATCAGCTTGCCGCCCGGCCTGGTGACGCGCAGCGCCTCGGCGATGGTCTTGCGCCGCACCGTGTCCGGTTGCTCGTGCAGCAGGAAGAACACCACCACGGCGTCCTTGCTGGCGTCGGCGAACTGCAGCGCCTGGGAGTCCTGGCGCAGCACCGCGACCTGCTGGCGGCCCTTGAGCTTGGACTGCAGGTTCTGTATCTGGATCGGCGCCACGTCGATCACGTCCAGGTGGGCGCCGTCGCCCAGGCGCCGCACCAGGTGCTCGGTGAAGTCGCCATACACGCAGGCCACCTGCAGCACATCGCCGTCGATCACATCGCCCATTTCCTGCAGCGCGGCATCGCGCAACCGGGCGAAATTGCCCCACAGGATCAGGTTCACCAGCCATTGACGCTCGAAGATACGCACTGCGTTGGGATGCAGGTAGGCCCACCAGTAGGTGGCCTCCAGGTACTTGGGAATGACAACCGGTGCGAAGACCGGGCTGGCGCTGGCTGCCAGCGCGGATTCAGTCGGGGCGCGGGGAGTGGATTTTGGTGGGCTCACGTACAACCTTATGACGACGCGTTCGGACCGGCATCAGATGCGAAACAGGGCCAGCGCGGTCAGTACCGTCCCCGCGGCCGCCACGACGTAGACGACCACTGCGGCTATCGTATCCTGCCGCAAGCCTAAGTCGTGCAGCGTCACGCGCAGCCGGTGCGCCGCATGCCACAGAAACAGGGCAACGACGCCAAACAGCGACAACTTGCCCAGCCAATGGCCCGCCAGCTGGTGCAGGCCGTCGTAACGCAGCGCGCCCGGTGTGTGCCCCAGCGCCACCAGCAGGAACAGCAGCACCAGCACCGGCGCCAGAAACGCCGCCAGCGTGCCGCCAGCGGCAAACAGGCTCCAGACGATCGGCTTGTTGGATTTGGCCATGGTCAGTTCACTCCTGCCAGCAGCAGCACCACCGCGCTGACCAACACCCACACGGCGTAGTGCGCGGCGACGATGACCTTGCCGGGCAGGAAGTCCTCGCCGATCTGCACTGGCAGCGCCTTGGGCGTCACATTGAACCAGCTGGTGGCGTTGTGCACGGCAAACACCAGCACCACCACCAGCGCCAGCGCACTCCACGGCCCGGTGATGGCGGCCAGGAACGCCTCGTAGGCCGCCGGGCCGCTGGACAGACGCTCCAGCGCGCAGACCATCAGCAGCGCGAACGCACCGATGAAGATGCAGGTCACCTCGCGCGACATGTAGCGCAGGTAGCGCGGGTGCTTGAAGTACCAGCCAGTCCTGGATACCGGTCGGACAAAGGGTTTGCGACTCATTTTGGCCCTCCACCAGGCAACAGGTGTTCCTTGAACCAGTCGATGGTGCTGGCCACCTTGACCTGCTGCAGCGCTCCAGCCGGGTCGACGGCCTTGGGGCAGACCTCGGAACATGCCCCGACGAACGAGCACTCCCAGACACCGGCGTTGGTGGCGATCACCTCCTGGCGCTCGTCGCGCCCGCCATCGCGCGAATCCAGGTTGTAGCGGTGCGCCAGCGTGATCGCCGCCGGCCCGATGAACTGTGGCTGCAGCGCGTACTCGGGGCAGGCGGCATAACACAGC
>JANMZX010000663.1:0-7824 GCA_031383745.1 Rhodoferax sp. | reverse complement strand
GTCTCGTCGATGCCGAACCAGATGATGATCAGCGGCAGGTAGGCCAGCGGCGGCAGCGGGCGGTAGAACTCGATCGGCGGGTCGAAGATGCCGCGCACCACACGCGACATGCCCATGGCGATGCCGACTGGCACCGCCGTCAGGAATGCGAGCCAGAACGCCACCGAGACCCGCAGCACACTGGCAACCAGGTGCTGCCACAGCGGCTTGTCATTCGCGGTGCCGGTCAGGTATTCGTGGAACTGCTGGAACACCGCCTGCGGGCTCGGCAGGAACAGGGGTTTGATGAGGCCCAGATTGGTGACGAGGAACCACACCACGAACAGGCCGACAACCGAGACGACGCTGATGGTTCCGCTGTTGCCCTCGCCCGGCACCTTGAAACGGCTGGTCTTGAGCGCGGTGCTCCCGGGCACGACGCTGGCGGGAACGCTGGTGTCAGACATGCGCTGCCTCCCGATGGTGAATCAACGACAGGACCTCTTCGCGCATGCGGATGAACTCCGGCTCCGACTTGACCTTGCGCGCGTCGTGGTGGCTCAGGAATTCGCGCGAGAACGGCACCTTGTCGTAGACATGCGTGATGCGCCCGGGGCTGGGGCTCATCACGATCAGCCGGGTGGCCAGGAACAGCGCCTCTTCGACCGAGTGGGTGATGAAGAACACCATCTTGTTGGTGCGCGACCAGGCTTCGAGCAGGATCTCCTGCACCTGTTCACGGGTGAATGCATCGAGTGCGCCCATGGGTTCGTCCATCAGCAGCACGGCCGGGTCGTTGGCCAACGCGCGGGCGATGCCCACGCGCTGCTGCATGCCGCCGCTCAGTTCATAGACCGCGCGGTCGGCGTAGTCCTGCAGGCCCACCAGGGCCAGCTTGTCGGCCGCCACGCGGGAGCGCGTGGCGCTGTCGACACCGCGCAGGCGCAGGCCCAGGGCCACGTTGTCGCGCACATTCAGCCAGGGCATCAGCGCGTGTTTCTGGAACACCACGCCGCGGTCGGCGCCGGGCCCCACCACCGGGCTGCCGTCGAGCAGGATCTCGCCGGTGGACGGCGGCAGAAAGCCGGCGATGCAGTTCAGCAGCGTCGTCTTGCCGCAGCCAGACGCCCCCAGGGCAACCACGAAGTCGCCGTCATGCATGCTCAGGTTGACGGGTGCCAGCGCCTGCAGTGTGCCGCCCTTGACGGCATAGTTCACGGTGAGGTCCCGAATGTCCAGGGTAGGCATGGGCGCTCCAAAAAGACAGTGGTGAAAAAAAAAGGGGCGGCACCTTGGCTGGCCGCCCCGCGCGCTGTGAAAAGCCGGCAAGAGGGCTTATTTGCCCATCGCCTTCTTGATGTACATGTCGGTGATGAAGCTCGAGTAGTCGGGCTTGATCTCCTTGATGCGGCCCTGTTCTTTCAGGAACACCGCCGTGCTGGTCATGGCCTTGGCGGCGGCGCCACCGAGCCATTTCGGTCCAGCCTGCTCGGCCATCGTCGGGAAGGTGTACAGCGCCATCGCCGGCGGCACATCCTTCGCATCGGCCTTGGTCCACTTGGCCACGGCCTTGACCTCGGCCGAGTCGGCCGTCCACTTGGCCTTGTTGGCGCGGTAGGTTTCGTCTGCCTTGGCCAGCACCTTGACCAGCGTGACCATGAAGGCTTCGTTCTCCGCCGCCCACTTGGCGTTGACGATCAGGCCGTCGAAGGTCGGGAAGCCCTTGGCGCCAATGGTTTTCGACGACTCGATCATCTTGCCGTTGCCCTTGATCTTGCTCAAGACCGGATCCCAGATAAAGGCTGCGTCGATGTCGCCGCGCTCCCAGGCGGCGGCGATCTCGGGTGGACGCAGGTTCATCACATTGACGCCCTTGGCATCCACGCCGTCGACCTTCATGATGGCCATCAGCTGGTAGTGTGCGGTGCTGACGAAGGGGGTGGCCACCTTCTTGCCCTTGAGGTCCTTCACGCTGTTGATGCCGCTGCCGTTGCGCACGATCAGCGCCTCGGCTTCGGCGATGTCGTCCAGGATCCAGAACAGCTTGATGTCCTGGCCCTGGCTGGCTGCGGCGACGATCGGGCTGGAGCCGGCTTCGCCGAGCTGCACGTCGCCGCTGGCCATCGCCTTGATGACGTCGCCGCCGCCGCCGAACATGCGCCAGTTGATCTTGTAGCCGGTGGCTTTCTCGAGTTCACCGGATTCCATCACCACGCGCAGCGGCACCAGCATGTCCTGGTGGGCAAAGGTGACTTCCTTCTTGGCTTGCGCAAAAGCGCCGCCGCAGACCATCAGGGCTGCAGCCGCGACACCGATCACATGGCGTTTGTTCATCTTCATGGGGTTCTCCTGGTATATGAATCTGGCATTACGAGACGCGCGTACATTGGGCGCTGGGCCGATTGTGGGCCCGGCGCCGGTGCTTCGGAAGGGCCAGCACGGGGGCTGGAATGGAGCCAGTGGCTCCGGGCTAACCCTTGAATTGGTGCATGGTCGGTCAGCATGGGGCAAGACGCCACGCCATGGTGATGGCATCCCGGATACCCGCTCGTGCGGCAACGCAGTGCGCCTGCGCCAGCGTGAGCGGCGGCCTGTGATGGATTTCTGGGCACGGCTGGGTCAACTCAAATTTTGGCGCGAATCTTGGATCGACGGCACCGGTCAATTCAAGATTGGAAGTCGCGCAGCACGACGCCCGCGTCGCGGTCGGTGCGGCAGCCATCGAGCATGGCCAGTGCGCCATTGACCATCACATGCACGATGCCTCCAGGATAGGCGCGCGGCTCGCCGACGGTAAAGCGACTTTCGATCTGTTCTGGATTGAACACCGTGACATCTGCCCAGTGGCCGACCTGCAATCGACCGCGATCACCCAGCTTCAAGCGCGATGCGGGCAGTGCGGTGATGCGCCGGATCGCCTCTGCCATCGACATCACCTGTCGATTGCGCACGTAGTGCTGCAGGAAGCGCGCAGCCCACCCGTAGCCGCTGAGCGAGAACAGTTGGTTGGCCAGCGCACCATCCGGTGCAAGTGCTGCGGTGTCCGAGATGACGGCGCAGGCGCTGTCACGCATGAACATCTCTATCTCATTCTCGCTGAAGCTCTGCGTGGCCCACATCAGGCGTGTCGCGTCTTCGCCTTCCTCGATCAGCATGTCCATCGCCGCGTCGTATGGGTCGACGCCGCGCTGGCGACCGATCTCGGCAAAGTCGGTTCCGATCAGTGCCCGGTTGGCGCGCGCGTTCAGCAGCTTTACCTTGCTCCACTGTCCGGCTTTCACGATCAGCAGCATCGGTGCAGGGTTGTCCTTGACCTTCTGCCTCACGGCAGGGTCTTTGAGCCGCTCCAGCGTGGCCTGTGTTCCGCCCTCGCGCACCCACTTGGGCAGTATGGCGACGACGCTGGTGTTGTTCCAATCGTGCGGAATCACGTCGAAGGCGATATCCATGCCATGCCGGCGCGCGGCGGCGATCAGTTCGAGCGTGTGCTCACCCGCATAGGCCGGAGCACCGAACTTTGTCTGGATGTGCGAGATCTGCAGCCTGGCACCCGCTTGCCTTGCCGCCGAGATGGCTTCGCCAAAGCCCAGGTCGTAGTGCCGGTCACGGTTGCGGACATGGGTGGAATAGAGCTTGCCGCGCTGGGCGGCGGCCTCGCACAAGGGCACCAGGTGCTCGGGTGACGACAGGATGCCGGGCCAGTACTCGAGCCCGCTGGAAAATCCTGCCGCCCCTTCGTCCAGTGCCTCCTCGACCAGGCGCTTCATGCGGGCGATGTCCTCCACCTCGCCGGCGTGCAGCGCGTCTCCCAGCACCGCGCGGTGCACCGTACCGTGCCCGACGAAAGCCGCCACGTTGACCCCCAGCGGGTTTGCGGCGAGCACCTCCAGATATTCGCCGAATGTGCGCCACTGTCGGCCACGCGCCGCCTCTGCCGGAAGCCCGGCGGCCATTTCGCCCACCTCACCGCTTCGGCGCAGCGGCGCACAGCTTATGCCGCACTGACCTACCACCTCGGTGGTCACGCCCTGGTGCACCTGGCTCTGCGCGCGGCCGTCGACGACCAGTGTGAAGTCCGAGTGTGTGTGCAGATCGATGAACCCGGGCGTCACCGCGAGACCCGTGACATCCAGCCGTTGGCGAGCCGTAGCCGTGCTCAGGTCGCCCAGGGCCGCCAGTCGGCCATCGCGCACACCGATGTCCTGCAGCAAGGGCGGGGTACCGTCGCCGTTGTAGACCGTACCGCCGGTGAATATGGTGTCGAACATGGATGCCTGCCGAACTACTTGCTGGCGCCGAAGATGAGGTTGGGCAGCCAAACCACGAGCTGTGGGAAGGCGACCACGAAGACCATGCCGACGATGTAGGCCAGGCAAAACGGAAGTACTGCCAACGATATCTGTTCGATGCTGGCCTTGGCAAGCTTGGCTCCAATGAACAGGTTGCCGCCCACGGGCGGCGTCAGGAAACCAATCTCGCAGGTAAGCACCGTGAAGATGCCGAACGTGATCGGGTCGATGCCTGCGGCGACCGCGGCAGGCAGCAGCACCGGCGTGAACAGCACGATTTGGGCAAACGAGTCCATGAAGGTGCCGATCAGGATGAGAAATGTACCCACGACCAGCAGGAACAACCACTTGTTCTGCCCGATCGGGCCCATGAACTCGATGGTCCTCTCCGGCAGGTTGTACAGGGCCAGCACCTGACCGAACGCAGTGGTCGGCGTGATCAGCACGAGCAGCCCCGCGATCAGCGCCGTGAAGCGCAATGCCTCGACAATGGACTCGGTGCTGAGCTCCTTGTAGATGAAGAGGCCGACGAACAAGGCATAGGCGACCGCCACGCCGGCGGCCTCGGTCGGCGTGAAGATGCCGGTATAGATGCCACCGAGTATGACCAGCGGTGCCCCCATGGCCCACTTGCCGTCCCACATGGCCCGCAGCAGCGGGCCGATGGCAAAGGCGGCTCCTTTGCCGCCGAAACCATTGCGCACGGCGATATACCATGCCGTCACGAGGAGTAGCGCAGTGACGACGATGCCGGGAATGATGCCCGCAAAGAACATGCGTGGAATCGAGACCTCTGCCACCAGTGCATAGATCACCATCAGGTTGCTGGGCGGGATCAGGCTGCCCAGCGCGCCGGCAGAGGCAGCCACGGCGCCGGCAAAGCGGCGGCTGTAGCCTTCCTTGAGCATCGTTGGAATGGTGACGCTGCCAACCGCGGCGGTGGTGGCCGGGCCCGATCCGTTGAGCGCCGCAAAAAAGGCGCAGGCGATCACTGTGACGAGGCCAAGGCTCCCCTTGTAGGCCCCGACAAGGTTGGTGGCGATCTTGATCAGGTGGTTGGCCATGCCGCCTTTTTCCATCAGGCGGCCGGCCAGCACGAACAGCGGGATCGACAGCAGCGGAAACGGCTGCAACGCTGTGAACGCGGTTTGCGCCAGCATGGTCTGCGGGATGTCGGCCAGATGCAGCGCAATGGCGACACTGAACCCGATCACCGCGTAAATCGGCACGCCGATGACCATGAGGACGACGAAAACGCTGCAGATGATGACAACGTCGCTCACAGGTCAGGCGCCTCTTCGTCGTCCACCGTCGGAAAGCCCTTGCGGTCCCCGCGCCACCAAAACCAATAGGCTTCGAACAGTCGATACAGCATCAGCCCGTTGCCAAGCACGATGATGGTCTGGATCCATTTTGCGTCGATCTTCATCGAGGCGACGATCGTCTGCTGGCGCCACAGCAATTCCAGGTATTCCCAGCCGTAGACCATCATGAAGACGAGGAATGCTGCCCAGATCAGATCGGACAGGAAGGTGATGGCCCAGGCGGCGCGGTAGGGAAGCACCATCACGGTGGCCATCATCCGCACATGGAATCGCTCGTGAACCGCCATGGCAGCGCCCAGGTACACGGCCCAGGTCATGGCGAACATGGCGGCGTCTTCGGTCCAGACCAAACCGATGTTCAGCACGTAGCGCGAGAAAACCTGCAGACAAACACAGGCCGCAATGATGGCGACAAGGCCGCACGCCACCCAGTCCTCGAACGGGCGGCCCGCGATGCTGAGGCTTTGCCTCAGGCGGGTAGAGCTCATGCAACCGCAGCGCGGATCTTGTCGAGCATGGTCTTGAATTCAGCTCCCCGCTCCGCCACGAACTTGTCTTGCATGGGCAAGACAGCATTGATGAAGCTCTTCTGATTCGGCCGCGTGACGCGCATGCCGTTTTCGCCCAGAAACTTGCGGATGTCCTCCGCCTCAGCCTCGACGACCGCGATCTGATGCTGCCCGGCATCCTTGGCGCATTGCATGAAGGTCTTCTGCTGCGCGGGCGAGAGCCGGCCCATGAAGCGCGGGCTCGCCAGCAACGGCGCGAAGCCGGCAAAGTGCTCCAGGACCGCGAGGTGCTTGGAAAACTCGTAGAACTTCATCGCCTTGATCACCGAGGTGCCGTTGTCCGACCCATCGACTGTGCCAGTCTGCAATGCCGCCGGCGTCTCGGACCAGGCCAGCGGAATGGGCTCGGCGCCGAAGTTGCGGAAGGTCTGGATCATCACTTCGTTCTTCGGCACGCGCACCTTCAGGCCCATCATGTCCTTCACATCGTTGATCGGCCGCTTCGAGTTGTAGAAGTCGCGGTATGACACCGCGCCCCAGGAGAGCAGGTGCACGCCGGTCGCCTTGAGCAGCCGATCGGCCAACTCGGCCGCCACGGCGCCATCGCGGACTTTTCGCACGTGGGCCGCGCCCTGGAAGACATAGGGCAGCACGAGGATGTCCATGAGCGGGAAATGCGGAGAGATGTTGTTCTGGGAGATGAAGTAGGCGTCGACGGTTCCGAGCTGCAGCGCCTTGAAGGCGTCATCCTCCGTGGCGATCGTGGCGCAGCAGCGGATCTTCACGTCGATGGCATCCCCCATCCGCTCCTTGACGAGTTGCGCCAGCTTGGTGGAGAAAACCCCGTAGTCCGACTCGACGGGTGTCGAGAATCCCAGGTTCAGCACCCGCGGCGACTGGGCGAGAACGACGCTGGGCGCCGCAATGCATGCCGCCGCTGTGAACACACCGCGGCTGATAACGTTTCTGCGTGAAATGCTGGGTTTCATGTGAACGACCTTTCGTGGTGTTGTCTATCGGAGGATGCTCTGTCAGACCTTGGTTGCGCGCGATGGGTCTACGTCGTGTAACAAGTTTGCCAATTTCTCTGCGGTTCAGCAGCGCGACGGCATGACCATCCCGCTGACGCCATCGTCTTCCTCGGCGGATTGGCCCTTTTCGGATCTTGGACGGCCCACGTGGGCTTCCTTCTTGTGGAACGAATGCGGCAGATCGCGCCCGGATTCTGGCCATCATAGGCATTGATTGCACAGTGGTTTAAGTCCAGAAATGGCATATTCATAAGTCCAAAATTCTTGCAATCGATGGCGTGGTTCCAAGGGCGACTTCGCACAGCTTGGCAGCCATCCATTCACGCATTGGGCTTGATCGAAATGGCGTCACCTTGGTCACTTGAATTTCACCAGAGGCACTGGGTGCGTGTATTCATGCCGCCTCCTGGAGTGCCAGCGCCAGCGACTCGCGAATCACCGTCCCGATGGCCACACAGTCGGCCTGCGTGAGCGTCAGCGGCAGGCGCATGTCGCACAGCCCGGCAAGCACGCGTTCGGCGTTGGGCAGGTGCTGCTGCTGGCCGAAGTAGCGCCAGTGTTGCCAGACGCTGGTGAACCCTTTGGGCGCCGTGGCGCCGAACCATTTGACAAACACGCCGCGCTGCGCCGCGACGGCCAGGAAACCCTCGATGGCAGCGGCCGACAGGCCGACCAGCGAGAACTGGAGCGA
>JANMZX010000641.1:0-11743 GCA_031383745.1 Rhodoferax sp. | reverse complement strand
GGCGCATCGAAAGCCACACCCTCGGACCGGCAATCCGGGCTGTTTGCGCCGGCGTCGGCCGATACCCCGCCGGACATCCCCGCCGGCAGTGCGGTCGCGGGCCCGTTGCACTACGACACCGTGCTGACCTGGGCGTCGTTCGACAGCTGGCTGGCGCGCGTCGAGGCCGCGGAACTGGTGGCGCTCGACACCGAAACCACCTCGCTCGACGCGATGCGCGCCGAGATCGTCGGTGTCAGTTTCAGTGTGTGCCCGGGCGAGGCCGCCTATATTCCGCTGGCGCACAACTACCCCGGGGCGCCGGAGCAGTTGCCGCGTGCGGAGGTGCTCGAACGGCTAAAGCCCTGGCTGCAGGACGCGCAGCACAAGAAGCTGGGGCAGCACGTCAAGTACGACCGCCACGTGTTTGCCAACCATGGCATCGAGGTGCAGGGCTACGCGCACGACACGATGCTGCAGAGCTACGTGCTGGAGGTGCACAAGCCGCACAGCCTGAGCAGTCTGGCCGAGCGCCACCTCGGGCGCAAGGGCATCCAGTACGAGGACCTGTGCGGCAAGGGTGTGCACCAGATCGGTTTCGACCAGGTCGACATTGCCAAGGCGGCCGAATACTCCTGCGAGGACTCCGACCAGACGCTGGATGTGCACCTCGCCCTGTGGCCGCGGTTGCATGCCGATGCACGCCTGATGTTCATCTACGACCTGGAGATCCAGAGCAGCGAGGCGCTGTACCGCGTCGAGCGCAACGGTGTTCTGATCGATGCCGCGACACTGGCGGCCCAGAGCCATGAACTCGGCCAGCGCATCATGCAGATCGAGACCGAGGCCTATGCGTTGGCAGGGCAGCCCTTCAACCTGGGCAGCCCGAAGCAGATCGGCGAAATCTTCTTCGGCAAGCTGGGTCTGCCGGTGGTCAAGAAGACCGCCACCGGAGCGCCGAGCACCGACGAGGAGGTTCTGGAGAAACTGGCCGAGGATTTCCCGCTGCCAGCCAAGATACTCGAGCACCGCGGCCTGGCCAAGCTCAAGGGCACCTACACCGACAAACTCGCCCTGCTGGCCCTGCCCCGGACCGGCCGGGTGCACACCCATTACGCGCAGGCGGTGGCGGTCACCGGGCGCCTGAGCAGCAACGATCCGAACCTGCAGAACATCCCGATCCGCACGCCCGAGGGGCGGCGCGTGCGCGAGGCCTTCGTGGCGCCGGCCGGCAGCCTGATCGCGAGTGCCGACTACAGCCAGATCGAACTGCGCATCATGGCGCACCTCAGCGATGACGAGGCCCTGCTGCGTGCGTTCACCGAGGGGCAGGACGTGCACCGTGCCACCGCGGCCGAGGTGTTCGGCATCCCGCCGGAGCAGGTGAGCAGCGAGCAGCGGCGGTATGCCAAGGTGATCAACTTCGGCCTGATCTACGGCATGAGCGCCTATGGCCTGGCGCGCAGCCTGGCGATCGACAACACCGCGGCCAAGAACTACATCGACCGCTATTTCCAGCGCTACCCCGGGGTCAGGCGTTACATGGACGAGACCAAGGAGCGCGCGCGGGAGATGGGGTATGTGGAGACGGTGTTCGGTCGCCGCCTGTACCTGCCCGAGATCCGTTCACCCAACGGTCCGCGTCGCAGTGGCGCCGAGCGCCAGGCGATCAACGCACCGATGCAGGGCACCGCCGCCGACCTGATCAAGCTCAGCATGGTGCAGGTGCAGCAGGTGCTGGACCAGCAGGCGCGGGGCACCAGGATGATCATGCAGGTGCATGACGAACTGGTGTTCGAGGTGCCGCAGGCCGAAGTGGAATGGCTACGGATGGAAATTCCGCGCATCATGGCTGCTGTGGCCGTGCTCAAGGTTCCGTTGCTGGCGGAAGTGGGGGTGGGGGCCAATTGGGACCAGGCGCACTGACGGCACCGGGCCGGCGTGCTCAGGCCAGTTCGCCGGCCTGCGAGCGCGGCGCGTCCTTGTCGATCTCCCAGTCCGCCTGCCCGGCCACTGCGTAGCGTGCCCGGCCTTCCGTCTTGGCCCGGTACATCGCGGTATCGGCCGCGTTGACCAGCGACTCCGGATCCCTGGCGGCGCTGGGATACACCTGCGCCACGCCGATGCTGAACGTGACGTGGTCGTGGGTCGGCGACGAGCTGTGGGGGATGGCCTCGCGGTGCATCGCGTGCAGGCACCGCTGTGCCAGGTCGCGCGCCTGGTCCAGGTCGGCCCCCGGCAGCAGCAGCACGAATTCCTCGCCGCCATAACGCGCCAGCAACTCGCCGGCGCGCCGCACGCAGGATGCCAGCACATGCGTGACACGGCGCAGGCACTCGTCGCCTGCGACATGGCCGTGGTGGTCGTTGAAGCGCTTGAAATGGTCGATGTCCACCAGCAGCAGGCCCAGGCTGGTGCCGGCCCGGGCCGCGCGCTGCCACTCGGCCGCCAGGGTCTGGTCGAACATGCGCCGGTTGGCGATGCCGGTCAGCCCGTCCGTGGTGGACTGGCGTGACAGGCTTTCGTTGGCGCGGGCCAGCAACTGTTCCTTGCGCACGAGTTCGGTGACCTCGGCCCGCGCCACCAAGGTGAATCCCCTGGCGGTGCGCACTTCGTAGGTATGGATCCAGCGGTCGTCGGTGTATTGCTCCAGGACCGGTTGCATCGTGCTGGCACGGCGGGCCAGGTGCTGAGCCACCCATTGGTCCGGGTCGTCGACCTTGTCGGCCGGCAGGCCGAGCGCGAGTTCCCGGCGCAGTACCGATTCGAGGGTATCGCCGCCAGCCCCGGCCTGGAACATGCCCGGAAACATCTCCTCCAGGCAGCGGTTGCGGATCACCTGGTGGTCCTGCGGGTCATAGATGGCGATGCCGATCGGCAGCGCGTCCAGCGCATGGACCAGCAGTTCGTTGGCCTGCTGCGCGTCCTGCCGGGCCTGCTGCATGGCGCGCTCGCTGTCGAACGCCCGGCCGGCGGCGAGGCGTGCCCGGTGCATTTCATGCCGGCCCGCCGCCGCGATGCGCCAGGACCACCATACGGCCAGCACCATCATCAGCGCGCCGGCTGCGGCCAACAGCAGGGTCAGGGTGTCCGTGGCGATCGTGCCGTTGCGCCACCATGCGAGCCCCTGGCAAAGCAGCCCGGCCAACGCCAGCATCGGCGCATGGCCGTTGGAGGGGTGTGAGCGCGGCGGGGCCATCGTGGGGTTCCGGACAGGTCAGGCTGCAACAGGGGACCATTGTGGTCCTCGTGGCCGCAAATGCATCGGACTTTGATCACGCATATCGGCCATTCTGGCCCAGGGCTGGATCAGGGCTAACCCTGCCAGGGCGCGTTGCGGGCCTGAATCCGCCTGGTTTCTTGCGCTGGCGCAATGCCGCGCGGCCCCCGGGGCCCCCCTTGACACGGTTGATAAGATGAAGCGCAAAGGCCTGGGGCCGGCATCGGCCGGCAGCCAGCGCCGGAACAAGCGAGTGCATCGAACTATGACGTTGTTGGCGATATTGCTGGGCACCCTGACGGCGGGCATCGGCAGTGTGTGGGTGGCCGCGCTGCTGAGTTTTGGTCCGATGGCGCGGCACACCCGCCACATGCTGAGCATGGCGGCCGGCGCATTGCTGGCAACGGCGTTCATGCATTTGCTGCCCGAGGCGTTCGAAAGCCAGGCCAGCGCCCACGACCTTTTCGTGGCGCTGCTGGTGGGCCTGGTGTTCTTCTTCCTGCTCGACAAGGCCGAGTTGTGGCACCACGGGCATGAACACCACCACGATTCCGCCGAAAGCGACTACCTGGGGCACGTGCACGGCCATGCCCATGGTCGTGGCCATGCGCACGGCGAGTCCCGGCCGATGGCCGGGAGCTGGGCGGTGCTTGCAGGCGACAGCGTCCACTGTTTCGGCGACGGCATCCTGATCGCCTCGGCATTCGTCGCCGACGCCCGGCTCGGCATCATCGCGTCGCTGGCAGTGCTGGCGCATGAAGTACCGCACCATATGGGCGACCTGGTCGTGCTGCGCGCTGGCTCCAGCAACCGGCGCGCTGCCCTGGTGAAGGTGTCGATGGCGGGCGCCTTGACCGCGATTGGTGGTCTTGCCGGGTACTGGCTGGTCGAGATGCTGCAGGACTATCTGCCGTTCTTCCTGGTGGCAGCAAGCAGCAGTTTCGTCTATGTTGCGCTGGCCGACCTGATCCCGCAGCTGCAGACCCGGCTGAGCGCACGCGAGACGATCGCGCAGATCAGCTGGTTGTTGTGCGGCATCGCAATGGTCATGCTGGTGAGCGGGCTGGCGCACGGGCGCTGAGCGCAGCCTGGTGCAGGTCGAGGCTGCGCGAACTGTGGAAGCACCTGGCCTGGCCGCTCAGCGGGTCGCTGAAACGGATCGATCGGGCCAGCAATTGCAGCGGCCGGGCGAAATCGGCTGGCCCCTCGGGGGTCAGGCGCGGATAGATGCCATCGTTCAGGATTGGCAGCGCCAGCGCGTTCATGTGCACGCGCAGCTGGTGCCGGTGCCCGGTGACGGGTTCGAGCTCGTAGCGGGCCCAGTCGCCGCAGCGTTCCAGCAGGCGCACATGGGTGCGAGTGTTGGGTGCACCGGGGGCCTCCCGTTGCTGCATGAAGTGCGAGGACTCCTCGATCCGGCTTTCCCGGATGAGTGGTAGCGCCAGGTCGGCGCGCCAGGGCGCGATCGCTTCATAGGTCTTGTGCAGGCGGTGCTCGCGAAACAGCCTGCTGTAGGCGCCGCGGCTGGCCGGCTGGGCCGAAAACAGCACCAGCCCCGCGGTGTCCCGGTCGATCCGGTGCAGCGGGACGAGTGCATCGATGCCGAGCGTCTTCTTGAGCCGTACCAGCACGGTTTCCTGCAGGTAGTGGCCGGAGGGGACCACCGGCAGGAAATGCGGCTTGTCCACGACCACCAGGTGCGCGTCCTGGTGCAGCACGACTTCGTCGAACGGTATCCGGGGTTCGGCGGCCAGGCTGCGGTAGTAGTAGAGCCGCAGTCGCGCCTGGTACGGGCGATCTGCGGCCACTGCGTGGCCGTGCTCGTCCACCACATCGCCGCGGCCCATGCGGTCGATCCACAGTGCGGCCGGTTGCTGCGGAAACCGGTGCACCAGAAAATCCAGCATCGACGGCCAGCTGCCCTCGGGCAGCCCGACGCAACTGGCGCCGACACCGTCGCGTGTCGGCAGCGTCGGCCCGGCGCCTACACGCGGTGGAACACCAGGTCCCATACGCCGTGGCCCAGCCCGATGCCGCGTTTCTCGAACTTGGTCGTCGGGCGGTAGTGCGGCCGCGGCGCGTACCCGCCGAGCTCGGGATGGGTGTCGGCGCAGCGGTTGTGCAACAGGGGTTCGCGACCCAGCACATCGAGCATCTGCTCCGCGTAGGGCTGCCAGTCGGTGGCGCAGTGCAGGTAGGCTCCGGGCTTGAGGCGCGCGGCCAGGCGCGTGGTCAGTGCGTCCTGCACCAGGCGGCGCTTGTTGTGGCGCTTCTTGTGCCACGGGTCGGGAAAGAAGATATGCACACCGTCCAGTCCGCGGGCCGGCGCGTGCGCGTCCCAGACCGGCAGCATGTGGTCGATCACCTCGACGGCATCGTGGGCGACGATGCGGATGTTGGTGAGGCCCAGTTCGCCGATGCGTTTGAGCAGCGCGCCGACGCCCGGGTCGTGCACCTCGCAGCAGAGGAACTGGGTGCCGGGCAGCAGCGCCGCGATATGGGCGGTGGCCTCACCCATGCCAAACCCGATTTCCAGCACCAGTGGCGGCGCCGCGCCATGTCCGGTGCCGCCATCCGGCGCGAGTTGCGGGTACAGCGCCGCCAGGGGTTCGAACGAAGGGGCATAGGGCACCAGAAATTGCGGCCCGAGCGCCTCTACCGCGCGCGCCTGACCTGCTGTCGTTCGCCCTGCCCGGCGCACGAAACTGCGCAGGGTCCGCGGATGCGGCACATCGGCTGGGGCGGCAGAGGACTCGGGAAGCAGCGGGGCAGTGGGTGTCACAGCGCCGGATTGTAGAGACTGCGCCAGTGCCGGACCCACGCCCACAGCGCGTCCGCCACACTGCCTGTTTGCGCCGGCAGACCGAGCGTGCGGGCTGCCGCATTGAGCACCGGTAGCGGCTGTGTGGTGTCGAGCGGTATTGCCCCGGTTTGTTTGGAGAGCTTCTGCCCATCGGGCGCCAACACCAGAGGCGCGTGCAGGTACTGCGGCGCCGGGAGGCCCAGCGCCCGCTGCAGCAGCAACTGTCGCGCGGTGTTGTCGGTCAGGTCGGCGCCGCGCACGACGTGGGTGATGCCCTGGGCGTGGTCGTCCACCACCACGGCGAGCTGGTAGGAAAACGGCCCGTCGGCCCGCTGCAGAACGAAATCGCCCACGTCCTTGGCCACGTCCTGCTGTTGGGCGCCGAGCCGCCGGTCTGTCCACCGCACAGGGGCGGCATCGGCAGGAACACGAAAACGCACCGCCAGCGCCGTGTTGCCTTGCAGCCCGGCGCGGCAGGTCCCCGGATAGACCAGTTCCGCGTGGCGCTGGCGCACCACGCCAAGCCGCGCCTGTGCTTCCTGCACCTGCCTGCGGGAGCAGCCACACGGGTACGCGTTGCCGGCCGACAGCAGGCGCTCGAGTGCCGACTGGTACAGGGCGGTGCGGTGCGACTGGAAGACCGGTGGTTCATCCGGCAGCAGTGAGCAGTCCTGCAATTGCTTCAGGATCAGGCCGGCAGCGCCGGTCACACAGCGCCGGGTGTCCAGGTCTTCGATGCGCACCAGCCAGCGGCCGCCGTCCGGGCCCCATGCCCGGGCGTCGAGCCAGCTGGCCAGCGCCGCCACCAGCGAGCCGGCATGCAGCGCGCCGGTGGGTGAGGGGGCAAAGCGGCCGGTGTACGCGCCCGTGGCGCCGTTCACCCCATCGTCAGTGCCAGCCCGAGGCCGGACAGGAAGGCGTCCTCGACCCGGTGACCGGTGCACCAGTCGCCGCATACGCCCAGCCGCACGCGGGGATCCCACAGGTGGCTCTTGCCAAGGGGCCTGGTCGTCTGTGCGTAGGCCCAGCGGTGGGTCTGCACATGGGTTGGTTCGGCGCGGATGCCGGTGACTTCGGAAAACGCCTTGCACAGCTTGGCCTGCACACGCAGCGGGTCGTCGCCGAAGTGCTCCTGGGACCAGGCGGCGCTGGCCTGGACGGTCCAGCGCTCGACCGGTTCGCGTCCTGGCTTGGACGACTCGCGCGCCAGCCAGGCAATCCGGTGGTGCGTGCTGCGCGCCGCGTTCCATTGCGGACCGAGGGTGCTGAAAGCCGGTTGCATCGCGTGCGGAAACGCCAGCATCAGCGTCCAGCAGGGAGCGACCTCGACCGCGTCTATCTCCTGGGCCAGGGTGTCGGCGAGTTCCGAGTTCTGCAACAGCTCCCGGGCCTGCCAGGCCGGCATCGCCAGCACCACCGCGTCGAAGCCGCGGTGGGCCTCGCGGTGGTGGTCGGCGGCGGTTTCCGGGCCTACTGTGTGCAGCGTCCAGTGGTGTACCTGGCTGGCATCGCGCTCCAGCCGGGTGACCCGCTTCTCGAGCACCAGGCTGCCGCTTTTTGCCAGCGGCGCGGCCCAGGCCGCGGGTAGCGCGTTCATGGTCGGTGTGGGTACCCAATGCGGTTCGCGCGCCGGCAGGCCGGCTGCGGCGACCCGGCCGTGCTCGTCGAGCACCCGCACCGTGTTCGCGCTCCAGGGCTTGCACAGGCCAGGAACGGTCTGCAGCGCCAGCGCAAAACGCTGGTCGCGCACGGTGAAGTACTGCGCGCCATGGTCGAAGCTGCCAAACGGGCTGGCGCGGGTGGCCATGCGCCCGCCGGGACGGGTACTCTTTTCGAACAGGCTGACCTGGTGGCCCGCCTGCGCCAGTGTGCGTGCGCACGCGATGCCTGCGATTCCTGCGCCGATGATGGCGATGTGCCTGGACTCTGGCATGGGGATCGCTCCTGTTGTGATGGATGCCGCCGACTTTACACGCCTTGCTCAGGCGTGCCCGTGCCGCGACAGCAGCGCCGCGCGTGTGGTCGGGCTGTCGAGCTGCTTGAGCCACCACTGGAGCGCGCGGCCCTGGCGCGCACGGCTGGCGCCGCGCCAAGCGTAGTGCAGCCGCACCACGCGCTGCGCGCGCTCGGTCTGGCGCACGACGAGGCGGCCGGTCGCGATGTAGCTGCTGGCCATGCATTCGGGCAGGAAACCGCCGCCCATGCCGCGCAGCTGGGCGTCGAGCTTGGCCTGCATGGTGGCGACGGTGAACACGTCCTGCCCGCCAAACAGCCCGATCGTGACGCCACTGCCCTGCTGGGTGGAGTCCGCCGCCGCGATCGCCCGGTGCTGGCGCAGGGTGTCATCGGTCAGGGGTTCCGGTGTGCTCGCGAGCGGATGGTGGGGGGCCACCGCGTAGACGAAACGCAGGTCCCCGAGCGGCCTGGTGTGGATGTCGGACAGGGTGCTCATGTCGGGTACGCCGATGGCCAGATCGGCCTGCCCGGAGGTGAGGGCGTGCAGCGTGCCCGACAGGGTTTCATCACGCAGCCGCAGGCGCGTCGGGGGGGCCAGCGCAAGGAAGGCCTCGCACAAGTCCAGCATCGTGGTGCGCGCGATCACACTGTCGGTGGCGATGGTCAGTTGCGGTTCCCAGCCAGTCGCGACGCGCTTGACCCGGTTCGCCATCGCGTCGATGGCGGCCAGCACATGCGCGCCCTCTGCGAGCAGTTCCTTGCCGGCCGGCGTCAGCCGGGCCTGGCGGGAGCTGCGGTCGAACAGCAGGATGTCCAGCGCGTCTTCGATCTGGCGCACGCGGTAGGTCAGCGCACTGGGAACCAGTCCGATCGCGCGTGCCGCCGCCGCGAAACTGCCTGCAGCGGCAATCGATTGCAGCATCGAGAGGGCGTCGGGAGTCAGCACATCGCGCGCAGTGGGCATGGTGGGCGTTCCAAAAATTTGAATGATGCCATCAATCCGGTCGGGCTTGCAAAGCGCCGCGGCAACCTACAGTTCTCGTCACGCCACCACCAGGAGCCCACCATGCTGACCTTGCGCAAGTCTGCCGACCGCGGTTACGCCGACCACGGTTGGCTCAAGTCCTTCCATAGTTTTTCGTTTGCCGGCTATTTCGACCCGGCCCACATGGGCTGGGGCAATCTGCGTGTGATCAACGAGGACAGCATTGCACCGGGCACCGGCTTCGGCACGCATGGGCACCGGGACATGGAAATCATCAGTTACGTGCTGAGCGGCGAACTCGCCCACCGGGACACCCTGGGCAACGTCAAGGGCATTCCGCCGGGCGATGTGCAGCGCATGAGTGCCGGCACGGGGGTGCGGCACAGCGAGTTCAACCACGCGCCGGATGCGACGACCCACTTTCTGCAGATCTGGATCGAGCCGGATGTGACAGGTATTGCACCCGGCTACGAGCAGAAGACGTTTCCCGAATCGGCCAAACGCGGGCAACTGCGCCTGGTTGCCGCGCCCGATGGCGCGCAGGGTGCGGTCACCATCCATGCGGATGCAGCCATGTACGCCGGGCTGTTCGACGCCGAAGAGGCCGCCGTACTGAGCCTGCGACCCGGACGAAAGGCCTACGTGCACCTGGTGCGCGGCACGCTGCGCGTCAACGGCCAGCCGCTGCAGGGCGGCGACGCCGCGCTGCTGGACGGCGAGCAGCACATCAGCCTGTCAGACGGTGTGCAGGCCGAGGTGCTGGTATTCGATCTGGCCGCCTGAACCGATTCCTGTCTTCGTTCCCTTCAACCTTCCATCTTCAACCTCCAAGGACATCCTCATGAACTCCCCGTCACTGCAAAATTCGCTCACGTTGGCTGGCCGCCTGTTGCTCGCGCTGCTCTTTCTGCCCGCCGGCCTGATGAAGATCGCCGGGTTTGCCGGCACGGTGGGATATATCGGCTCGGTCGGCCTGCCTTTGCCGCAACTCGGCGCGGTGATCGCCATCGTGGTCGAGGTGGGTGGTGGCCTGGCCCTGCTGGCCGGTGCCGGCACCCGCGTCGCTGCACTGGCACTGGCGCTCTTCACCCTGGTGGCCACGGTGGTATTCCATGCCTACTGGGCCGTGCCTGCCGAGCAGGTGATGGTGCAGCAACTGATGTTCTTCAAGAATATCGCGGTGGTCGGCGGCTTGCTGGTCCTCGCGGCGCATGGCGCCGGCGCGTTCAGCGTCGACGGCAGGCGCGGTGCGCCTGGTGCTCGGCAGCTGCCGGTGGCGGCCTGACAGCGACTGGGGGCAAGCCGGTGCGACCCCGGCTTACCTACAATTGCTCGCATGTTTGTCCACCTGCGCCTGCACACTGAATTCTCCGTCGTCGATGGCACCAACCGGATCGATGACGTGGTGGCCGCAGCCGCCGCCGATGGCCAGCCGGCGCTGGCCATCACCGACCTCAACAACCTGTTCGGCGCGATCAAGTTCTACAAGGCCGCGCGCGGCAAGGGCGTCAAGCCGCTGATCGGTGCCGAGGTGGTGTTCGAGGGCCCGGGCAAGGAGGCGCAGGTGTTGTCGCGCATGCTGCTGCTGGTGCAGAACCGGCAGGGCTATCTGAATCTGTCGGAGTTGCTGGCCCGGGCCTACACCCGCAACGTCGGGCGCGCACAGCCGGTGGTCAAGTGGGCCTGGCTGGAAGAACTCGGCGAGGGCCTGATCGCGCTGTCGGGGGCGCAGGCCGGCGCAGTGGGCCAGGCCCTGGTGCAGGGGGACACGGCACGCGCCCATGACGTCGCGCTGCAACTCGCGGGCTGTTTCCCGCACCGCTTCTACCTCGAACTGCAGCGCGCCGGCCGGCCCGACGACGAGCGCCATGTCGCCGCTGCCGTGCAACTGGCGGCCCGCACCGGTTTGCCGGTGGTGGCCACCCATCCGGTGCAGTTCACCGCGCCCGACGACTACGAGGCCCATGAAGCCCGGGTGTGCATCGCCGATGGCGAGATTTTGGGCAATGTGCGCCGGGTGCGCCGTTTCACCCGTGAGCAGTATTTCAAGTCCAGCGCGCAGATGCAGGTGCTGTTCGCCGACCTGCCGTCGGCACTGGCCAATGCGGTGGAGATCGCCAGGCGCTGCAACCTGACCCTGGTGCTGGGCAAGCCGCAGTTGCCCGATTTCCCCACGCCGCTGGTCGACGGCCGGCAGATGACGCCGGAGGAGTATTTCCGGCATGCCTCGCACGAGGGGCTCAAGGCGCGGCTGGCGCATCTGTACCCGGACGCCACCCGGCGCGCGCAGGAGCAGGCGCGTTATGTGGAACGGCTGGAATTCGAGATCGACACCATCCTCAAGATGGGGTTCCCGGGTTACTTCCTCATCGTGGGTGACTTCATCAACTGGGCCAAGAACAACGGCTGCCCGGTCGGCCCGGGCCGCGGCTCCGGCGCGGGCTCGCTGGTGGCCTATTCGCTCAACATCACCGATCTGGACCCGCTGCAGTACAACCTGCTGTTCGAGCGTTTCCTAAACCCGGAGCGGGTGTCGATGCCCGACTTCGACATCGATTTCTGCCAGGCCAACCGCGACCGGGTGATCGACTACGTGAAGCTCAAGTACGGCCGGGAGGCGGTGAGCCAGATCGCCACCTTCGGCACCATGGCCGCCCGTGCCGCGATCCGCGACGTGGGCCGGGTGCTCGACATGAGCTACACCTTCTGCGACGGCATCAGCAAGCTGATCCCCAACAAGCCCGGCACCCACATCACGATCGACGGCGCGATCAAGGCCGAACCGGTGCTGGCGGAGCGC
>JANMZX010000484.1:0-2432 GCA_031383745.1 Rhodoferax sp. | reverse complement strand
GTGCAGAGCTACAACGGGAACCTCGACTTCGGGCTGACCGCCTGCCGCAAGGCCTTGCCTGATCTGCCGGAGTTGGCACATCTGATGCTGGCCGCGCACCAGGAGTTGTTCAAGGTCTCGTCGGCCCCGGCGCCGGAAAAGGCCCACCATGCGCCGGCGCCCTTTGTGGCGGCCGTGGCGGTTCCATCTGCGCCGGCCAAATCAGCGGCGCCTCGCAAGCCGGCTGCAAAGCGGCCGGCACGCAACAAGTCCGCGGCGCCATTGAAGCTGGTCGCCGCGGCCACGCGCGCGCCGCGCGGTAGACGCGCCGCGGCGGGCTGAGGCGCGTGCGCCGGTAGACTGCCGGCACGATGCAATTGCGCCCCGCCACCCCGGACGATGCCCCCGCCATCAGCGCCTTGATCCATAGCCACCTGGGCGAGTTGACCATCAGTGGAACGCGGGCCGGCGCCGAACGGTTTCTGGAGTTCGTCACGCCAGCGGCCATTCGTGGCTATCTGGAGTCGCCGCAGTTCCGCTATGCGGCCGCGTCAGCCGACGGCGCGTTGGCGGGCGTGGTTGCGATCCGCAACGGCACCCACCTGTACCACCTGTTCGTGCAAGCGCAGTGGCAGCGCCAGGGCCTGGGACGGCGCTTGTGGGCGCATGCGCGCGAGGCTTTGATCGATGCCGATGCGGGCGTCCTGACGGTCAACGCGTCAGCAAACGCCGTAGCGGTCTACCAAGCGCTTGGTTTCCAGGTGCACGGAGCGCGCGTCGAGCAGCACGGTGTGGCGTTCATTCCCATGCGCCTGCTGGTCAGCGCGTCACCGGTTCGACCTTGAGATCCCACCAAGACGGAATGGCCTTGAAGGCGTCGGCAGGCTTGTGATGGCCGACGGCGACGCCTTTCCAATGCAACCAAAGCTTCGGAGCCATCGCTGGCGAGCACATGGAAGTACGGTGGGTTGTGATCGACAGCCCACCTGGTAAGCTGCCTTCGCCCCGGTATCCAACAGCTGCCCCCGGATGGACCCCACCCACCACTATTACACCCAGCACGCAGCCGAGTTCTTCCACTCGACCGTCGGCGTGGACATGGCCCCCATCCGCCAGCGCTTCATCGCGCGGCTCCCCCCGGGCGGCCACATCCTCGATGCCGGCTGCGGCTCCGGCCGGGACGCCCGGGCCTTCGCCGAGGCCGGGTTCCGGGTCAGCGCCTTCGACGCGTCCGCCGAGCTGGCCCGGCTGGCCAGCGCCCACTGCGGGTTCGCGGTGGCGCAGCGGCGCTTCGAGGAGGTCGACGAGGTGGCGCAGTTCGACGGCATCTGGTGCTGCGCCAGCCTGCTGCACGTGCCCCTGGCCGCGATGCCCGAGACCCTGGCGCGGCTGTGGACCGCGTTGCGCCCCGGCGGCACGCTGTACGTCAGCTTCAAGCACGGCACCGGCGAGCGCACACACGGCGGGCGCCGTTTCACCGATGCCGACGAGGCCCAGCTGCGCGAGTGGTTTGGCCAGATGCCCGAGGCGCACCCGCTCGATGCATGGCTCACCGACGACCAGCGGCCCGACCGCACCGAACGCTGGACCAATGCGCTGGCCACGCGCCAGCCCGCGCCGGGCCCGCAACGGCTGGTGACGGGCGGCGCCGACGACCACTTCCTGCCGCATTTGTCGCAAGCCTTCACCTGGGCCACGCAGACGGATCTGGCCGTCGCGTTCGTCAAGACCACGGGGCTGCGGCTGCTGATGCCCGACCTGGCGTCGATGGTCGATGCCGGTGCGCCGCGGCGCGTGCGCGTGCTCACCAGCGACTACCTCGACATCACCGACCCCGAGGCGCTGCGCCTGCTGCTGCTTCTGCAGGAGCGCGGCGCCGAGGTGCGCGTGTACACCACGGCGCAGGCGGGCAGCAGCTTCCACCTCAAAGCCTACCTCTTCGCCCGGCTGGACCAGCAGGTGCTGGTGGCGGGCACCGCGTTCATCGGCTCCAGCAACATCAGCCGGCAGGCGCTGCAGGACGGGCTGGAGTGGAACTACCGGGTCGTCTACCCGGGCGACGCGGGTTTTCTGGAAGCGCGGCAGCGCTTCGAGGTGCTGTTCGGCCACCCGAAGACGGTGGCGCTGTCCGACGCCTGGATCGAGGCCTACGAACAGCGGCGGCTGCCACCCTCGCGATCGGTCGCGCCGGGCAGCCACGAGCAAGAGGCGCCGCCCGAGCCCTCGACGGTCCAGCACGACGCTCTGGCAGCGCTGGCCGCCAGCCGCGAAGCCGGCTACCGGCGCGGCCTGGTGGTGCTGGCCACGGGCCTGGGCAAGACCTGGCTGGCCGCCTTTGATGCCGTGCGTTTGGGTGCGCGGTGCATCCTGTTCGTCGCGCACCGCGAAGAGATCCTGGGCCAGGCGGCGGCGACCTTCTTACGCATCCTGCCGCGCAAGCGCGTGGGCTACTA
>JANMZX010000632.1:0-2072 GCA_031383745.1 Rhodoferax sp. | reverse complement strand
CGGTGCCGAGCTCCATGAAACCGGTCACCTGTCCCTGTGCGTCCACCAATGGCTGCACCTCGGTGTCGGTCCAGTAGAGATGCCCGTTCTTGTCGCGGTTGCAGATCTCGACCCGGCATTGCGTTCCGTGGGTGGCGGAGTGCTCCAGGGCTTGCAGCGCCGACGCCTGCGCCTCGCCGCTGCCGAGCAACTCACCGGGTGTCTTGCCGCGGGCCTCGGCCAGGGTATAGCCCGTGATGCGGGTGAAACCCTCGTTGATCCACTGGATGCGGGTCTGGCGGTCGGTGATGGACACCGCGTTCGAGGTGTGCCTGGCCACCTTGGCCAGCCGGTCCAGCTCCACCGTCATGCCTTGGGCCAGGGCCTCGGCGCGCCTGCGCCCGGTGGCCTGCTGGCGCAACAGTGCCGCCAGCAGGCCGCTGATCAGCGTGCCGGCGATGAACAGCCACCACGGGGACGCCGAGGAATGGCTGGCGTCGAACGCCGGCGTACTGCGGACCCGCAGCGCCAAAGTGCGCCCGGGCACCGTGACACTGCGCAGCAGCTCGTAGCGCGCGACATAGTCGCCCGCCGCGCCGGCGGCGGCGCTGGAATCGAACAGCGGGTTGGCGCCGGATGCGCCGTCTGCCGATTCGAACAGCGCGAACCCGGCGTTGCCCACCGCGGCATCGTTCACATCCAGCAGCACCTCGCCCAGCACGATCGGGGCATAGAGCAGCCCTGCCAGCGCCTGGCGGCGCTCCGCCACGCTGGACAGCGGCACACCCGTGGTGTACATCGGCACAAACAGCAGCACGCCCGGGCTGCGACGCTCGTCCTGCACCAGGATCACCGCCTCGGTCACGGTCGGCTGGCCAGTGTCGATGGCGAGCTGGGCGGCGGCCCGGCGCTTGGGCTCCGAGCCGACGTCCAGGCCAGCGGCACCGGCATTGCGCGCCTGGGGCTCGATGAACTTGATGACGTAGAGCAGATCGTGCGACCGGTCGGCGAGCTGGCGGATGGCGAACTGCGGCGCGCCGTCGGCCTGCTCGCGGGCAACGAAAGCCGCCTGGTCGTCGCGCGGTACCCGCTCGATGAAGCCCAGGCCGCGCACCCCGGGGAACTCGCGCTCCAGGTCGCGTGACGCGACATAAGCGCGAAACTGCTGGCGGTTCACCTGCACGCTGGCGGCGTAAAGCCCGCGCGCGCCATGCAGCCCGTAGATCGGCTGGCGCAAGCGCTGGGAGATGGCGTCGGCGATTCGCTCCCCCGCGTCAGCCAGGTCGGCCTGCGCCAGGCTGTTGTTGTGCTGGTGCAGCCACAAGCCGCCGGCGGCCGCCATCGCCATGCCGACGAGCAGGACGCCGACAGGTCCGACCACGCTGGGTCGCCACACGGAGGTATCCCTGGACAAGCTCGGACTTCCTTTCACTGGATAATGGCAAACAGCCGGTCAAGACTGTGGGCTGCACGCAATGGCGCATTATCAGGGTGACGCCGGGCGCCCGATCCGTGCCATTACCGGCCGTTGACCGGGTTCATCGGGGGATCAGCCGCACGCCGCTGCGCCGCCATCACCGTGTTGTGCACCAGCATCGTCACCGTCATCGGCCCGACTCCTCCGGGCACCGGGCTGATGCAGGACGCCTTCTGGCGCACGCCCTCGAAATCCACGTCGCCCACGATGATCACCGCCAGGCCGGGCACGACGCCGCGCGCCGCCAGCCCCTGCGCTATCACGCGGCACTGCGCGCGCACGTGGCGCGCCACCGCCTTGCCATCGATCACCCTTGCAACCATCTTCGCTCCCGATGCATCTGCTGACTGGACCGGGCGAATGCTGGCCAGCAGCTCTGCGCAGACAGGCCACCGGAACGACCGACAGCAGCCTGGCTGCGACACGCTGGCTGCCTGGCAATGGCCCCGCCCGCCGCTCGGACTTGGCGTGAGCACACAAGCGCGTGTCGCATGCGGACCATCCGCAACAGAGGGGCTTGCCCATACTCATGCCACTTTGGGCGTGCTTGACGCCCGGCAATCCTTATTGTGGAGAGAGCGTTATGGACGAGGCACTCGCGGTGGTGGCACCAGCA
>JANMZX010000616.1:0-5187 GCA_031383745.1 Rhodoferax sp. | reverse complement strand
CACCACCACCTCGACCCAGCCGCGCAGGTAGCCCGCCAGCATGCCCAGCACCACGCCCACGGTGCCCGACAGCAGCGCCGCCGCAAACGCGACCGCCAGGGACACCCGCGCGCCGTGGATGAGGCGTGTGAGCAGGTCGCGGCCGAGTTCATCGCTGCCCAGCAGGTAGTGGAAGGCGCGCGAGGTGGTACCCGGCGGCTTCATGCGGCCGAGCAGGTTCTGCGCGTTCGGGTCGTAGGGCGCGACCAGGGGCGCCGCGACTGCGAGCAGGACGAAGAGCACGATCACGCACACCGGCAGCCACAAACCGGCGTTCCAGCGGCGACGACCGTCGCCCGGCACGACAGAGGTGAGGGCCGTTGCGCTCATCGCCGCGCGCCGTCCAGGCGGATGCGCGGGTCGACCGCGCTGTAGAGCAGGTCGGCCAGCAGGTTGAGCGCGATGGTCACGAAGGCGCCCATCAGGACCACGCCCTGCACCACCATGAAGTCGCGCGCCAGGATCGACTGCACCGTCACTTGGCCCAGGCCCGGCCATGCGAATACGGTCTCGACGATGACTGCTCCCGCCAGCAGGTTGGATATCTCGATGGCCGCCACCGTGATCACCGGTATCGATGCATTGCGGGCGAGGTGGCGCACCAGCAGCCGGCCCGTCGTGGCGCCGCGCGCGCGCGCACTGCGCACGTATTCGCGTGTCAGTTCGTCGAGGATGGCGGTGCGCGTGATGCGCGCGAAAGTGGCCATGCTCAGCAGCCCCAGTGCGATCGAGGGCATGACCAGGTTCGCGAAACCACCGATCGAAGACGGCGGCAACCAGCCCAGCGTGACCGCGAACAGCATGATCAGGAGGATGCCGCTCCAGAAGGTGGGCATGCTCTGGGCGGCAAACACCAGCGCGGCCAGTACCCGCGCCGCGGCGCTCTTGCGGTACAGGGCCAGCACGATCCCGACCGGTATGCCGAGGCCGCAGGCCACCAACAGCGCCCCGGCCGCGAGTTGCAGTGTGTAGGGCAGGCGCGACGCGATGATGGTCGACACCGGCACGTTCTGCACCACCGACTGGCCCAGGTCGAACCCGGCGATCTGCACCAGGAAGGACAGATACTGCACGAACAGCGGCCGGTCGAAGCCCAGCGTGTGGCGCATCGCGTCGATGTCCGCCTGCGTCGCCGTCTCGGGCACCAGCAGGTAGGTCGGGTCGCCGGTGAGGCGCTGCAGAAAGAAGATCAGCGAGACGACCCCGAACAGGGTCACCGCCACCTGGCCGAGCCGGCGCAGCAGGAAGGTTTGCATGGCAGGTGCGGAACCTGCGCTGTCAGTCCTTGAACGTCATGCGGTTCAGGAACAGGCTCTCGTCCGGCGTCGGCTGCCAGTCGAGCCCGCGCGCGGCCCCATAGATCGCTGCGCTCTGGTACAGCGGCACCAGCGGAATGTCCTGGTTCACCAGCAGGTTCACGCCGCGGTAGGCCTCGATGCGCTTCTTGCCATCCAGCGTCTGGCGAGCGGCGTCCAGCAGTTGATCGGCCTTGGGATTGCGGTAGGCGGACCAGGCGCTGCTCTTGTGCAGCAGCGGGAACAGCACCCCGTCGGCGTCCAGGCAGGCGCAGGACCAGCGGCCGAAACTCAGGGCCGGCACCACGTCGGGGCCGCCCTGCGCACGCTTGAGGTAACTCGCCATGTCGGACATGTTGATCTTCACATTGAGCCCGGCCTCCACCAGCATCTGCTGGATCGCCTGCACGATGCGCTGGTCGAACACTGGTGAGGTGGCGAGCTCGATCTCGACCTTGGCCGCGGGCCCGGCTTCCTTCACCAGCGCCTGCGCCTTCTTGAGGTCGAACGGTACCGTGGGCAGGTCGGGCGTCCACCCGGCATGCGCCGCGGTCAGCATCTGCCCGACCGGCTTGTCGAACCCGCCCAGGATTCCGTCGACGAGTCCCGCCTTGTCGATGGCCAGGGCGACCGCCTGGCGGATCTTGTCGTTGTCGAACGGGGGCCGGGTGGTGTTCAGGCGCACATAGGCCACGCGCTCGGTTGGTTCCGCCAGCACCTTGACCTTGGGCGAATTCTTCAACGGTGCCGCCAGGTCGGAGTTGAGCGTGACGGCCAGGTCGCTGGCGCCCGCCTGCAGGTTGGCGACCCGCGTGGCTGCATCGGGCACCGCGCGGAACACTGCGGTCGGGAACGGGCCCTTGGTGCCCCAGTACTTGTCGTTGCGCACCAACGTGACCTGCACGCCACGCTGCCAGGCCTGGAACATGTACGGGCCGCTGCCGACCGGCTTCAGGTTGAAGGCATCCTTGCCGACTGCCTCGACCACGGCCTTGGGAACGATCGACAGCTTGACGAGCTGCGCCAGCAGGGCGGGGTACGGACCGTTGGTCGTCAGGCGGACGGCATTGGGACCGACCACCTCGGCCTTGACGATCTTGTCGAACTGGCCGAGTTGCGGACTGCCGAACTTCGGGTCGGTGATGCGGCGCACGCTGTAGGCGACATCTTCCGCCGTGAGCTTCTGGCCGTCATGGAACAACACGTCGGTGCGGATCTGGAACTCGACCACGGTGTCGGAGACCTGCTTCCAGGAGGTGGCGATCTGCGCCGTGATCTCGCCCTTGTTGTTGCGCGTGATCAGGTTGTCGAAGACGTTGCGATAGACCGCATAACTGTCCGGGTTCCACTGCACATGCGGGTCGAGCGAGGACGGTTCGTTGACGAGGTCCACGACAAAGCGGTCCTTGGACGCGAGCGCCACGCCCGCACCCAGGGCCATGCCCAGGCCGATGGCGCAGGCGACGAGCTTTCGCTTGAAGGGTGTCATGTATTTTTCTCCACGTCGGGGTGATTCGGGGCAGAGTGGCCGAGTGTGCGAAGGATCTCGTACTGCGAAACCCAGTATACCCATCGGCCCTCAGCGCAGCGGGATCCCGCGCCGCAACACCACCGGCTTGCCACCTGTGCGCAACTTGCTGATCCAGTGCGCCAGCGCCGAGTCCAGATGCTGCGCATGCGATGGAAACCACAGGATCAACTCCTGCACCAGCCGGCGGCACACCACGGTGTCGCCCCCGGCCAGCAGGATACGCACCTCGTCGACCGAGCGCATCACCGCCGCGTGTTCATCGATGTGGCATTCGCGCGGCGGGAAACCGGACTCGACCATCCAGCTGTTTTCCATCTCGAAATGGGCCCGCGTATGGGTGGCGAACTGTTCCAGCAACTGCGGCAGCTCGGTGTCGGGCGCGCGCTCCATGCGGGCGACGATGTCGACGAACTCCTGGTGCACGGCGTCCATCCGGGGTTCCCCCAGCAGGAACGCGTCGGTCCACTGGAACGGCGCTGCGGGATGCTCGGTGGCGTTGGTCATCGGGATACCTGTCTGCTGTGCACTGCTGTATGCGTCCTTGGGGCGGCCCGGCGCGGCGCGCATCAGGCAACCTTCGCCCTGCGGGCTGCGGTACGAGCTTGCTTGGGGCGGCCCGGCGCGGCGCTCATGTGTCTGCAACCTGGTGCTGGAGCCGGCATTCTGCATCGGTGCGCGCCGACTCGAGGATGGCCAGGCAGGTTTCGGTGGTGGCGCGGGCCCAGGCACCGCTGTGCAGCGGCGGCTTGCCCCGCAGTACGGCATCGACGAGTTCGTCAATGACCTCCGAGCGCGGAATGCCCGGCGGCGCAAGCGGCTCCAGGTGGCGGGCCTGGTCTGCGAATACCTCGATGCCGGTGCTGGTGGGACGCAGGTCGGCGCCTTCGCAACTCACGATCAGGTGGCCGAAGTGCTGGTGCGCCAGGCCCGTGGGCGGGCCGGACGCTGGCGTGTACAGCCGGCCACCGTAGTTGCGGGCCGCCTTCAGCGCCGCCTCTTCATCAGCCGACGCGGCGGTCAGCAGGCGCCTGCGGGCCGCGCCGTAGTCCGCCGGGTCCTTCGCCTGGCCCATCTCGCCGATGTTGTCCATCAGCACGTCGCTGTCGAAGTGGCCGTAGCCGCTGTAGGTGATCGACGCGAAGGCGCCGCCCTCGAAGCCGAGCAGCGCACTGTAGGCGCCCTCGGTCGGGCGGCCCGGATCCCACTGCCCGGTGTGGGCACGCACGCTGCGCACCATGCCGCCGGCGAGCAGGCGCACGATGTCGATCTGGTGCGCGGCCTGGCTGAACACCACGCCGCCGCCGCTGCCGGTGTCGAGCTCCTCCGGACGGCGCGGGCGGTACAGGAAGTCGGTGTAGTTGATGGCCGTGACCATGCGCACGCGCCCGTACCTGCCGCCGCGGACCAGTGCGCGCAGGCGCAGCACGGGTGCGTCGAAGCTGTGGCTGTGGCCGACGATCAACTGCACGCCGGCGCTCTCGCAAGCCTCCACCATGGCCGTGCATTCATCGAGTGAAATTGCCATGGGCTTTTCCACCAGCACGAGTTTGCCGGCGGCCGCGGCCGCACACACATGCAGGCAGTGCCACTGGTTCGGCGTTGCCACGTAGACCAGTTGCACCTGCGGATCGGCGCACATCGCCTCGACCGAGTCGTAGGCCGGCGCACCGAAGTCGGTGGCGAACTGCTGCCTTGCGGCGGCGGACGGGTCGGCCGCGGCCACCAGCCGAACCCGCGCATCGAAGCGCATCGTCGGCAGCATCAGGGTGAAGGCGCGCCCCAGGCCGGCAACGCCGATGCGCAGCGCAGGGCCGCTGGAGAATGAGTCCGTCATGCCCTGATTTTGGCCCAGCTTGCGCTTGCCGGGCTGCCAGGCCCAGCCGGATGGTGCATGCCCTGCCTTCCTACAATCGCCGACAAAGGAGAAATCGCGATGGCACTGTATGCGCTCGATGGGGTTGAACCGCAACTGGCAGCGTCGGCCTGGGTGGCCGACAGCGCGCAGGTGATGGGGGCGGTGGAACTGGCCGAGGATGTCGGCATCTGGTTCGGCGCCGTGATCCGCGGCGACACCGAGCAGATACGCATCGGCCGCGGCTCGAACATCCAGGACGGCAGCGTGCTGCATGCCGACATCGGCAAGCCCCTCACGGTGGGCGAGGGCGTCACGGTCGGCCATCTGGTCATGCTGCACGGCTGCACCATCGGTGACGGAAGTCTGATCGGCATCGGCGCGGTGGTGCTCAACGGCGCCCGGATCGGCAGGCACTGCCTGGTGGGCGCACGTGCGCTGGTGACCGAGGGCAAGGAGTTCCCCGACGG
>JANMZX010000589.1:0-9797 GCA_031383745.1 Rhodoferax sp. | reverse complement strand
AGCCTGCGCGAGAAGCAGCGCAGCGAGCTGCTGCATTCACGCCTGATGGCGGTGTACGGCGTGTGGCAGCGCGATGTGGAGAGTGGCGGTGAGGTGCGACACCTGATCGCGCAGCATCTGGTTAATCTGACACCGTTGCTGGGCGGACTGACGACGCAGAGCCGGGAGTTCCATTGATTGCGTGCGGTCGCCTGCTGCCCCACATGCCAGGGCGTGGCCTTCCGGTGCACACGCTGGTCCGATGCCGACTGCCTTCAGAACCGCCAGTGTCACCCTGTGGGTCGGTTTGGCCCGGTTGGCAGGGGCGCTGCGCCTGGATGCGCGACCGGCGCGCGCCGGTCGGCCGGTATTTCGCCTGAAAACCGGCACACTCGCAGCATGAACCAACGGATCACCACCCTGGCATGGATCGAGCGCGCGCTGTCCGCCAGCCGGCTTGCCGTGCTGGCCACCGAGGGAGGCGGGCAACCGCACGCCAGCCTGGTGGCGGTGACTCCCCTCAGGCCGCCGCATGAACTGGTGTTTGCCACCTACCGCAACACGCGCAAGTACGGCAACCTGCTGGCCAACGCGCGGGTCGCGCTGCTGATGCACTGCATGGAAGCAGACCCGAGCGGGCTGCAGGACGCGATTGTGCTGACGGCCACCGGCGATGCGATGGAGGCCGCAGGCACGCGACGCGAGGCCCTGGCTGGCCTGCATGTGCAGACGCACCCTGACCTTGCCGGCTTTATTGGTTCGCCCGACTGCGCGGTGTTCTGTGTGGCCGTCGAGAGTTACCAGGTCGTGCGTGGCATCGACGACGTCGGGTCCTGGTCGCTGGCGCAACTCGGCGTGTCCTGACCCGCCTGCGCAGGGGCCGGACGCACCACCTGCCAGGCGCGCAACTTGTCGGCATAGGGCATGCCGGCATGCGCCGGGCTGGTCGATGGCAGGCGCAGCAACCCCACTGCGCTGCCGAGGGCCAGGCCTGGCAACACGTGGCGTCGAAACAGCCGCTCGGCAGTGGCGCCGTTGAAACAAATGCGGATGACGCCTGGATGATCGGCCATGAAGCCTGCGAAATCGTTGGGCACCACGCTCCCGGGCTCGATCGCGGTATCCAGGCTGCCTTCGCGTCGGCAACTGGCCAGCACGTCCCACACGGCGAGTTGGCGGCCTTGCAAGGCAGTGATGCGTTGCGCATACGCCAGCCCGGCATCGAAACCCAGCACCTCGGCCATGATCTTCCAGAAGCTGTTGTGCGGGTGGCCGTAATACTGCTGCAGACGCAGGGACGCCATCCCCGGCATGCTGCCCAGCACCAGCACACGGGCGTCTGGGGCGGCGATCGGCGGGAAGCTGCGGGCCTGCGCCTTGTCAGGTGGTTCGCCGCAGCTTGCGCTGGCAATTGTCCTGGCAGTGGCCGGCAGGCTCACTGCGCCAACGGCCCGACCGGCCGCTCGCCCGCCACCGTCGTGCGGTGCAGCAAGCGGCGGCTCCCGTCGTAGTCGTTCAGCGCCATGTGCAGCAGGCAGCGGTTGTCCCAGATGGCCAGCGTGCCCGGCGCCCAGCGCAGGCGGCAGGTGAATTCGGCGCGAGTCGCGTGCTGGAACAGGTAGTGCAGCAGCGGACGCGACTCCTCCTCGCTCATGCCCTCGAACCGCTGGCTGTACACCGGGTTCACGAACAGCGCCTTGCGCCCGGTCACAGGGTGCACCCGCACCACCGGGTGCAGGATCTCGCGGTCGGCGGACGGGTCGTTGCGCACCATGCCGATGGACCGGCTCACAGCCGCGCCGGGCGCGGGGCCGCGCGTGCCATGCGGCCAGGCGGTCTGGATGGCCCGCAGCGGGTCGAGCAGGCGCTGCATGCCCGCCGACAGCGCGTCGTAGGCTGCGTACTGGCTGGCCCACAGGGTGTCGCCGCCCAATTCCGGCAATTCCAGCGCATACAGCAGCGTATAGCTGGGTGGCGCATCCAGAAACGAGAAGTCGGAATGCCAGGTCCCGCCGAAGGTGCTGATCTTGCGCTCGTCGGCCTCCTTGAGCACGGCGATGATGTCGGGGTGGGCGTCGAGGTGGCGGATGTAGGGCACGCGCAGGACGGGACCGAAGCGGGCGGTGACCGCCACCAGTTGCTCCGGGCGCAGTTGCTGATCGCGGCAGAACACCACCGCATGCCGGGCCAGCGCAGCGAGCAGTTGCTCCATCGCGGCCGCAGACGGATTGGCCAGGTCAAGACCAAAGACTTCGGCTCCACAAGCCGGCGCGAGCGGCCGGATCGACAGATGTTCGGGCATGCGACATGCTACCCTGTCTCGCTGGCGCTGGCGGTGGGGTTGCCTGACCGGCAAGGCCGTTGGTGCTGGCGACAGGTTTGGTGACCCGTCCCGTTCAACGAGGAGACATAGATGCGAACAAGAAGCTTCCTGCCATCATGGGCCGCCGGCGTGCTGCTCGCCGTTGCGGCGGTGTCGTGCTGGGCCCAGGGCTACCCCAACCGGCCGGTGAAGATCATCGTGCCCTTTGCAGCTGGTGGCGGCCCCGACATCGAGACGCGGCGCATGGCGCCCAAGCTCGCCGAGGCGCTGGGCGGCCCGGTGGTGGTCGAGAACCGGGTCGGCGCGGCAGGCATCGTGGCGGCCGAGTCTGTGACGCAGGCGGCGCCCGATGGCTACACGCTGCTGGCCGGATCGATCTCCCAGGTGGTCCAGAAGGTGTTGCGGCCCGGCGCCAAGTTCGACCCGCTGACCACCTTCGTGCCGATCATCCAGACCAGCACCTCGCCCACGGTGCTGATCGTGGCGGCCGAGTCGCCGATCAAGTCGGCCCGGGAACTGGAGGCCCAGGTACGGGCCAATCCCGGCAAGATGAACTACGGCTCGGGCGGCATCGGCACCGCTGCCCATATCGCCGGTTCGAGTTTTGCCACGGTGCTCAAGATGGACGCGGTGCACGTGCCCTACCGCGGTTCGGTGGAGCTGATGCCGGCCCTGCTTGGCGGGCAGATCCAGTTCGCCTTCCCTATCGCGGGCACGGCGGTGCCGCATGTCAAGGCCGGCAAGGCGCGCGCGCTGGCGGTCACCGGCGCCAGGCGGCTGAGCTCCCTGCCCGATGTGCCGACCATGAAGGAGCTGTATGGCGATGACCTGTTCGTGCAGGAGTCGTGGGGCGGTTTGTGGGCTCCGGTGGGCACACCACCGGCGATCATCGCCCGGCTGCATGCGGCCACGGTCAAGGCCTTTGCCGATCCGGAGTTGCGCGCGGAGATCCAGGGCGGTGGCGCCGAAGTCGAGTTGTCTGCGTCGCCCGAGGCGTATGCCGCCTTCATGAAGGCGGAGACCGTCAAATGGGCGCGCCTGATCGAGATGGCCGGCGTCAAGGCGGACTGACACCATGGGACTGAACGCACTCCAGGGCGTGCGCGTGCTCGACCTGTCGCATGTGATCGCCGGCCCGACGGCTTCGCACTACCTGGCGCTGGAGGGAGCCGAGGTGATCAAGGTGGAACAGCCGGGCCGGGGCGACATCCTGCGTGGCGGCCCGCGTGATCTGCTGGATGAGCGCGTCCCTGCCGGATTCGCGGCCATCAACATCGGCAAGCGCTCGCTCGCGCTCGATCTCAAACACGCCCGCGGCCGCGAACTGCTGCAGCAGCTCATCGCCACCGCCGACGTGTTCATCGAGAATTTCCGCCCCGGCGCGGTGGCCCGCCTGGGGTTCGACTACGAGGCGGTGCGGGCGCTTCGGCCCGACATCGTATACGCGTCGATCTCCGGTTTCGGCCAGGAAGGCGCCTGGGGCCCGCGCGCAGCCTATGACCACGTGGTGCAGTCGGCGATCGGCATGAGCATGCTGCAGGGCCTCGAGGGCGAAGAGCCGATGAAGGTCGGCTTTCCGGTGGTCGATACCGCCACCGGCATGGTCGGCGCGCAGGCGATCCTGGCCGCGCTGCTGCGCCGTTTCCGCGAAGGCCGGGGCGCCTACCTCGACATCTCGATGGCCCAGGCGGGCCTGCAGCTGATGTGGCCCGATGCCGCGCGGGCAGCGCTCAGCGGCGATGACGCGCCGCGCGTGGGCAACCGCGGGTTCTCGGGCAGCCCCGGCGCCGCCACTTTCCGCTGCGCCGACGGCTGGATCTCGACCGCCGGCAACACCTTGCGCCAGTTCCGCGCCTTGTGCGAGGTGCTCGGCATGCCCGAACTGCCCGACGACCCGTCGCTGATCGATCAGGCTGCGCTACAGCGTGGCGGGTTCGTGGTGGCTGCGGACCCGCAGCGCCTGCACGCGCGGCTTGCGTCGGCGATGGCCGCATGTGCGGTCGATGTGCTGGAGTCGCAGCTCTCGCAACGCGAGGTGCCGTGCGCCAGGTTGCGCCGGCTCAGCGAGGTGCTTGCATTGGCGCAACGGGACGATGTGATGACCTTGCCGGTGCGCAAGACCCGCTATCCGAATGGGGTGATGACCGATTTCGGGCCCGGCTACAAGGCCGACGGTCTGGACGAAACGCCGCTGGAACCGGCGCCCCGGCTGGGACAACACAGCGCGGAGATCCTGCAGTCGCTGGGGCTCGACACTCCCCAGATCGACGCGCTGGCGGTGGCGGGCACGGTGGGTCTGTAACCCACGCACTGGCACATCGATTCAACGCTGCGGGTGTCAGCCCGCGTTGTGGAGCGTCAGGCCCTCACGCGTCGCCGCGCCGACGCGCACCAGATCGGCGACCAGGCCATCGATCCACGAGCCGAAATCGGCGCCGCCACCGTTGCGCGCGAACATCGCGGTGACATAGGGCGTGGCCTGCGCCCAGGCGATGAAGTCGGCCAGCGTCTGCTGCTGCACTTCGAGCAGCTTGAACTTCAGCAGCACCTTGGCTGCATGCCGGGTGTGCCTGGCCGGGTCGGCCACAAATCCGTCCAGGCGCGCACGTGCCAGGGCGATGGCTTTTTCCACGCCGGCAAATACCGGACCATGGCCCGGGATGACGATCGCCGGGTCGAGTGCCTCGATCAGATCGATGGTCGCGCCGACCTCGGCAAAGGCCTGCTCGCCTTCAAGCTCCGGGAACACCACGCCGAATCCCCGCTCCCACAAGGCGTCGGCCGAGACCAGGATGCGGTCGGCGGCCTCGAACAGGACCACCGAATGGGTGTCGTGCCCGGGTGCGGCATGCACCTGCCACAGCCTGTTACCCAGCCGGATTTCGGTACCGGGCCGCAGCAGCGCGTCGAAGCGAAATGGCGGACAGGTCTGGCCGGTGGGTGTGTAGGTGAGCGCCGCCGGATCCCAGGACATGACGTGCCCGGCAAGGCCTGGCGGGATCAGGGTCGTGAGCGCCGGGAACGCGTCCTGCAACGCGGCGTTGCCGCCGCAATGGTCACTGTGCAGGTGGGTGTTGGCCAGCACGTCGAGTGGCCGCGCGCCCAATGCAGAACGCACCAGCGCCAGCGTCTGCCCGGCGTGCAGGCTGTAGCCGCTGTCGACCAGCGCCGTGGCTTCGTCGCCGCACAGCAGGATGTTGTTCGACGACAACCAGCCGCGCTCGAAGACGGTGATGTCGGGCAGGCGTGCAAATGCTTGGAGGTTCACCTTTCAAGTATCGCAGCGCCGCCTGGGTGGCCCAGTCAGGCTTTCTTGAGGCAGTCGTCGAGGAACGCCTTGCGCTCGGTTCCCTTCTTGCCGCTGGCCTCGGCGTTGCATGATTTCGCCTTGCTCTGCTGCACGTCCGCCTTGCCGGCGCTCAGGCAGGACTTCATGAAGCCCTTGCGGGCGTCACCTGTCTTGCCGGTGGCCTCCTTGTTGCACAGGGCCATCCTGTTTTGTTGCGGCGTCTTGGCCTTGTCTTCGGCCAGTGCCGGACCGGATGCCAGCACCATGCCGATGGTGAGTAGCGAGAGCAGCTTCTTCATGGGAACTCCTTGTAGTGACGATGAAAATCCGGGGGCCGGACCCGAGCCCCGGCGCACGGCATGGCAGCAGTCTCCGCGGTGGCCAACCACTTCAAAGCACCTGTGTCGATGCCGGCGAAGCCATGCTAGGTGCCTGCCGCTCCGGTGTATTCCCCCAATTGGGTGATGTGCGCGCACGGCCACGGCTGCATGGGGACCGGCGCGTTACGATACGCAGGTGCCGGTTCGGTGTGTCAGGCCGCATCCGGCCCATCGCCTTGCGGGAATCCATGCCGGACTCTGATTTTTCGACCTTGTTCGAGCTTTTGCCTATCGGCGCCTATCGCTCGAGTGCCGATGGACGGCAACTGCGGGCCAATGCCGCGCTGGTGCGGCTCAACGGGTATGCCAGCGAAGCCGAACTGCTGGCGGCCGTGAACGACATCGCGCAGGAATGGTACGTCGATCCGGGCCGCAGGGCACTTTTCAGGCAGCTGATCGACCGCGACGGCCAGGTGGTGAATTTCCGCTCGGAGGTCTACCGGCACAAGACCCGTGAGCGGATCTGGATTCTGGAAAACGCCCATGCCGTACGCGACGCGCACGGCGCGGTCATGTATTTCGAAGGCACGGTCGAAGACATCACCGAGGCGCAACAGGCCCAGACCACCCTGCAGGCCAGCGAACGCCGGTTCCGTGCCTTGACCGACAAGGCGCAGGTGCTGACTGTGGTGTGCAACGCGCACGGTGGTGTGATGTACGCCAGCCAGGCCGCGGTCACCATGCTGGGCGTCGAGCCCGCGGCATTGCGCGGCACCAGCGTGTTCGACTGGATCCACCCGGACGACGTCCAACATGCCCGGGCCGAGCACGACGGCTTGCGTGCGTCGCAGAACAGCGGGCAGGAGTCGATCTACCGCTACCGCCAGCCCGACGGCAGCTGGCGCTTCCTGGCTTCGCTGGGCAGCAACTGCCTGGCGGACCCCGCGGTGCGGGGCATCGTCCTCAATTTCCGCGACGCCACCGAGCGCAAGCGCGCCGAGCAGGCCGAATCCGCACTGCGCGAGAACGAGGAACGCTGGAAACTCGCCCTGGAAAGCGCCGGTGACGGTGTATGGGACTGGAACGTCCAGGCGGACATCGAGATCTACTCCCGGCGCTGCAAGGAGATGTACGGGTTTGGCGAGCACGACCTGGAAGGGCAGAACTCGGGTTTTGGCGGGCGCGTCCACCCGGACGACCGTGCGCAGCGCGACCGGGACCTGCACGCCCACCTCGACGGGCTGACACCCACCTACGTCAACGAACACCGCGTCGGCTGCAAGGACGGCAGCTGGAAGTGGACCCTGTCGCGCGGCATGGTGATCCGGCGTGACGAGGCCGGCCGGCCCCTGCGCATGATCGGCACCCACACCGATGTCACTGACCGCAAGGCGGCCGAGGCCACCTCGCGTGCGCTGTACCAGCAACTGAACGAACAGACGCAGCTGTTGCAGACCACCCTGGGCAGCATCAGCCAGGGCATTTTCATGGTCGACGCGGATGGACGGATCGGCACGTTCAACGCGCGCGTGTGCGAATTGCTGGATTTGCCGCAGAGCCTGCTGGCCAGCCGCCCGACACTGGCGGACGTCACGCAGTTCCAGCGCGAACGCGGTGATTTCGGCCCCGAGTCGCAGCTGGTGGATGTTCATGCGCGCACCTACGTCACGGCGGCCGCCATCGCGAACAACACGGTGCCGCTGCCCCTGCACTACCTGCGCACCACCAGCGCCGGGCGCACGCTGGAGATCAAGTCCCAGGTACTGCCCTCGGGTGCCATGGTCCGCACGTTTGCCGACGTGAGCGACTACATGCAGGCCGAACGGGCGCGCCGGCGCTTGAACACCTTGCTCGAGGCGACGCAGGCGATGGCGCATGTGGGAGGCTGGGAAGTCGACCTCGTCAACGACCAGGTGTTCTGGACCGACGAGGTGTACCGGATCCTGGAGACCTCGCCACAGGAGTACACGCCGACAACGGCGGATACGGCGCGATTCTTCACCGCCGCAGCGCTGGCCAAGATCCGTGCCGCGATCGACTCCCAGGAGACGCGCGGCGCGCCGCGAAACCTCGAACTCCAGATGGTGACGGCGCGCGGCAGGCTGATCTGGGTGCATACGACCAGCATGGTGACGCGCGAGGATGGCAAGGTCGTGAAGCGCACGTCCGTGATCCAGGACATCACCGACCGCAAGCAGGCCGAAGCGCTGGCCCGGGAAAACGAGGAACGCTGGAAGCTGGCACTGGACAGCACCGGTGACGGTGTGTGGGACTGGTACGTGCAGACGGGCGTGGAGATATTTTCCAGGCGCTGCAAGGAGATGTACGGGTATGCGGACGACGAGATGTCCGAGCGCGCCGAGGATTTCGATCGGCGGACGCATCCCGAAGACCTGAAGCAGCTGCTGAGGGACCGGCAGGACCATTTCGACGGCCTGACGCCGATCTTTGTCAACGAACACCGCATGCGCTGCAAGGACGGCAGCTGGAAGTGGGTGTTGTCGCGCGGCATGGTGATCGCCCGGGATGCGCAGGGCCGGCCGCTGCGGATGATCGGAACCCATACCGACATCACCGGTCGCAAGAACTCGGAAGCCCTGGTCTGGCAGCAGGCCAACTTCGACAGCCTGACCGGATTGCCCAACCGGCGCATGCTGCGTGACCGCCTGGAACAGGAGATCAAGAAGAGCCACCGCGACGGCCTGCAGCTGGCCATCCTGTTCATCGACCTGGACCACTTCAAGGAGGTCAACGACACGCTCGGCCACGACGCGGGTGACCTGCTGCTGATTGAGGCGGCCCGGCGCATCTGCCACTGCGTGCGCGATTCGGACACCGTCGCACGCATGGGTGGCGACGAGTTCACGCTGGTGCTGTCCGAACTGCACGACGGGCAACGGCTCGAACGCATCCTCGAAAGCCTGCTCGGCGCCATGGCGTCGGTGTTCCAGCTCGGCAACGAGCAGGTCTATGTGTCGGCCAGCATCGGCATCACGATGTACCCGACCGACGCGACGGAGGTCGAGAGCCTGTTCAAGAACGCCGACCAGGCGCTGTACGTGGCCAAGGGAGCCGGGCGCAATCGTTTCAGTTTCTTCACGCCTGCGCTGCAGGAGGCGGCACAGAACCGCGTGCGTCTGGCCAGCGACCTGCGCACGGCCCTGGCGGAGCAGCAGTTCCGGGTCGTCTACCAGCCGATCATCGACCTGGCCAGCGGGGCGGTGCACAAGGCCGAGGCCCTGATCCGCTGGCAGCATCCGGCGCGCGGGCTGATCAGTCCGGCCGAATTCATACCGATCGCGGAGTCCAGCGGCCTGATCGTCGACATCGGCGAGTGGGTGTTCAGGCAGGCCGCGGACCAGGCGCGCGCCTGGCGTGCCGAACACGATCCGCGGTTCCAGATCAGCGTGAACAAGTCACCGGTGCAGTTCCACAACGATGCGGGCCGCCAGCAGTCGTGGGTGACGCACCTGCAGCAGCTGGGCCTGGACGGCGACAGCGTGGTGGTGGAAATCACCGAAGGCCTGCTGCTCGACAGCAGTGCCGCGGTGCGGGACCAGCTGCTGCAGTTGCGCGATGCCGGCATCCAGGTGTCGCTGGATGACTTCGGTACCGGCTATTCGTCGCTCACCTACCTGCAGCGCTTCGACATCGACTACATCAAGATCGACCAGTCGTTTGTCCGCAACCTGGCGCCGGGCTGTACCGAGCTGGCCCTGTGCAAGGCGATCATCGTGATGGCGCATGAGCTCGGCATGCAGGTGATCGCGGAAGGCGTGGAAACCGCCGCCCAGCGCGACCTGCTGGCGGCCGCCGGCTGCGATTTCGGGCAGGGCTATTTCTTTGCGTGGCCGATGCCGGCGCCAGCATTTGACGCCTTCATGGA
>JANMZX010000528.1:0-9940 GCA_031383745.1 Rhodoferax sp. | reverse complement strand
TAAGGTAATACCTTGAGATACTTCCGAGGAAACCTCCATGACAGCTGCTGCCACTCGCCCTGTGGCGATCAAGATCGATGACGACATCAAGGCACGTGTGAAGCGCTTGGCCGATGCCCGGCATCGCACGGCGCACTGGCTGATGCGCGAGGCGATCACCCAGTATGTCGAGCGCGAAGAAAAGCGCGAGGCATTTCGGCAGCACACGCTCAAGGCGTGGGAAGAGTACCGCAGCACCGGCCTGCATGTGACCGCCGACGAAGCCGATACCTGGTTGGCCGAGCTAGAGCAGGGCAACGACATCGAGCCTCCTGAATGTCACGTCTGATCTGGTCGCGACAGGCGCTGCTCGACGTGCAGCGCCTCTATCGCTTCCTTGCAGGCAAGAACATCGACGCGGCCAAGCGCGCCATCAGGACCGTTCGGCAAGGGGTGAAAGTCCTCGGGAAACAACCCGCGATCGGCCGCCCCATCGAGGACATGCCAGAAGCGTTCAGAGAGTGGGTGATCGATTTCGGCGACAGTGGCTATTTGGCGCGCTACCGCATCGATTCGGATGCCATCACGATCCTCGCGGTGCGCCACCAAAAGGAGGTGGGATTTTGATGGCAGCCCGCGCAGCTGGTATTTAGAATTCCCGCAGGCAGGACGACCCATCAAGATGACCTACACCACGCTGCGCTACGACGTCCAGGAGCGCATCCTGACACTCACACTCGACCGCCCCGAGCTCCTGAACGCGTTCACGGTCGAGATGTCGCACGAACTCGTCCACGCCTTCCGCCGCGCCAGCGAGGATGACGATGTAGGGGCGATCGTGGTCACTGGCGCGGGTCGCGCCTTCTGTGCAGGAATGGACCTGAGCGCACCGGCCAATGTGTTCGGCCTGGATGAAACCCTGCACCCCACGCTCGAAGACATGCAGCAGCGCATGCACGATGCGGACATCGAAGACGGTGTGCGCGATTCCGGTGGCAAGGTGACGCTGGCCATCTTTGATTGCAAGAAGCCAGTCATTGCCGCCATCAACGGCGCAGCCGTCGGAATCGGCGCGACCATGACCTGCGCGATGGACATCCGCATGGCGTCCGACAAGGCCCGGGTCGGTTTCGTGTTCAACAAGATCGGCATCACGCCCGAAGCCTGCTCGAGCTGGTTCCTTCCGCGCTTGGTCGGCCTGCAGACCGCGCTGGAGTGGTGTTACACCGGCGAGATCCACGACGCGCAGGCGCTGCTCGCCGCCAGGTTCATCCGTTCGGTCCACGCACCCGACGACCTGTTGCCGCAGGCCCATGCGCTGGCCCGGAAGATCGTCGCACACAGCCCGGTCGCGCTCGCGTTGACGCGCCAGATGCTCTATCGCAATTCGGCACAGGACCATCCTCTCAAGGCCCACCAGGTGGATTCCCTGGCGATCTTTTACGCCAGTCAGAGCAGCGGCAAGGAAGGCGTGCGCGCCTTCCGCGAAAAGCGGCCACCGGTGTTCTCCGACAAGGCGTCTTCGGACATGCCCGCGTTCTATCCCTGGTGGGAGTGAATCCCGCGGCACGCCATCCGGCTTCGTTGCGATGAAGGCGGCCTCGTATGGGTAGTCAGCAAAGGAAACGACGATGAGCAAGTTACTGGACGGCAAGGTCGCGATCATCACCGGCGCGGGATCCGGCATCGGCCGGGCTTCGGCACTGCGTTTCGCTGCCGAAGGCGCCAAGCTGGTGCTGGGCGACCGGAGCGACAGCGTGTTCGAGACGGCCAGGCTGGTGGGCGATGCCGCCACCGCATGCCAGATGGACGCGGGCAAGGAAGAGGACGTGGCGAGCATCGTGGCGCTGGCGCTCGCCACCCACGGCCGGATCGATGTGGCTTTTGCCAATGCCGGAATCTCCGGCGGCAGGGCCGGCATCTTCGACATCGCGCTGGTCGATTTCGCGGAAGTGCTGCGCGTCAACCTGATCGGCCCCTGGCTGATGGTGAAACATGCCGGCAAGGTCATGGCCGATGCGGGACGCGGTGGCGCCATCATACTGACAGCGAGTGTGGCCGGCATCCGCTCCGGCGCTGGCGGCCCGGCGTATTCAGCCTCCAAGGCCGGTGTGATCAATCTGGCCCAGGTGTCGGCGCAGCAACTGAGCGAAACCAATGTGCGCGTCAACGCACTGTGTCCGGGCCTGACCGAAACTGGCATGACCAAGCCGACCTTCGACTACGCGAAGGAAAAGAACGTCATGCACAAGGTGGGCCGGCTCAATCCCTTGCGCC
This sequence comes from Rhodoferax sp., assembly GCA_031383745.1. GTDB lineage: Bacteria > Pseudomonadota > Gammaproteobacteria > Burkholderiales > Burkholderiaceae_C > CAISIP01. The sequence goes on along the minus strand of JANMZX010000528.1, from coordinate 7,684 downwards.
GTGGCGCGCAACCGGAAGAACTTGCCAACGTGGCCCTGTTCCTGGCCAGCGACCTGTCGAGCTACGTCAACGGGCAGGCGATCGCGGTCGATGGTGGCCTGTCGAGTTCGCACCCCGTGACCCGGCAACTGACCGGGCAGACGGCGGTCTGAGATGCCCGGCGATGCGAACGCGACATCCATGCGGCGGTCATCGGCCGACGAGGGCGTCCAGGCCAAGGCCGCCTGTGCCGCCGGATTGCGCTGAACATAGGAAAACACATGGTTTACCCCTCCCATGACCGTTGGATGACCCCCGTGGTGCGCCGCCTGGGCTTGACGCACCCGATATTCGGCTTCTGCCATGGCCGCGAAGTCGTTGCGGCGCTGAGCCTGAGCGGTGGCCTGGGCGTGCTCGGCGCCACGCGCAACACGCCCGAAGAAATCGCCGGGCATCTGCAATGGATACGTGCGCAGGTCGGCAGCCGCCCGTTCGGTGTGAACCTGGTGTTGCCCGAGGGCATGCCGGAGCAGGACAACCGCGAACTGATCGAGGCGCAGCTGCCCCCTGCCCACCGCGCGTTCGTGAAGGCGCTGTACGAGCGGTTCGACGTACCGGCACCGACCCGGGCTGGCGAGCGCTCGCGCTTCGTGCGCTCCAAGGAAATGGCGGCGCGTCAGATCCAGGTGATCCTCGAATCGGATGTGGATGTGGTGGCCTGCGGCATCGGCGCGCCGGACGACGTGGTGCAAGCGCTCAAGCACCGGGGCAAGAAAGTGATCGCACTGGTGGGTTCGCCCCGCCATGCGCGCAGTGCGCTCAGGAAGCCGCTGGACATCCTGGTCGCACAGGGCTACGACGCAGGTGCACACACCGGCAGCATCGGCACCTTCAGCCTGGTGCCGCAGATCGTCGACATGGCGCACGCCGAAGGGGTGCCGGTACTGGCCGCCGGCGGTGTCGCCACCGGGCGGCATATTGCCGCCGCGCTGGCCATGGGCGCACAGGGGGTGTGGATGGGCACGGCCTGGCTGACGACGGAAGAGTACCGCAGCCACCTGGCGCCCGTCACGCTGGACAAACTGCTGGCAGCGGGCATCGAAGACACGGTGATCTCGCGCGCCGACAGCGGCAAGACGCTGCGCCAGATCCGCACCGCCTGGAGCGAGGCCTGGGCCGCACCGGATGCCCCCGCGCCGCTCAGGATGCCGCTGCAGGACATCCTGGTGGGGGACTTGCTGGGCGCCATCGACGACCACGAGGTCGCGCCGCTGATGCATTACCCGGCCGGGCAGAGCATCGGCTATTTCAACGATGTCGAGACCGTGGCGCAACGGGTCGGGCGCCTGCTGCAGGAAACCGTGCAGGCCCTGGGCGGTTGAATGCACAGGGTCACCGAAACCCGGGCAGAGCCACTTCCCCGGGGCTGGATGGATAAAGATTCCTTTATCCATCAACGGCGCAAATGTCGTTTGTTTGGGCCGGAGCGCCATTGCATACTGGCCCGGCCCCGCCACAGTGGCACCGGGCCTGGTTCACGGGTCCGCGCCGATCAGGAAGTGTTCTTCAAGAATCGTCCAGGAGACAGAGCATGAATCAATTCGCAGGCTTGTTGGCCGTCGCCGCACTGGCGGCTTCGTCGCTGGTTTCGGGGGCGCCCTCGGGCACCTTCCGCCAGGCGCATGAGGTCGGTTTCGGCGCCGCCTCCGACATGGACCCGATCTCCCGCGGCCGCGTCTTCACCGTCACCGAAAAGATCATGAGCCGCCTGGTGCGCCCGGGTCTGGACGGCAAGCCGGCGCCCGACCTCGCGTTGAGCTGGTCATCCAACGCCAACGCGACCGAATGGACCTTCAAGCTGCGCGAGGGCGTCAAGTTCCACAGCGGCAAGCCGTTCACGTCCGCCGACGCGGCGTATTCGCTCCGCCGTGTGCAGGACCCGAAGCTCGACTCGCCCGCGCGCTCGTCGATCTCGATGGTGAAAAGCATCGAAACGCCGGATGCCAAGACGCTCAAGCTGATCCTGGCCGCCCCCTATGACGACATGCCGCTGGTGCTCACCGACTACCGGCTGATGGTGATTCCCGAAGGTGCGGGCGAGACCATCAAGGCCACCGGCACCGGCCCGTTCAAGCTGGAAAAATTCGACGCCCAGGGCACCACCGTGCTGGTGGCCAACAAGGACTACTACGATGGCGCCCCGGGCGTCGCGCGCATGGAGATCATCGGCATCCCGGACGGGCAGGCACGCTTCCAGGCGCTGATGGGCAAGCAGATCGACATGCTGCAGGGCATCTCGCGCCAGCAGCGGCAATTGCTGGAGCGCAGCTCCGGGTTCACGGTGCAGGAAATCCCGACCGGCAACTGGCGCGGCATCGTGTTCCGCACCGACATGAAACCCTGGGACGACCCGCGGGTGCGCCGCGCAGTTCGCCTGGCGGTGGACCGCAAGGCGATGATGGAACTGGCCGCTGGTGGCGCCGGCGTGGTGGGTTGCGACACACCGGTCGGCCCCAAGGACCAGTACCGCTCGACCAAGACCTGCGCCCAGGACATCGCCAAGGCCAAGGCCCTGCTGGCCGAGGCCGGTTACCCGAACGGCATCGACCTGGAGTTGCCGGTCGCCACGCTGCAGGCCGAGTGGCCGGCCATGGCCGAAGCGTTCCAGCAGCAGGTGGCGCCGGCCGGCTTTCGCGTCAAGATCGCCCAGGTGCCGACCGATGGCTACTTCAACGAGATCTGGATGAAGCGCCCGGTCAGCATGACACGCTGGAACGACCGCCCGGCCGACGCGATCCTGAACGAAGCCTACCGCGGCGGCGCCAAGTGGAACGAAGCCTTCTTCAAGGACGCCAAGTTCGATACCCTGCTCGATGCCGCACGCTCCGAGCTGAACTTCGACAAGCGCCGTGCCAAATACCTCGAGGCGCAGGACTACCTGTGGGAAAACGGCGGCACGCTGGTCGGTTTCCACGCACTGATCCAGGTCGGCCACACCGCACGGGTGAAAAACCTCGATGCCGTCGAAAACTTCGGCATCCGCTGGCACAAGATCACGGTCGACTGAGCCGGCCCCGCCTGCGGGCGATTTCTCCGCCCTGGTGGCTACCCCTGCGGACGCCACCCGCCCCTCTCTCTGACGGCTGGACATGTTCAAACTCATCCTGCGTCGCATCCTGCTCGGCCTGCTCACGGTCGGTATCGTCTCGCTGATCATCTTCGGCGCGGTCGAGGCGCTGCCCGGTGACGCCTGCACGGCGGTCCTGCAGCAGGACGCCCAGGGGCAGCGCCTGCTCAACTGCAGGCAGGAACTGGGACTGGACCGCCCTGCCGTGACGCGCTACGCCGAATGGATCGGCGGGGCGCTGCGTGGCGACTTCGGCATGAACGCACACCGCACCAAGCGCATCAGCGAAATGGTCGGTGACCGCCTGCTCAATTCGCTGCTGCTCGGTGTCTGCGCGCTGCTGGTCGGCCTGCCGATCGCCTTCACGCTGGGCATCCTGGCTGCGCTGCGGCGCGACAAGCTGCTCGACGTGTCGGTGTCGTCGGTCGCGATTGCCGCCATGACCATCCCCGAGTTCGTCTCGGCCACGATCCTCATCCTGGTCTTCAGCGGCTGGCTGGGCTGGCTGCCGGGCATCGTCACGGCGTCCGCCAGTGCGCCGCTGCAGAGCTTCTTCCCCGAGATCGTGCTGCCCGTAGTGGTGCTGTCGATGGTGATGACGGCCCACATCCTGCGCACCGTGCGCTCCAGCATGCTGGAGGTACTCGACAGCGACTATGTCCGCATGGCCACACTCAAGGGCGTGCCCTACCGTCGCATGATCCTGGTGCACGTGTTGCCCAACGCGCTGCTGCCCGCGATCAACGTGGTGGCGCTGACCGTGGCCTGGCTGCTCGGCGGCGTGGTGGTGATCGAGACCGTCTTCAACTACCCTGGCCTGGGTCGCCTGATGGTCAGCGCCATCTCCGACCGCGACCTCGCGCTGGTGCAGACCATCGCACTCATCATCGCCACCGTCTACGTCGGCGTGAACCTGAGCGCCGACATCCTGACGCTGCTGGCGAATCCGCGCCTGCGCACAAGCGCGACACGTGCATCGTGAGGCTGACCATGGCCAACGCGCCCGCCACCCTGTCCACGCGCCCCGGCGCCAGGCAGCGCATCACGCAGACCTTGCGCGAACTCATGGCGCGGCCATCGGGCGCCATCGGGCTGACCCTGGTGGTGCTGCATGTGCTGATCGCGCTGGCCAGCCCCTGGCTGGCCACCCACGATTTCAAGGCGGTCAGCGCCCTGAGCATGTTGACGCCGCCCGACGCCAGCCACTGGTTCGGCACCGACCACCTCGGCCGCGACGTCTTCACGCGCACGCTGCTCGGCGGGCGCGAGGCGATCCTGGTCACGGCCATTGCCACGCCGCTGGCGGTCGTCTGGGGTGGCATGCTGGGCATCTACCTCGGCCTGGTGGGAGGCAGGCGCGACGATGTGCTGATGCGGGTGGTGGATGCCTTCCTGTCGCTGCCCTGGATCCTGAAGATGCTGCTGCTGATCGTCACCTTCGGCACCGGCATCGAGGTGCTGATTCCCACGCTGGCCTTCTTCTACGGCATCCCGGTGATCCGGATTGCGCGCGCGGCGACGCACAACGTGGTGGCGCGCGACTTCGTCCTCGCCGCGCGGGCCCGCGGGCATGGCCACTTCACCATCATGCGGCGTGAACTGCTGCCCAATGTGCTCGACGCGCTGATGGTTGAAGGCGCGATGCGCTGGTCGTGGATGCTGCTGGCGTTCAGTTCGCTGTCGTTCCTGGGTTTCGGGGTGTCGCCGCCGACGCCCGACTGGGGCCTGATGGTGGCCGACTCCCGCACTTTCCTGCCGCTGGCACCCTGGGCTGGCCTGTACCCGATCGCGTTTCTCAGTTCGCTGATCATCGGCATCAACCTGGCCGCCGACGCGCTGGCAAAGACGCTGGGCGTCGACAAGGCCCAGAAGGCGCCGATCTGACATGAAAGACGCCCCCCGTCTGTACGGTCTCACTGCGTGTAGACCGTCCGAACCCCCCACTGGGGGGCGCCCCCAACGGCCTGGCAAAACCAGTTCCGTGGGGGCCTGGACTGGCCTGCTCCACGGCCGATGGACCTTTCGTAGGCCGCGGGTGGCGCGCAGTGCCATGGAAAACCGACATGGCTGATGCCCCCCTGCTCGACATCCGCGACCTCAGTGTCGGATTCACCGGCCGCTCCGGCGCGGCGCGGGCCGTGCTGCGCAACGTCGACCTGCAGGTGGCCCGGGGCGAGACGGTCGGCCTGGTCGGCGAAAGCGGCTCGGGCAAGAGCACGCTGGCGCTGGCCGCGATGGGCTATCTCAAGGCCGGACTGCGTGTGCTCGGTGGCACGGCGAGCTTTGCCGGGCACGACATGTTCGCGCTGGGCGGCCCGGCCCTGCAGGCACTGCGCGGCGGCAAGATCGGCCTGATCCCGCAGAACTCGGGGCAGTCGCTCACACCCACACTGCGTATCGGCGCGCAACTCGCAGAGGCATTGCGGCTGCACAGCGCGGTGCCGGCCGACCGGCACACGCAACGCGTGCTGGAACTGCTGACGCAGGTGCGCCTGCCGGACCCGGCCGGACTGCTGCGGCGCTACCCGCACGAACTCTCCGGCGGGCAACAACAACGGGTGGCCATCGCCATGGCGCTGGCCGGCGAGCCCGAGGCGCTGCTGCTCGACGAACCGACCACCGGCCTGGACGTCACCACCCAGGCGCACATCCTGGAACTGCTGCGCGAGATCAACGCCAGGACCGGCACCGCGATGGTCTATGTCAGCCACGACCTCGGCGCGATCGCACGGGTCTGCGACCGGGTCGTGGTGTTGTACGCGGGCGAAGTGGTGCTGTGCGGCGCGACCCGGCAGGTGTTGTCGCAGCCATCCCATCCCTACGCGCGTGGGCTGCTGGCGTCCATACCGCGCCTGTCGGATGCGCGCATTCCTGCGGCGCTGGACGGGCGACCGCCGGCGCCCGGCGAGGCCGGTGCCGGCTGCGGCTTTGCACCGCGCTGCGGATTGGCCCAGGACCGCTGCCAGGCCCAGCGACCGCCACTGCGATCGCTGCCCAGCGGCGAAATCGTGCGCTGACATTTCGCCGAACACACGCCGTCGATGGACGCGGTTGCGCCAGGGGTTATACGGGCCACCACCCCCACAGGCACCCCTGTACTGAGCCTGCAGCAACTCGGCGTGAGTTACGCGCGCCCGCGGCTGATCGACCAACTGCTCGGCAGAAAGCCCGCCACGACCCTCACGGTGCAAGGTATCGACCTGGAGATCCTGCCCGGAGAAACGGTGGCGCTGGTCGGCGAGTCCGGCAGCGGCAAGTCCAGCATCCTCAAGGCGGTGGCTGGGCTGTGGCCGGCCGCCGAGGGCCGGGTCGGGTTCGGCGGGCAGGCCGCGCTGGGCGGCAGCGTCGAGTCACGCAGCCGGGAGGACCTGCAACGCTTCCAGCTGATCTTCCAGAACCCGGACGACAGCCTCAACCCGCGCCAGACCATCGCAGACATCCTGGCGCAACCGCTGGAGCTGTACTTCGGGCTGTCGCGCAGCGAGATCCACGCGCGCAGCGTGGCGCTGCTGGAGCGCGTGCGCCTGGGTGCGCACTACCTGGAGCGGCTGCCCAACCAGCTGTCCGGCGGCGAGAAGCAACGCGTGGCGATCGCGCGCGCCTTTGCCGCCGAGCCCGAGCTGGTGCTGTGCGACGAAGTCACCTCGGCGCTGGATGTGTCGGTGCAGGCTGCCGTGCTGGACCTGCTCGATGAACTGCGCGCGCAGCGTGGCACGGCCTACCTGTTCGTGTCGCACGACCTGGCTGTGGTGCGCGCCCTGGCGCACCGGGTGGCGGTGCTGTACCAAGGCCGGCTGTGTGAAGTGGGCCCCGCCGCAGCGGTGTACGCAAGCCCCTCGCACCCCTACACCGAGGTCCTGCTGGGCGCGGTGCTCGAGCCCGACCCGGACCACCGGCCCACCCTGCTGGCCGACGACGTCATCGAGTCCTCGCCGCCGCCGCAGGGCTGCGCGTTCCAGCGCCGCTGCCCCCGCCACCTCGGCAGTGTCTGCGACGCAGTCACACCCCCCTGGCAGCAGGCCGGCCCCGGCCATCAGATCCGCTGCCACATCCCGATCACGGCGCTGTCCGAGCCGCTCCACGACCTGAAGGAGATCGCCCTTGCATGATTCGGACCCCCGGATCGCCGCCGACGTGCTGCAGCGGTTCGGCACCGGCGTGATGCTGGCCCTGGGCTGCGCGCCGGCCATTGCTGCCGAGATAGCGGAGCATCTGGTGGAGGCCGATCTGGCAGGCGTCTATTCCCATGGCATCTTCCGCCTGGACTGGTACGCCGAGCGCGCCGCCGCCGGCAAGTTCGACGCCAGCGCCCTGCCCGTGCTGGGCCGGGCCGAGGGCGGCGGCGCGCTGGTCGACGGCGGCAACAACCTGGGCATGCCGGCCTTCCGCCTGGCGACCGACCACCTGATCGACGAAGCACGTGCGCGCGGCGTGGCAGCCGTCGGCATCGCCAACGTCGACCATACGGGGCGCATCGGTGCGTTCGTGAAGCGTGGCGCGGACGCCGGCTGCCTGACCATCATGTTCGGCGGTGGTTCGCGCAAGGACTGGCGCCAGGTCGCGCCCTACGGCGGCGCG
>JANMZX010000520.1:0-7272 GCA_031383745.1 Rhodoferax sp. | reverse complement strand
GTAAGCTTTTGCTTCTTCCGCAAACATGAAATAGTCGCGCTCGGTATCGCGCTCGATCTTCTCCACGGTCTGACCAGTGTTCGCCGCCATGATGCGGTTGAGCTGCTCGCGGGTCTTCAAAATATCGCGCGCATGGATCTCGATATCACTGGCCTGGCCTTGCGCACCACCGGATGGCTGGTGAATCATCACGCGCGAGTTCGGCAGCGTGAACCGCTTGCCTTTAACGCCTGCCGACAGCAAAAATGCGCCCATGCTAGCCGCCATGCCGACACACAGCGTCGACACATCGGGTTTGATGAACTGCATGGTGTCGTAAATCGCCATGCCAGCCGACACTGACCCGCCCGGGGAGTTGATGTAGAAGGAGATGTCCTTGTCGGGGTTCTCGCTCTCCAGGAACAGCAACTGGGCCACCACCAGGTTGGCCGTCTGGTCATTCACCGGGCCCACCAGGAAGATCACCCGCTCCTTGAGCAAGCGCGAGTAGATGTCGTAGGAGCGCTCACCGCGACCGGATTGCTCGATGACCATGGGCACCATGCCCAGCCCCTGCGTTTCAACGGCACTGTTCTGAAATTTCATGCTGGTTCCCAACTGTTTGAACGCGACACCCCGTGCGCCGCTTCCCCGCACATGCGGCCGCAAATCCGAACTGCAAGCCGTGCCTGCAAAGCATAACTGTAGCTCCCGACGGTCAACTCTGCGCCATCAGTTCGTCGAAGTCCACCACCTTCGGCGTGACCTTGACCTGGCCCAGCACGTACTCCGTGACATTGTTCTCGATCACGATCGATTCCACTTCGGCCATGCGCTTGTTGTCGCCGTAGTACCAGCGCACCACGTCCGACGGCTTTTCGTAGCTGGCCGCCAGTTCGTCGATGTGCGCCTTGATCTGGTCCGGCCGGGCGTGCAGGCTGTTGGCCCGCACCAGTTCAGCCACCACCAGGCCCAGGCGCACGCGGCGCTCGGCTTGCGGACGAAACACGTCTTCCGGAATCGGGGCCTTGTCCGCATCCTTGACGCCGCGTTGTTTCAGGTCGGCCCGGGCGCTTTCGATCATGCGCTCCAGTTCCGACTGCACACTGGCGTTGGGCAGGTCGAGCTGGGCCCTGGACACCAGCGCGTCCATCGCAGCCTGCTTGTTGCGTGACAGCAGGCGGAACTTCACCTCGCGCTCCAGGTTCTTGCGGATGTCCGCGCGCAGGCCATCGACGCTCGCGTCTGCGATGCCAAGTGACTTGGCGAGCGCCTCGTCGACTTCCGGCAGATGGGCCGATTCGATCTTCTTCACCGACACCATGAAATCGGCGGTCTTGCCGGCCACGTCCTTGCCGTGGTAGTCGGCGGGAAACGCCAGCTGAAAGGTCTTGCTCTCGCCGAGCTTCATGCCCGCGGTGGCGTCCTCGAATTCCTTGAGCATCTGGCCGTCGCCCAGGATGAACTGAAAGTCCTGCGCCTTGCCGCCGGCGAATGGCTCGCCGTCGATCTTGCCTTCGAAGTCGACGGTGGCGCGGTCACCCGTCTGGGCCGGAGCGTCGTGGGGGCGCAACGCGAAGGTGCGGCGCTGCTTGCGCAGAATGTCGAGCGTCTTGTCGATCGCGGCGTCGGTCACTTCCGATGTCAGCTTCTCGACCTCGACGCCAGAGAGGTCACCCAGCGCCACTTCGGGAAACACCTCGAAAACGGCATCGAACGCCAACTCACCCTCGGGCGAGCCTTCCTTTTCGGTGATGCGCGGCTGGCCGGCCACCCGCAGCTTGGCTTCATTGGCCGCACTGGAAAACGCCTCACCGACCTTGTCGTTCATGACCTCGTAGTGCACCGAATAACCGTAGCGCTGTGCCACGACGTTCATGGGTACCTTGCCCGGGCGAAAACCGTCCATCTTGACCGTCTTGGCGAGGCGGCGCAAACGCGACTGCACTTCGTTCTGGATCAGGTTGACGGGCAAGGTCAGGGTCATCTTGCGCTCGAGCTTCTCGAGGGTTTCCACACTTACAGCCATGATTCACTCCTAATATTTTTGGCGACACATCCGGTCGACCTGTGACACAGAAACTTCCTGCCTGCCGCCCGCCCCGCCTGCCAAATGCCGGCAGGGCTGTCGCGGCAACCTGTCCGCAGCCAGTCTCTCTCGGTGGTGCGCGGGGGGGGACTCGAACCCCCACATCCTTGCGGACGTCAGGACCTAAACCTGGTGCGTCTACCAATTTCGCCACCCGCGCCCGACAACGAAACAGGGCGGCCCAAAAAGCCGCCCCTGGAATCGGCAGCCTTGGAGTTTAACCTGCCGCCACCGGCACACGCCGCACGCGGTACCACGCAGCGTACATCGCTGGTAGAGCGAGCAGGGTCAGGATGGTTGCCACGACCAGTCCGCCCATGATCGCCACCGCCATCGGCCCCCAGAACACAGAGCGCGAGAGCGGAATCATGGCCAGCACGGCCGCGGCGGCTGTCAGCACGATCGGGCGCAGGCGGCGCACGGCACTCTCGACGATGGCTTCCCACGGATGGATGCCCACCGCCCGGTCCTGCTCGATCTGGTCGATCAGGATCACCGAGTTGCGCTGGATCATGCCCATCAGGGCTATCACCCCGAGCAATGCCACGAACCCGAATGGACGGTCGAACAACAGGAGCGCCCCAGCCACACCGGCGATCCCCAGCGGACCTGTCAGGAACACCAGCATCGCCCGGCTGAAACTGTGCAGCTGCAGCATGAGCAGGGTGAAGGTGATGAACAACATGACCGGGATGCCGATCGCGATCGACGCCGAACCCTTGCTGCTCTCTTCCACGGCCCCTGCAACCTCGACGCGGTACCCGCCGGGTCCGGCGGATGCCCAGCGGGCCTCGAGCGCGCGCAAGGCCGGGACCAGCTCCGCGCTGACGGTTGCGCCCTGCAGCCCTTCTGCAATATCGCCTTGCACGGTTATCGCGTAATCGCGGTTCTCGCGCCACATGACCCCGGGCTCCCAGGTCAGCGAGGGCTTGACCAGTTGACCCAAGGGTATCGAGGCTCCCGACGCGGTGGGCAGGTAGGCGTTGGCAACATCGGTCAGGCTGCCGCGCTCGTCCAGCGGTTGGCGCAGCACGATGTCGATCAGCTTGTCGCCGTCGCGGTACTGGCCCACCTTGGTGCCGGCGAGGATGGTCTTGGATGCCTGGGCGATCGCCTGGCTGTTCACGCCCAGCGCACGCGCCTTGGTCTGGTCGACATCCATGCGCAGCACCTTGACGAATTCGTTCCAGTTGTCGTTGACGCCGCGCATGTGGGCGTTGTCGCGCAGCACGGCCTTGACCTCGTCGGCACGCTGGCGCAGCTGGAACGGCTCCGGCCCGGTCACGCGGAACTGCACCGGGTAGGGCACCGGCGGGCCATTGGGAAGCAGTTTCACCCGTGCGCGGACCTCGGGGAACTCCTGCGCCATGAGTGCGGGCAGGCGGACGCGGAACGCCTCGCGCACGCGCAGGTCTTTCGGGATGATGATGAACTGCGACACGTTGGTCTGCGGAAACACCAGGTCCATCGGCAGATAGAACCGCGGCACTCCCGATCCAATCCAGGTGCTGACGCTGGAGATGCCCGCCTCGTCGAGCAGGCGCTTTTCAACCCGCCGCGTGGTGGCTTCGTTCGCAGCGAACGACGTTCCTTCCGGGAACCAGATGTCGAGCAGGATCTCGGGCCGGCTGGAATCGGGGAAGAACTGCTGCTGCACCCGGCCCATGCCCACAATGCCCAGCGCGAAGATCAGGACGGTCGACCCGATGGTCAGCCAGCGGTGGGTGATGCACCAGTCCACCACGGCGCGAAAGCCGTTGTAGAACGGGCTGTCGAAGCTCTCGTGCGGAGTGGCCGCCTTGTGCCCGTGGGCAACCACACTGGCGCGGACCGTACGATCGAAGTCCGGGCCCGAGACTGCCCTTTCAAGCTCGTCGAGCCGTGCACCTTCCAGCGGCGCCGGCACGGGCGCCTGTGGCGGCATCTTCAGCAGCACCGTGCCCAGGTAAGGCACAAAATACACCGACACCACCCAGCTGATGACAAGCGCCAGCACCGTCACTGCGAAAATCGCAAAGGTGTATTCGCCGACCGTCGAGCGGGCGATGCCGATGGGCAGGAAACCGGTGGCGGTGATCAGCGTGCCGGTGAGCATCGGCATGGCGGTGATCTCATACGCGAAAGTGGCCGCGCGCACCTTGTCGTACCCCTCCTCGATCTTGCGCACCATCATTTCCACGGCAATGATCGCGTCGTCGACCAGCAGGCCCAGCGAGATGATCAGCGAGCCAAGCGATATCTTGTGCAGCCCGATGCCCCAGTAGTACATGCCCAGGAACGTCACCGCCAGCACCAGGGGGATGGTAATGCCCACGATCAGCCCGGGCCGCATGTCGATGTAGTAGCGGCGGTACCAGCGCGTTGCATCGGCACGGCGGTGCAGGCCCAGGCTGACGAAACTCACCGCCAGCACGATCAGGATCGCCTCCACCAGCACACCAACGAATTCATTGACCGAAGCGGCGACGGCCCTGGGCTGGTCCTGCAACTGCACGAGCTTGAGCCCGGCAGGCAACTGCCCGTCGATACGCTGCGTCGCGCCCTTCAGCGCCTTTCCCAGCGCGATGATGTCGCCGCCCTTGGCCATGGATACACCCATGGCGATCACCTGGCGGCCCTGGTGACGCACCTTGACATCGGGCGGGTCCACATAGCCACGCGACACCTCGGCGATGTCGGACAGGCGCATCTGCCCGCCGGATGCCCCCCGGATCGGCATCTCGCGCAGCTGCGCTACAGACTGGAACTGCCCGGCCACCCGCACCTGCACGTTGTCCAGCGGCGTCTGCACCGCGCCCGCTCCCTCGATGGCGTTTTGCTGGTTCAGCTGCACCAGCACCTGGTTCATGTCCAGCCCGAGTTGCGCCAGCCGCTTCTGGGATACCTCGATGAAGACCTTTTCATCCTGGGCGCCGAACAACTCCACCTTGTTCACGTCGGGAACACGCAGCAGCTGCTGGCGCACATCGTCGGCGAACACCTTGACCTCGGCATTGGAAAACCCGTCCGATTCCAGCGCGTAGATCACGCCGTACACGTCGCCGAAGTCGTCGTTGAAGAACGGTCCGCGCACGCCGGCTGGCAGCGTTCCGACCATGTCGCCAACGCGCTTGCGCACGGTGTACCAGGCATTGGGGACTTCGGCGGCGCGTGACGAGTCCTTGAGCTGGAACACGATCAGGGACTCGCCCGGCTTGGAGTAGCTGCGGATCTTGTCCGCCCCGGGCACTTCCTGCAAGGTGCGTTCGATCTTGTCCGTGACCTGCTCGGCCATCTGCTGGGCGGTCGACCCGGGCCAGAACGACCGCACCACCATGACCCGAAACGCGAACGGCGGGTCTTCGTCCTGGCCCAGCTGAAAGTAGGCGGCAAATCCCAGCGCCATCAGCACCACCATCAGGTAGCGCGTCAACGCGGCATGTTCGAGGCCCCAGCGCGACAGATTGAAGCCCGACTTGGGCGACACAAAACTCATGGCGCGCTCACCGGCCTGCGACAGCCGAAGCAGCTGGCGCCGGCACGCTGGCCGGGGCGAGCCGCGACTGGTACACCGTCACCTTCTGTCCCGGCGACAACACATGCACACCGGCCACCACCACCTGCATTCCCGGAACCAGGCCTGCGGCCACCACCACCTCGTTGCCGTCGGCGGCCACCACCTGCACCGGTTGCGACCGCACCGTCGAGGTGACAGGGTCGAACAACCACACCGCCGAACCCTTGCCGTCCTGCTTCAGCGCACTGATCGGCAACTTGATTGCCATCGACCCTCTGGACGACAGGGCCTGCGGAGACACCGCCACGGTCGACCCGAGCGGCGGCGGCTCACCGCCGTCCAGTGCCGCCTTGACGGTGTAGGTGCGGGTCACCGGATCGGCCAGCGCTGCGATCTCGCGCACCTTGCCGACCAGCCTCGTACCGACCGACCAGCGACGCACCTCCACCGTGGAGCCCAAGGTAAGTTCCGCCAGCCGGTCTTCGGCCACGGCGAACACCACATCACGGGGCCCATCCTGCGCGATCCGCACGATCGGCGCCCCGGCGGCAACCACCTGGCCTGGCTCGGCATCCACCGCGGTGACGGTGCCTGCCACGTCGGCCACCAGCGTGGCATAGGCTGACTGGTTGCCCTGCACCGCCAACTGCGCACGCACCTGCTCCATCTGGGCATTGGCGGCCTTGAGCGCCGCCTCGCGACGGTCCAGTTCCGCCCCGCTCACGAAGTTCTGCTCCTTAAGGTCCTTGTAGCGCCTGAATTCCGCGTCGGCCAGGTCGCGGTTGGTCTGCGCCACCAGCAGTTGCGCACGCATCGCGTCGGACGCGAGCTTGTAATCCTGGGGATCAAGTTGTGCAATCACCTGGCTGGCGCGCACGCGTTGCCCGACCTCGGCCTGGCGCTTGACCAGCTTGCCGGCCACCCGAAATCCCAGGCGCGACTCGACTCTGGCCCGGACCTCACCGGCAAATTCAGGCCCGGCACCGATGGCGCCGACGGCCACGGTCATGAGTTTCACGGACCGTACGGGTTCCTCGGCCACAGGTGGCTTGGAGCACGCCGCCAGCAAGGCGGCAAGAATCAGGGCCAGTGCGGCACCACGGCGAATGGGGTTGTTCATGACAGACCGCGGCCGGGACCACGGAGAAATATTAATGACTAATTGGTCAGCAATCTAGAGGAAAGCCTGATTCCTGTCAAGCGACAATGTCTTTCGTGAAGCGTGATCCCGCCCCTTACCGACCGCCATCGGAGCATTACGAGAACTTTCCGGTAGCGTCCTGGCTATGTCCGGCACGCCTGCGCCCGGCAATTGCCGCGATCTACTGGTTTGCCCGCACAGCCGACGATATCGCCGACGAAGGCAGCGCCGATGCACCGCAACGACTGGCCGAACTGGCCCGGTTCCGTGCCGACCTGCTGTCGGTGGACCAGGGACAGGCCCATTCCGGCCAATGGCCCCAGGTATTCGACCCGCTGTCGGCCATGCTGGCACGTTTCCAGCTGCCTGTGCCGCTGCTGGCCGACCTGCTGGCCGCGTTCGAACAGGACGTGGTGTACACCGCGCGGCAACGCCGCTACCAGACGGACGACGAGTTGCTGGACTACTGCAGCCGCTCTGCCAACCCCGTCGGACGCCTGTTGCTGCAGACCTTGTCGCTGCAGGCGAGCGCGTCCGGTGTGGACACGCCATACAGGTGCAGCAACA
>JANMZX010000515.1:0-1918 GCA_031383745.1 Rhodoferax sp. | reverse complement strand
CCGAGCGACGACCCGGCGGCGGCGGCCCAGGCCGAGCGCGTGATGACCCGGCTGAACCGCATCGACGTCGACCAGCGCGCGCTGGAGTCGCAACGTGCCGCCCTGGCCACTGCCGAATCGGCGCTGGGCGAGGCCACGGCGCTGGTGCAGGGCGCGCGCGACCTGGCGATCTCGGCGGTCAACGGCGGCTACTCGGCGCGCGACCGCACCACCGTGGCCAACCAGATCGCCAACCTGCGCGACCAGCTGTTCGCGCTTTCCAACCGCACCGACAGCAACGGCGTGT
The DNA here is from genome assembly GCA_031383745.1 of Rhodoferax sp. Lineage (GTDB taxonomy): Bacteria > Pseudomonadota > Gammaproteobacteria > Burkholderiales > Burkholderiaceae_C > CAISIP01. Next base: position 1,632 of record JANMZX010000515.1, on the reverse strand, counting down.
CGCTGTTCGGCGGCCTGGGCAGCTCTGGCGCGCCGTTCGCCGACACCACGCCTGGTGTGAGTTTCCAGGCCACCGCCGGACAGCGCGCGGCTACCGCCACGGCGCTGCCCGGGGCCATGGACGGGCAGGCGATCTGGATGGACGTGCCCACCGGCAACGGCGTGTTCAAGGTATCGCTGGGGGCAGCCAACACCGGAACCGCCTGGACCGACGCCGGCTCGGTGGTCACACCGAGCGCCCAGACCGGCGACAACTACAGCCTGAACTTCACGGTCGTCAACGGAGTTGCCACCTACGACGTGGTGGACAGCACCACCGCCGCCACCGTGGCAACGGCGCAGCCCTATGTGGACGGCGCCCCGATCCAGTTCGACGGGCTGTCCGTCATCGTGCATGGCGCACCGGCCAACGGCGATACCGTGGCCGTGGCGCCCAGCGTGCAGACCAACATCTTCAAGGTGCTCGACGACGCGATCGCCAACATCGGCAACGCCGCCGGCGACAACAAGCTGGCCCAGTCGGTGACGCTGGCACTGGTCGAGATCGACGCGTCTCTGGAGCGCCTGCAGTCGGCGCGCAGCCAGGCCGGCGACTGGCTCAACCGCGCCGACAGCATCACCACCCGACAGAGTGCAAAATCACTGTCGCTGGAAGGTGACCGTTCGCGTGCGGTAGATCTGGACATGGCCAAGGGGATCTCGGATTTCAACAAGTTCCAGACCGGCTACCAGGCAGCGCTGCAGTCGTATGCTCAAATCCAGAAACTGAGTCTCTTCAACTTCATCAACTGACCGGGGCGTGCCCCAGACCATTTTGCCATGTCACCATCGGTCCTGGGCCATCTGACACTGGGCTACCAGCTGGTCTGGAACCGGCTGCGCCAGATCGCTGCGGTGCAGTTGTTCATCGACTCCCCCGGCGCTGCGCCGGTCGACGCGGAGCACCTGCTGCGCACCCTGAACCAGGCCTGGCCGAACCAGTCCCCCGCACTGATCCTGTCGCCGCAGTCGCCGGCACTGCTGGCGGACCTGCTCGCGCATGCCGTGTCCACGGGGCCCTGGATCGCGGTGCAGAGCGCCCTGCTGGCCGATCCGCTGGTGGCACAGCGGGCGCACGACGCGCACCGCCGTCTGGTGCCGCTGATATGGCGCGGCGACCACGCCGAGCGCGAAAGCCTCGGCAACGCGGTCGACTTTCAGCGCGGCATGGTCAGCCTGACACCCGGCGAGGTGCTGCAGGGTGCCCGTGCGGCGCTGCATCCCGAACGCGCGCGGCAGGCAGCCGACAGCCCGATCCTGCCGGGCCAGGTCTACGAGGGTGTGCCAAACCGGCTGCTGGTCGACCACTGCCTGGACCAGCGCGGTGCCTGGGGCGTGGCAGGCTGGCCCAGCGAGGATATCCTGCAATCCATCCACGACCCGGTTCCGCCCGACCGGCGCTCGATCAACAAGCTGCTCGCCGCGACCGACGCCGATGCCTCGCTGGAGGTGCTCGAGAACCTGCTGACCGAGGAGCCGGTGCTGTCCTACCGCTTCCTGCGCTTCGCCAATTCCGCTGCCTTCAAGCTGCGCGAGGGTATCGAGTCGCTGCGCCAGGGCATGTTGGTGCTCGGTTTGTCGCGTTTGCGGCGCT
>JANMZX010000511.1:0-18559 GCA_031383745.1 Rhodoferax sp. | reverse complement strand
TGCTGACGTTCGCCAACGGCATCGGCCTGGCGCTGCGCTGGCCGGTCTACGCGGCCCTGGTGCCGGAGCTGGTGGAGCGGCGCCAGTTGTCGTCGGCGCTGGCGCTGAACGCGATCGCGATGAACGTGTCGCGCATTGTCGGGCCCGTGGTGGCCGGTGCGCTGATCGCCAGCGTGGGCAGCGCCTATGTGTTCATGCTCAACGCCTGCCTGTCGGTGCTGGCGGCGTGGGTGATTTCGCGCTGGCAGCGCACCCCAACCCCGCAGCCGCTGGGGCGCGAGAAGTTCCTCAGCGCGATGCGCGTCGGACTGCAGTTCGTCGGGCAGTCGCCGCACCTGCAGGGCGTGCTGGTGCGGGTGTCGCTGTTCTTCTTCTGCTCGACCGCATCGGTCGCGATGCTGCCGCTGGTCGCGCGCGGGCTCGAGGGCGGCGGGGCCGGCACCTACACCCTGCTGCTGGCCTCGATGGGCGCAGGGGCGATCTCGGCCGCGCTGTTCCTGCCGCGGCTGCGCCAGCGCTGGTCGCGCGACGGGCTGGTCGCGCGCGGCACCGGCCTGTATTCGCTGGGCATGGCCACGGTGGCGCTGGTGCCCTGGCCGGCATTGGCCAGCCTGGCCATGTTCGTCTCCGGCATGGCCTGGATCACCACCGCCAACTCGCTCAGTGTGTCGGCCCAGATGGGGCTGCCCGATTGGGTGCGCGCACGCGGCATGTCGATGTACCAGATGGCGATCATGGGCGCCAGTGCATCCGGCGCGGCGCTGTGGGGCCAGGTGGCCACCTGGACCACCGTTCCGATTGCGCTGCTCGTCGCCTCGGTGGTCGGACTGCTGGCGGTGCTGGCAGCCAACCGGCTGATGGTCAACACCAGTGTCGAGGAGGACCAGACGCCGATGCGGCAAGCGAACCGCCCGGTGGCCGAGTCCCCGCCGCAAAGCGGCCATGTGGTGGTGAACATCGAATACCAGATCGACCCCGCCCGCGCCGACGACTTCCGCGCGCTGATGCAGCACAGCCGCAGCAGCCGCCTGCGCCACGGCGTTTTGTCCTGGGAGCTGCCGCGCGACATCCACGAACCCGGTCGCTTCGTCGAGCAGTTCGTCGACCCGTCCTGGGTCGAGCACCTGCGACGCTTCGAGCGCCTCACCGCCGCCGATGCCGCCCTGCGCGACCGCCGCAATGCGTTCCACATCGGCGAGTCACCGCCGCGTGTCACCCGCTGCGTGGTGGAGTCGACGATCCGGGACTGAGGGGCTCGGCGGGCGACCTGGTCAGGCATTTGCAGGCTTGGCCGAAACACCCACCTGCGGATGCGCGCCATGGATAGGGCTTGCATGGCGGTGGCCCGCCCGGGCCATCGACCAGGCCTCGATCACGGGAGAGACCATCCGCTGCACGCGTTGCAGGGCCGAAGCCTGACGCTGCTGTCCGACGGCACCGGTGTCCTGGCGTTTTTTGCGGTAGCGGACACGAACAAGGAAAGCTCCCGTCGGGCCATCGCCGACCTGCATGCGCCGGGTGTCGACGCGGTGATGCTCACCGGCGACAACTCCGCCACCGCCCAGGCCATCGCATCGCATCGCAGGCAGGTATTTCGGATGTTCGTGGCGACCTGCTCCCCGAGGCCAAGCTCGACGCCATCCGGAACATGCAGAAACGGTATGGCGTCACCGGCATGGTGGGCGACGGCATCAACGATGCACCCGCACTGAAGCGTGCTTCTGGTGATGGCGGTTTTCGGTACGGCGACGATGTGGATGGCGGTGTTCGCCGACATGGGCGCCAGCCTGCTGGTGGTCGCCAATGGCCTGCGCCTGCTGCGCGGCGCTCAGGTATCTCCGCAACATCCCCAAGGACATCGTCCAAGCCACCATTCGCATGGCTCGCACTCGGCAAGAATGCGCCCATGACAGCACAGGAACTCTATGCCCTGATCGCCCAGTACGACCGTTGGGCCTATGGCTTCTTGCTGGCGTATGCGATGGGCAAGACCGGGCCGCTTCCCATGGTCGCGGGGTACATCAGCTTCTCCGGCGCGCTGGACCTCGCCGCCGTTCTGGCAAGCGTCCTCGCAGGCACCATGATCGGCAGCCAGCTGCGGTTCGCGGTAGGGCGGCGTTACGCGCCCTGGCTGTATGCGACGTTTCCGCGTTTCGCACCCTGGCTGGCTCTCGGGGCTGCGGGCGTCGAGCGCTACGAGCGACTGCTTCTGCCGCTGTACCGCTTCTCCAAGGGGACCTACACGCTGATCGGGGTCGGTGCCGGTGCATCACGGCTCGGGTGGACGCGCTTTGCGACCTTCGACACGCTCGGCGCAATGGGCTGGACTCTTGTCTGGGTATTGATCGGGTTCGCCATTGGCGCTGCAGGTTCCCAGGTGGACCCACGGTGGGCCGCCTATGCCGGGCTGGGCATCCTGGCATCTGGCATGCTGGTTGCAGTGGTGTTTGGCCGGCACCTGAAACGTGCGCTGTTGCCCCAGGCAACCGCGGCACTTGCTGCTGCAAAGGCCCGCCGCCACCATGCGACTGCTCTGGTGCAACCCCAAGCCCCGGCCGCGTAACGGCGCGCTCCTGTCGGGCCGGTAGCGATGTCGTCCCTGGTCAACGCCAGGCCCGCCAACCAGCGTAGCGTGGCCTCGTTCATCACTCGCCGTCCGCAGCGGACCAGCGGCGCCGGTTGATGGCGTAGCCGTCGACCGCGCCCCGGAACGGCATCAGCAGCATGCCGGGCAGGCGCGCCACCTCGCGCGGCTCGGTACGGCCCCGCAAACCGATTACCAGTCCATCATGGCCGGCGCGCGGCTGGGCGCGGTAGGTGCCGAACAGGCGGTCCCACCAGGGCAGGTTGAAGCCGAAGTTGGAGTTGGTCTCGTCGTCCTCGACCGAGTGGTGTACGCGGTGCATATCCGGCGTAACGACGAACCACCGCAGCACGCGGTCGAACGCAGCAGGCAAACGGATGTTGCCGTGGTTGAACATCGATGTGGCATTGAGCAACACCTCGAAAATCACGATCGCCAGGACCGGCGGGCCGAGCACAGTGATGGTGGCGAACTTGATCAACATCGACAAGACGATCTCGATCGGGTGAAAACGCGCACCGGTGGTCAGGTCGTAGTCCAGGTCGGCGTGGTGCACCTGGTGCAGCCGCCACAGCGCCGGCACCGCATGCACCATCACGTGCTGCAGCCAGATCACAAAATCCATGGCGATCACCGCCAACGGCAGTGCCACCACGAACGGCACCTGAAAGTGGTTCAACAACCCCCACCCATTGGCCGCGCAAAAGGCCGCCATGCCGGCCGCGGCGAGCGGGAACATCAGACGCAGCAACACGGTGTTGAGCACCACCAGACCCAGGTTGCTGACCCATCGCATGGTCTTGGACACAGTCAGCGCGCGCCGTGGCGCCAGCAGTTCCCACAATGCAACCAGCACAAAAGTGCCCACGAAAAATCCCAGGCGGATCGCGGGCTCGTGCAATGCGACATAACGCTCGAAATCCATGCAATCCTCCATCAACAGCGCATGGTTCCGGAGGACCCATGCTCACCGTTCAATTCACGCACATTGCATTCATTCTAATGCTCGTTAGAATGAAACGCATGCACCAGCGCGCACTCAAAAGCCTTTTGTACGAGCAGGTCGCCCGCATGGGCAAAGCGCTCTCGAGCCCGAAACGGCTTGAAATCCTGGAAATGCTGGCGCAGGGCGAAAAAGCCGTGGAGACCATCGTGGCCGAGGTCGGCATCGATGTGAAGCTGGCCAGCGCCCACCTCAAGGCGCTGCGCACGGCCCACCTGGTGGAGGTGCGCCGCGACGGCAAACGCATGGTCTACCGCCTCAGCGGCACCGACGTGGCGCAACTCGGCGTGGTGCTGCGGCAGGTGGCGGAAGAACACCTGCTGGAGCTGCGCATGGCACTGCGGCAGATGGTGAGCGCACCCGAACTGCTGACCCAGGTCAGCCGCAAGGACCTGCTCGCCAAGGCCCGGCGCGGCGAGCTGGTGATGCTCGACGTGCGCCCACAGGCCGAATACGACGCAGCCCACCTGCCGCATGCACGGTCCATGCCCTTGGCGGAACTGGCGCACCGCCTGTCGGAATTGCCCCGCGACGTGGAGATCGTCGCCTACTGCCGCGGACCGTTTTGTGTGATGTCGGATGCGGCGGTCGCCTTGTTGCAGACACACGGCTTTCGCGCGCGCAAGACCCTGGATGGCGTCAGCGAATGGCGGGCAGCGGGCTTGCCGGTGTCCGCAGCACCCTGATCTTCAATTGGCTTGTCCCCACAAGCTCCAAAGGATCGACCATGACGGCGACCTTGTTCATCCTCAACGACGCACCCTGTGGCAACGAACGCGCCTGCAACGCCTTGCGCCTCGCCACCGCAGCGGGTGGCGGGGGGAATCCGGGCTGTCATGGGTTCGGGAAAAACCAACATCGACCGCAATCGGCCGAAAGCGGTCAGCCTCAACGCCCCAAAGATCAAATGCCAATCGGTATCAAGTGGCCACGGGCTGGCAGATCTCGTCAATGCGCGCCAACACCTCGGGCGTCAGCTTGGGCAACACGTCGAGCGCACCCAGGTTGTCCTTGAGCTGCGCGACCTTCGACGCGCCGGTGATCACGCTGCTGACGCGCGGATTGCGCGCCACCCAGGCAATGGCCAGCTGCGCCGGCGTGCAGCCCAAGTCGGCGGCCACCAGAACCAATCCATCCACCGCCGCATTGCGCGCGGTATCGGTCAGCGCCTTCACCAGAAAGCCCATGTCCTTGCGCGCGCCCCGGCTGTCCTTGGGCACGCCCTTGCGGTACTTGCCGGTCAGCAGGCCGCTGGCCAGCGGGCTCCAGGTGGTCAGGCCCAGGCCGATGTCCTCGTACAGGCGGGCATATTCCTGCTCGACGCGCTGGCGGTGGAACAGGTGGTACTGCGGCTGCTCCACCACCGGCTTGTGCAGGTGGTGGCGCTCGGCGATGTCCCAGGCGGCGCGGATCTCGCCGGCCGACCATTCGCTGGTGCCCCAGTACAGCGCCTTGCCCTGTGTGATCATGTCGCTCATCGCCCACACCGTCTCCTCGATCGGCGTGTGCGGGTCGGGCCGGTGGCAATACACCAGGTCGATGAAGTCCAGCGCCATGCGGGCCAGCGAGCCATCGATGGCCTGCGACAGGTACTTGCGGTTGAGCGTGTTCTTGCGGTTGATCCCGGCGCCCTCGGTGGCCAGGCCCCAGTAGAACTTGGTCGACACGATGTAGTTCAGGCGCGGCCACTTGAGCGCCTTGAAGGCCTTGCCCATCACCTCCTCGCTCTTGCCGCTGGCGTAGCCTTCGGCGTTGTCGAAGAAGTTCATGCCGGCGTCCATGGCGGCCGCCAGCATCTCGCGCGCGGCGCTCACGTTGACCTGGTTGTGGTACGTGACCCAGGAGCCCAGTGAGAGCTCGCTTACCTGCAGGCCGCTGCGGCCCAGTCGTCGGTATTGCATGGAGTGCCTCGTGTGTGGTGGGAAAGTGCCAGAGGCCACCAGCCTAACAGACCGGGACGCGCCAGAACGAACATGCCGGCGTCACACGCGCACCGGCGTAGCCAGACGGGTGTACTTGAAGGTGCCGGTGGCGTGCGCACAGGCCCGGCCCTCGGCGTCGTACACCGTGGCCTCGGTGAACGCCATGTTGGCGCTGCGGTGCATCAGGCGTCCTCGGCCGGTGACCCGGCCGTGGGCGGCCTGCATGAAGCTGGTCTTCATCTCGATCGTCACCAGCCCGGTGCCCTCCTTCTGCACACTGCGCGCCGCCGTGGCCATCACCACGTCGAGCAGGGTCATCAGCGCGCCGCCATGCGTCAGCCCGAACGCGTTCAGGTGGTCCGGGGCCGGGGTGTAGCCGATCGCCGACTGCCCGCCTTCGAACAGTTCCAGGTCGAACCCCAGCAGGTTCACGAAGGGGATGTCCAGGCCGAATCTCAAAGCTGCGCCTCGAACGCGCGCAGCGTCTCGCCGATCAGGCCGGCGATGGTGTCGATCTGCTGCGCATCGACGATCAGCGGCGGCGCCACCATCAGCCATTCACCGTACAGGCCGTTGGCCGTGCGGCGCGAATACAGCAGCAGGCCGCGCTCCATGCCGAGCGCCACGATGCGGGGAATCGCCATGGTCTGTGCGGGGAAGATCGCCTTGCTGGCGCGGTCGGAGACGATCTCGATCGCCATCAGCAGGCCCTTGCCGCGGATGTCGCCCATCACCCGGCTGCCCGGCCGCAACTCCATCAGCCGTTCGCGCAGGCGGGTACCCATCGCGGCCGCGTTCGGGATCAGGCCGCGTTCGACCGTTTCGGCCACCACGGCATGGCCGATCGCGCACGACAGCGGATTGGAGCCATAGGTGAATCCATGCATGAAGCCGCCGGCCTCGGCCAGCGCATCCACCATGGCCCGCGACGCAAGCACCGCGCCCAGCGGCGTGTAGCCGGCGCCCAGGCCCTTGGCCAGGGTCACGATATCGGGACGTGCATCGGGCCAGTGGTGCGCGGCCAGGAACGCCCCGGTGCGCCCGGCCCCGCTCATCACTTCGTCGAAGATCAGCAACACGCCGTAGCGGCTGCAGATCTCGCGCACCCGCGCGTAGTACGCAGCGGGTGCCACGAGCGCGCCGGTGGCCAGGCCGCCGACCGGCTCCAGGATGAAGGCCAACACGGTCTCGGGGCCTTCACGCAGGATCGTGTCTTCGAGGGCGGCGGCGCAACGCTCGGCATGCGATTCGGGTGTCTGCCCCTCGGCCAGGCGGTAAGTGAAGGGTGCGGGCACCTTGGGCATCAGGCGGGTCATGGGGCCGAAGTGGGCCTCCGACACCGGGTCTCCGCTGATGGCGATCGTGCCCAGCGTGCCGCCGTGGTAGCTGGGGTTGCGCGACAACACCTTCCAGCGCGACCCTTGCCCCTGCGTGATCGCATACTGGCGCGCCATCTTCATGGCGCTCTCGTTGGCCTCGGAACCGCCGGACACGAAAAAGGCCCGCTCCAGGCCTGGCCCGCTCAGGCTGGCGATGATGTCGGCCAGGTCGATGTTGGCCTGGTTTTCGAAAAACACCCGGCTGGCATACGCCACGCTGCGGATCTGCCTGTCAGACGCCTCGATGACACGGGTGTTGGCGTGCCCGATGTTGGCGGCAATCGGGCCCGACGAGGCGTCGATGTAACGACGCCCGTCGGCATCCCACAGGTATATGCCTTCACCCCGCGCAACCATGGGTCGGCGCGGCGTGTCGTTCTTCAGGAAGAACAGTTGCACCGGGCCGCCACGCTCGCCGTAGCCGTTGGTGGGGGTTGTCATGCGAGGATCTCCAGTCAGGGGAAGGAAGTGGATCGGGTCCGGTTCAGGGTACAGGAAGCGACGCGGCCAGGCGTGCGCGCCGCACCAGCATGGCTGCGAGGCCCATCAGCGCGACACTGCCCGCGATCAGCAGGGTCGCGATGGCCGTGATCGACGGGTTCACCTGCAGCACCAGGTCATTGAACATGCGCTTGGGTACCGTTTCATGCGTACCGGCGATGAAAGAGGTGATCACCACCTCGTCGAAGCTGGTCACGAACGCAAAAATCCACGCCGCCGCCGTGCTCGGCAGCAGGTTGGGCACCAGCACGCGCCGGAACATCGTGAACCAGGAGGCGCCCAGCGTGAACGCCACATCCTCGATGCGGCTGTCGAAGCCGCGGATGGCCACCGACATGATCAGCACCACGTACGGCACGCCCAGCAGGGTATGGCCGAGCAGCAGGCCGCCAAAGGAGCCCAGCCACCCGATGCGGGCCAGCGCGAAATACAGCGCTACGGCGGTGACGACCGAAGGGATGATCATCGGTGCCACGAAATTGCTCTGGATCGCGATGCGCCCGAAGAAGCGCCCGCGCACCAGGCCGTACGCGGCCAGCCCGCCCAGCACCAGTGCGATGGTGCTCGACAACAGGGCCAGCACCAGCGATGTCTGCATCGCCCGCACCCAGCGCGGATCGCCGAACACCTGCGCATACCAGCGCATCGAAAAGCCCTCCGGCGGGAAACGCAGCGAGGTGGCACTGGAAAACGACATCGGCACCACGATCAATACCGGCAGGCACAGGAACAGCAGCACACCGATCGCGCACAGGGCCACGACGACGCGGTTCAGGCGCAGCACCGCCGGGCGGTCACTCAGGTGGTCGGCCACGGCAAGCCGCGGTGCGTTCGGGTTCATGCCTGCTCCTGTGCGCGGGTCAGGCGCAGGTACCACACGAACAAGGCCAGCGTGACGACCAGCAACACCGCCGATATCGCCGAGGCCAGTTCCCAGTTGGGCATCTGGTTCACGAACAGATCGAGCATGTTGGCCACCATAGGCACGCGCCCGCCACCCAACACGGCGGGGGTGATGAAGAAGCCGAGCGTCAGGATGAAGACCAGTACCGCGCCGGCCGACAGGGCCGGCACGCTGAGCGGGAAGAAGATCCGCCAGAAGACGGTCCACGGACTCGCGCCCAGGGTCTCGGCGGCGCGCAGCAAGTGCTCGTCGATCTTGAGCATGGCAGCGAACAGCGGTAGCACCAGGAACGGAAGCAGCACATTGACCGTGCCGATGACCACACCCAGTTCGTTGTACAGGAAGCTCAGGGGCTCGTCGATCAGCCCCAGCGCCAGCAGGCTGCGGTTGACGATGCCGGCATTGCCCAGCACCACGATCCAGGCGTAGGTGCGCACCAGGATACTGATCCAGAACGGAATGACGACCAGGGTCAGGGCCACCATCTGCCAGCGCGGCGGCAGACGGCGCAGCCAGTAGGCGAGCGGGTAACCCAGCAGGACACACAGGAGCGCCGTGACGAGGGCGATGCGGAACGTGCCGGCCAGCACTTTCAGATACGCGGAGGCCTCGAACATCTCGCGGAAGTTCGCCAGCGTCAGGCCGGAAGCCCCAAAAAGACTGCGCCCCAGCATGCCCAGAAGCGGCAGGTTGAAGCCTACGCCGACAGCTAGCAACAGTGGCAATACCAGCCACGCGCTGGGTGTGATCCGTTTCATGCCGGCATGACCCAGGTGTGTTCGGCGGCCCACCCCAGGCGGACGGCCTGGCCGGGCGCCGGCAGTGCCTGCAGTCCATCGGCGACCGCCACCACGGCGAGGTCGGACACGGTCTTCAGATGGATCCGGGCCGACTGCCCGAAGTACACCACCTCGACCACACGGGCCGGCAATCCGGTCGGCGCGCCGGCATCCAGCACCCGCAGATGCTCTGGGCGCACCACCAGGCAGGCAGTGCCCGTCTGCGCGCCCTCGATCGCGCAGGGCACGCGTTCGCCGCCGGCAAGCACCAGGGTCGCGCCGTCGGCTGCCTGCTCGAGGTTCCCGTCGAACAGATTGGCGGTACCGATGAAGTTGGCGACGAACCGGTTGCGCGGGCGGCGGTAGGTTGCCGCGGGCGTGTCGATCTGCTGCACGCGGCCGTGGTCGAGGACGACCACACGGGTCGACAGGGACAGCGCCTCTTCCTGGTCGTGGGTGACCAGCACGGTGGTCACGCCCAGTTCGCGCTGCAACTGGCGCAGTTCCAGCTGCACCTCCTCGCGCAGCTTCTTGTCCAGCGCGCCCATCGGTTCGTCGAGCAGCAGGATGTCAGGCTCGAACACCAGAGCACGCGCCAACGCCACGCGCTGCTGCTGGCCACCGGACAGCTGGCTCGGGCGGCGCGCCTGCAGCCCGGTCAGGCGAACCTGGTCCAGCGCCTTGCCGACGCGTCGCGCCACCTCGGCCTTGCGCAGGCCGCGGATGCTGAGGGGAAATGCGATGTTGTCGAACACCGTCATGTGGGGGAACAGCGCATAACTCTGAAACACCAGACCGAGATTGCGCTGCGAAGGCCGCACATGCGTGACATCGCGGCCGCCGATCCTGATGTGTCCGGAGCTGGGCGTGGTGAGGCCCGCAATCATCGACAGGATGGTGCTCTTGCCCGAGCCGCTGGGACCCAGCAGGGTCACCAGTTCGCCCTGCTCGATCTTCAGGTCCGTGGCCTGCACGGCGGTGACGTCGCCGTAGCGCCTGGACACACCGACCAGTTCGATGGTGCTCATCAGGCTTTCTCCCTGCCGCGCATTGCGGAATTCGACCTTGCGAACGGCCCGGTGGTGCTCATCGCCATGCAGCCAGACCGAGGATCTCGCGCGCCTGGTCCGGCGTGGCGGCATGCGCGCCTTCGGCTTCGATGACCGCCACCGCCTTGCTGACCAGTGCCGCGTTGTCGCTGGCCAGCACGCCGGCTTCCAGGTAGAGGTTGTCCTCCAGGCCGACACGTACATGGCCGCCCAGGCGGACCGCTTCGGCCACCATCGGAAACTGCTGGCGGCCGATACCGAACGCCGACCAGGTGGAGCCCTCGGGCACCAGCGAGCGCATGAACACCATCGCCTCCCGCGTGGCCGGCATGGCCCATTCGATGCCCAGGCAGAACTGGAAATGCGCCGGTGCGAGCAGGTGGCCCTGCTCCATCAGGCGCAGCGCCAGCCGGATGTGGCCGGCCTCGAATACCTCGATCTCGGGCTTCACGCCGGCCGCACGGACCGCGTCGGCCATGATGCGCAGATGTGCCGGGCTGTTCATGAAGACGCCCTCGCCGAAGTTGAGGGTTGCCACGTCGAGGCTGCACAACTCGGGCCGCAGGCCCACGACGTGGGGCACCCGCGCCAGGGGCGGCAGCAGCGTGGAGAGCGCGTCATCGGCGACGCGCACATTGGCGGCGCTGGGAACATACCGCCCGCCATACCCAGTGGTGAGGTTGATGATGACATCGACCCCGCTGCCGCGGATCCGCTCGACCACCTCGCGGTACAACGCGGTGTGGCCGACCGCGGCGCCGGTCACGGGATCGCGTACATGGATATGCACGATGGCCGCCCCCGCACGCGCGGCATCCACCGAATGCCGGGCGATCTGCTCCGGCGTGACCGGCACCTGCGAGCCGGCCTTGAAGGGTGCGCCGCCCGTCACGGCGCAGGTAACGATGACGGGGCGGCGTGCAATCGCGGTGGTGGTGGTCATGGGGTGGCGGTTGCGTTACAGGCCGAGCTTGAATTCCTGCCAGCGCTTCTCGATCAGCTTGACGTTGTCCGCGGTCCAGTTCGGGTCGCTCAGCACCTGCAGCTTCTTGTTGGCCTCGGAGGTCGGATAGTCGTTCACCTTGTCCTTGGCGATGGTCTTCTCGATCCCCGGGCTGGCGCCGGTGTAGGGGATGACGGCCGACGCGATGGACTGGTTCTTCAACTGCGACATTTCCGTCAGCAACCCCATGGCTGCCGCCTTGGCTGCGGGGTCGGAGCCCTTGGGGACGACGAAATACGACACCTGCAGCAGCCCCTGGTTGTAGGTGTACTCCAGCTTGGGGTTGCCGACGATGCGGCCGGACCATGCGGCGGCGTACTTCACTTCCTTGTCTTCGAGCAATTGCGGTGCCTGGGCGCCGGAAGTCCACCACACGGCGATGCTGCCCTTGATCTTCTGCAGGCTGGCGAAGGCGCGGTCCACGTCGAGCGGGTACAGGTTCTCGGGTTTCACGCCGTCGGCCAGCAGCGCCAGCGGCAGCGCGTAGCTCGCATAGTCCGGCAGCGCGCGTTTGCCCGGAAAGTCCTTCACGTTCCAGAAGTCGGCCCAGCTGGCCGGCTTCTTGGAGCCTTTCTCCCAGGCCATGACGGTGGAGAAATACTGGTAACCGAAGGCGTCGGGCAACTTGGCTTCCGGGTACATCGGCGCCGGGTTGATGGCGGCCCAGTCGAGGTTCTCCAGCAGGCCCAGGGTGCGCGCCATCGCCACCTGCGTCGAACCGAGTTCCACCAGGGTCGCGGTCACGTTCTTCGACTGCACCATGGCCTGCAGCTTGCCGATACCGGAGGGGCTCTCGCGCACCACCTTCACGCCGCTCTTGTCGGTGAACGGCTTGATATAGGCCTGCTCGATCGAGTCGCCGCTGGGCCCACCCGATTCGAGCATTCGCACTTCCTTGACTGCGCTCTTGACCTGCGCCTGGGCAATCGACGTGGCCACTGCCATCGCCACCAGACACAGAGCCGCTACTTGGGGGTATTTCATCGTTGTTTCCTGGTTGAGGGGGTAAAAAGATCGGGAATCGATCGGGGAATCAAGAATGGCCGGGCCCGCCTCATGGGCCAGCTTGCGCGCTGTCGCCTGTCGTGGTCTGGGCGCCGCCGTACGCAGCGACCGCGGCTTGCGTGGAAACCAGCCCGTTGCGGACGTCACGCGCAACGGCGGCAGGGTCGCGTTGATGCACCGGCCCATATCCGCCGCCACCGGGGGTGAAGTGGGTGACCGTGTCGCCCACCGCAATCGACTCGATGTCGCCGATCGCAAATGGGAGCGTGCGCTCGGACGGCAGGCCTTCGTTGATGACCCAGCGGCCGCCGTCGCCCGGCGTTCCGCCGAATACACCCTGGGGCCGGGACACGGACTTCTGGGAGGTATGGTGCAGCTTGGCGTCCGCGCCCAGCACCCGATACGCCAGCACCTGACCGACGCCACCGCGGAACTGGCCCAGACCGCCGGAGTCGCAACGCATCTCGCGGCGCAGGTACAGCACGGGCGACTCCATCTCGATCGCCTCGGTGGGTGGAATGTGGCAGTTGGTCACGTGGCAGGCCATGACTTCCATGCCGTCCCCGGTGGCGGTCGCGCCGATGCCGCCCGGAACCACCTCGCCGAACATGTTGCGTTTGCCCGACAGCGGGTCGGTCGCGTAGGTGAAGTTGTACAGGCAGCCGCAGGAGTCGGCCATCACGCGCTGCGGCACCGCCTTGCTCATGGCGCCCATCACCAGATCGACGATGGTGTGGCAGACGATCATGCGCTGGTACACCGCGGCCGGGGAACGCGCGTTGACCAGGGTGCCCGGCGGCGCGATGACCGTGATCGGGCGCTTGCAGCCTTCGGTGCTGGGGATGGTGGACCCGGTCAGGCAGCGCATCACGTAGTAGACCGCCGCCAGCGTGGTGGCCAGCGGGCTGTTGATGGGCCCGCTGATCTGGGCATCGGTGCCTGTGAAGTCGAAGCTGATCTCCGACCCCTGCTTGACCACCTGCAGGCGCAGGTGGAACGGCCCGCCCTGCGCACCGTCGTCGAGCAGCGGCTCTTCGTGGAAAAAGCTGCCGTCGGGCATGGCGGAGATCTCCTCGCGCGTGCGCAGCTCGGAGTAGTCGATCAGGGCCGCGAAGCAGGCCTGCATGGTCGCCGTGCCGTACTTGTGGAACAGGGCGATCACGTCGTCCGCAGCCACCTGCACGCTGGAGATCTGCGCCAGCAGGTCGTTCTCCAGCATCTCCGGCGTGCGCGTGTTGCGCAGGATCACGGCCAGCAGGTCGCGGTCGAGTTGCCCGGCCTTGACGATCTTCAGTGGCGGTATGCGCACGCCCTCCTGGAAGATCTCCGTGCCCCAGCCACGGTTGGCCATGTTCATGCCACCGATATCCATGTGGTGCACCATGAGCCCGGTGAAGGCCACCAGTTCGCCGTCGCAGAAACAGGGGTAGAACGCCAGGTAGTCGTTGGTATGGGTCGCGCCGAGCGAGCCGTCGCCGGCGTACGGATCGTTGGTGATGACCACGTCACCGGGGTTCCACTCGCCCTGGCCGATGTAGTGCGCGAGGATGGTCTTGAGGCATATCCCCACCGTGTTGAGCTGGATCGGCGGGCCGGCCTCTTCGGCCAGCAGTTGCCCGCGCGCGTCGAGGATCGACGCCGAGCAGTCTTCCATTTCCTTGACGATGAAGGAGTTGGCAGAGCGGATCATGCGCCGCGTGACCCGCGTGGCCACCGCCTTGAGCCCGTTGCGCACGATTTCCAGCGTGACCGGGTCGATCCGCTGCATCGACGTCTGCAGCGCCGGATGGTGTGGACTACGCGTTGGCATGGACGTGCTCCGTGTGTGCGAGGGTTTCGAGGGTGCTGGCGATGTCGTGCAGGCGGCCGCTCAGGAGGTGGGCGTTCTGCATCGCATCGAAGCGGCAATGCCAGCCCGGTGCGAGGTACGGCGTGGCACCCGGATACTCGACTATGGCCGGGCCCTGCATCTCGAACCCCGCAGGCAGCGTTCGCAGCCGGTGCACCGGCGCCGAGACACGCTGGCCGTTGGCGAGCAGGATCTGGCGTGCCTCGGTGTCGCCGCCAGCGGCCGGCGCGCAGATGACCGCAGGCCAGCTCGCCGGCGTATTGGCACCCAGCGCGGTAACGCGCGTGTTGACCAGCTGAAGCGTGCGCCCGGCCAGCTGGTAGCCATAGACCCGCTGGTGCTGCGTGTGGAAGCGCGCGGCCAGTTCGGCAAACCCGGGCTTCAGCTCGTTGTCCGACAACGGCAGGTTCAGGTGGTAGTTCTGACCCTGGTACCGCACGTCCGCGGACAACAGGAACTGGCGGCGCTCCGGGCCCACGCCATCTTCGTCCAGCAATTGCGCCGCCTCGTCCAGCAATTGCCGGTACAGCCCGTGCACCTGGTCCGCGTCGAGGCTGCCAAGCTCGCCGACATGGGTCCGGGTGAGGTCGTGGCGCACGTCGGCGCACACCAGGCCCATGGCCGACAAATTGCCGGGGGCCGGCGGGATCAGTATCCTGTCGATCGACAGGGCCTCGGCCAGCTGCACGGCGTGCAGCGCGCCGGCGCCCCCAAATGCCACCAGCGTGAAGTCCCGCGGATCGAGCCCGCGTTCGACCGAGACCAGCTTGACCGCGTTGGCCATGTGCGCCTCGGCGATCGCGATGATGCCCAGCGCGGCCAGGTCCGGCGACATGCCGAGGTCGTGGCCCAGCTGTTCGACGGCTCGGCGCGCCAACTCCGGGTACAGCGGCCGCGCGCCACCGAGGAAGTAGTCGGCGTTGAGTCGCCCGCAAAACAGGTTCGCGTCGGTCACTGTGGCCTGCAGCCCGCCCTGGCCATAACAGGTCGGACCAGGCACCGAACCGGCGCTGCGCGGGCCGACCC
Source organism: Rhodoferax sp. (assembly GCA_031383745.1). Lineage (GTDB taxonomy): Bacteria > Pseudomonadota > Gammaproteobacteria > Burkholderiales > Burkholderiaceae_C > CAISIP01. The sequence continues at coordinate 3,555 of JANMZX010000511.1, read as the reverse complement.
GCATTGCGGAGCCGCTTTCTGCCCAGGCGATGGAGCCGCCGCCCGCACCGATGGTGACCATGTCGAGAGTGGGCACGATCAGCGGATGGGCGCCGACTGCGCTGCGGTTGGCCAGCACCGGTTTACCCTGCAGCACCAGCGACACGTCCGCGCTTGTGCCGCCCATGTCGAGCGTGATGATGTCCCGGATGCCGCAGGCCAGCGCCAGCGCCGTGGCGCCGATGATTCCGCCCATGACGCCGGAGTGGGTCACGGACACCGGCAGGCGTGTGGCGGCCGCGAAGGTGCACACGCCACCGTTGCCCTGCATGATGAACGGCACGGCCTGAATGCCACCGGCGCGCAGGCGTTGCTCGAGGCTGGTCAGGTGCTCGCGGATCGGGCGCTTGATGAACGCGTTGATGCAGGTGGTGCTGGTACGCTCGTATTCGCGGAACTCGCGCACCACGTCGCACGACAGCGATACATCGATCCCCGGGCACACCTGCGCCGCGAGTTCGGCGATGCGCCGTTCATGTGCGGGGTTGATGTAGGCGTGCAGCAGGCAGACGGCGATGCTCTCCACGCCCTGCGCAGCGAGGCGTTCCAGGGCAAGAACCACCGATGCTTCGTCGAGCGCCACGACGACGCTCCCGCGGTGGTCCATGCGCTCGATCACCGTGTGCCGCAAATACCGTGGCACCAGCGGCGCAGGCGGGCGCCACTGGATGTCGTACACGTCGGGCTTGCGCGAGGCCCGGCCGATTTCGAGTACGTCGCGGAAGCCCTCGGTCCCGATCAGGCCCAACATCCGCTCCCGGCCTTCCACGATCAGGTTGGTGACGAAGGTGCTGGCGTAGACAAAACGCCCCACGTCCCGGGCCTGCATGCCGGCCTGCGCCAGGATCTGCTGCAGCCCGTCGACGATGCCGTCGTTGAGGTCGCCGGGCGTGGTTGGGAGCTTGAGCGTGTGCAGCATTCCGGGGCCTACCAGCACCAGGTCTGTGTGGGTGCCTCCGGTGTCGATGCCAACGGACAGGAGCGCGACTGGACGAAACTGGCCGTCCGCTGGAATGGGCATCAGGATGTCTTTCATGGAAGATGGGTCGGCTAGAAGCGCGCGCATGCAAACGGGGTCACATCGATGGCTGCCGCTTGCCCCGCCACCATGGCCGCCACAATGCGGGCCGTCAGTGGCGCGCCGGTCAGACCCGAGTGGCCATGACCGAACGCATAGAACACGTTGCCGGCCCGCCGCGCACGGTCGATCACGGGCAGGCTGTCGGGGGTGGACGGGCGCTCACCCATCCAGAAGCTGGCACCGTCGCCGTTCAGGCCGGGGTACATGGCCTGGGCATTCTTCAGCAGGACGGCAGCCCGGCGCATGTCTGCCGGCGCGTCCGGGCGGGTGATCTCCACCGTGCCCGAGATACGTACACCGTGGCGCATCGGAGTCATCCCGAACATCTGGTCGCGGTTGCCAACCTTGATCTTGGGTCGTATGCCTGGATCGGGCAGCATCACGTGGTAGCCGCGCTCGGCCTGCATGGGAATCCGGTCGCCGAGCCCCGCCGCGAGCCGGCCCGAGGCCAGCCCGGCCGCCAGCACAAACGCGTCGGCGTCGAGCGTCCGGTCGGCCGCAACAGCACATACGGCCCGGCCCGACCGGACCCGGAACGATTGCACATCACTGCGCAGCAGGGTGCCGCCGGCGGCCACGAACAGCTCGACCATCGACGCGACCAGCCCCAACGGGTCGACCGTATGGGCGTTCTCGGGAAAGAACAGGCCGCGCACGAACCCCGGTGCCAGGTCCGCGTCCAGCGCCCGGATATCATCCGCGCCCAACGTGCGCACGGCAATGCCGTGCGACTCGCGCAATCGCCGGGCGATCTCCTCGGACGGCGTCGACGCACGGTTGCGCCAGACGTACAACTGCCCGCTCTTCTCGATCAGCGTGTCGTACCGGTCCCCGAGCAACTGTCGGTACAGCTCCAGCGACGGCGCGTGCAGGTCCCGCATGGCGGCGGAAATCCGCGCCACGCGCGCCGGTGTGCCCGCCGCGACCCATCGCAGCAGCCAGGGCAATGCGCGCGGAACGTGGCGCCAGTCCAGCGACAACGGCCCCAGCGGGTCGCTGAGCCAACGCGGGATACGGCGCAACATCCCCGGCATCGACATGGGCACGCAAAAGTCCGGGCTGATGGCCCCGCCATTGCCGAAGGAACAACCCATGCCGGGCTGGCCGCGGTCCACCAGCGTGACCCGGTGGCCGCGCAACTGCAGGGTCAGCGCACATGTGGCGCCGACGATGCCTGCGCCGATGACGACAACGGATTTCGACGGCTCGGTCAGGCGGTCCATCGCGTATGCCTCAGTGAGGCAGGCGCGACCGGCGTGGCAGAGGAATCCCTGACGGGCAGCTGGGCGCTGATCTGCAGCGCTGCATCCCGAACCTGTTGCGTGATGTGCTCGCGTGCATGATCGAAACGCGGAGTCGGCGCAATCACGCACAACGCCCCGATGGCGCCACCCGCGACACCGCGGATCGATGCGGCCACCCCCGAGGCGCCCATGACCGAGCTGTCGGCGACTGTCGCGTGGCCGTCGGTACGCACGCGTTCGATATCTTCCAGCAGACGCGCAGGATCGGTGACCGTTTTTTCGGTGAGCTTGGTGACGCGCCCGCTCGCCAGATAGCGCCGCAGCACGTCGTCGGGCTGGTCCGCCAAAAGCGTCAGGCCCACCGACGTGGAGTGCGCCGGGCGCACGGTGGACAGGGCAATGTCATACCGCAGGGGGTTGTCGCTCACCGCCTTCTCGACGTACTGCACCTGCCAGTCGTGCGCCGCGATCGCCAGAAAGCAGGACTCGCCAGTCTGCTCGGCGACGGCCTCCATCACCGGCTGCGCGGCCCGGCGCATCAGCCCGTATTCGCCCGAAATCCAGTCGCCATCCCGGTAACGCTGCGAAATTGCATAGCCGTCACCGCTGAGATCCACATAGCCACGGCCGGAAAGCGTGTTGAGCAAGGCAAAGGTGCTGCTCTTGGGCATGTCCATCTGGCGCGCGATGTCGGTCAAGCGCAGGGTGCCTGGCACCACACTGAGCAATTCGAGCAGATCCAGGATCCTGGCGGCCGACTTGACCTCGTTTGTTCTCATATGTGAATTTAGTTCATGTATGTGTACAGTCGCAAGTTTATGCGGCCGGGTCAGCCGGTGTCAAGCGAATGTTTGGACCTGCTTTGCGTGACAACCCGGGTGCTATAGTGAATCGATGCCCTTGCCGGTCGTGTCCGTCATCCTGGCCGTCTCGGCGACCGGCACATCCATGGCCCATGCGCCGTGGCGTGACGTGGCAATCGCCCGCAGGAGCCCCTCATGAAACTGCCCATCGAACGCGCGGTGCGTGTGGACGGGCTGCTCTGGAAGGTGATCGCGACGCGCGGCAGGCACGGCGGGCCGACGCTGGTCATGTTGCCCGGCACCCTGGGCACGGCGGCCATATTCCGCGAACCGATCGAACGGCTGGGAGGCAGTGTGCGCATGGTGTCGCTCACCTATCCGCTGATCG
>JANMZX010000473.1:0-11441 GCA_031383745.1 Rhodoferax sp. | reverse complement strand
CGAAGTGCGTCGGCGCGGCCGCGGCATCGCCGTGCTGGCCTTCGGCACCCTGCTGTACCCCGCGCTCGAGGCGGCCGGGCAGCTCGACGCCACGGTGGTCAACATGCGCTGGGCGAAACCACTGGACAAGCAGTTGCTGCTGGAGATCGCCGAGCAGCACGCGGCGCTGGTCACGGTGGAAGAGGGCGCCGTGATGGGCGGGGCCGGCAGCGCCGTGGGGGAAGCACTGCAGGCGGCCGGCTTGGTCAGGCCGGTGTTGCATCTGGGTCTGCCGGACGTGTTCATCGAACATGGCGACCCTGCCACGCTGCTGGCAATGCAGGGCCTGGATGCGCCTGGCATGCTGGCGTCGATCCGGGCGCGATTTGGGGCGGTCATCGAGGAAGCTGCCCGGCCGACACTCAAGATCGTTGGCTGATCGGCCCGCACCACCGGCCGGCTCGGAGCGCGCATTGGTGTTTTCCCCTAGTTCGGCCCCGCACGGGTCGTGGGGAATTGCCCTTGATACCGGTTAACCTTAAGAGCGTTTGAAGATTCGGCCTCCATGCTGGTGTGTGGCTGGTCCGCAGGAGCTCCGTCTCATGGAAACCTTTCTCGACATATCGCGTGCGATCGATCGACTGACCAACGGGTTCGCCCATATCGCCAAGTGGGCGGTGCTGGCTTCCTGTCTGATCAGCGCTGGCAATGCGCTCGTGCGTTACTTGGCCAACTACAGCTCGAACTCGTGGCTCGAGATCCAGTGGTACTTGTTTGCCGCTTGCGTGATGCTCGGTGCGGCACAGGTGTTGCGTGTCAACGAGCATGTCCGCGTCGACGTCCTTTACGGGCGCTACTCGGGACGGACACAGGCGTGGGTCGACCTGTTCGGCCTTTTCGTCTTCCTGATTCCGGTGATGGTGCTCATGGTCTACTTTTCATTTCCACTGTTCCTGCAGATGTACAGGACGGGCGAGATGTCCAGCAACTCGGGCGGCCTGATCCGCTGGCCTGCGATGCTGATGCTGCCGCTGGGATTCTCGTTGGTGCTGCTGCAAGGCATCTCTGAAATCATAAAACGCATCGCCTGGCTTGCTCACAAGTACGACGCAGAGTTCCATTACGAAAGGCCTCTGCAATGAGCATGGAAACCTTCGCACCGCTGATGTTCGCGGGGCTGGTGATTGTCCTGATTCTGGGCTTTCCGGTCGCGTTCTCGCTGTCGGCGCTGGGCCTGGTCTGTGGCTACTTCGCCGTCTACATGGGGTGGTTCCCGGTTTCTTTCATGAACGCGTTGCCACTCAACGTATTCGGCATCCTGTCCAACGACCTGCTGCTGGCGATCCCGTTCTTTACGCTGATGGGCTCCATCCTGGAGAAATGCGGACTGGCCGAGGACATGCTGGACTCGATGGGCCAGTTGTTCGGACCGGTCCGGGGCGGCCTGGGCTACTCGGTCATCATTGTCGGATTCATTCTTGGCGCCATTACCGGCACGGTCGCCGGCCAGGTGATCGCCATGGCCATGATCTCGCTGCCGGTCATGATGCGCTGGGGCTACAACATGCGTTATGCCACTGGTGTTCTGGCCGCGTCGGGCACGATCACCCAACTGGTGCCGCCGTCTCTTGTGCTGGTCGTTCTGGCCGACCAGTTGGGCAAGTCGGTGGGCGACATGTACAAGGGCGCATGGGGGCCATCGATCCTGCAGGTGATTCTGTTTGCACTTTATACGTTCGTTCTGTCGCGCGTCAAGCCGGACCATGTTCCCGGTGTGCCCAAGGAGGCGCGCACTCTGCAGGGCTGGGCCCTGTGGGGCCGTTGCCTGCGCGGCATCGTCCCGTCGGCCGTCCTGATTTTCCTGGTACTGGGCAGCATGGGAGGCCTGCCGGGCATCTCCACTGCCATTTGCACGCCAACCGAGGCCGGCGCCATGGGCGCGGTTGGCGCATTCGTGCTGGCCGCCATTCACAAGCGGCTGAACTGGCCGCTGGTGAAGGACACCATGCTGGGCACCATGCGCATCACCGCCATGGTGGTGTTCATCCTGATCGGGTCACGGGTATTCTCGCTGGTGTTCCAGGGGGTCGAGGGCGGCCGCTGGATCGAGCACATGCTGATGGGGCTGCCTGGTGGCCAACTGGGCTTCCTCATTGCCGTCAACATCTTCATCTTCTTCCTGGCCTTTTTTCTCGACTTCTTCGAGATCGCGTTCATCATCATCCCGTTCCTGGCGCCAGTGGCCGCCAAGCTGGGCATCGACCTGATCTGGTTCGGCGTGATGATCTGCGTGAACATGCAGACCAGCTTCATGCACCCGCCGTTCGGCTTCGCGTTGTTCTACCTACGCGGCATTTCCGACACGCTGTTCAAGAACAAGTCCCTGCCGCGCAAGGTGGAGTCCACCGACATCTACCTGGGAGCGATCCCCTGGGTGGTGATGCAGCTGATCCTGGTGGCCATCGTGATCTTCGTGCCGGAGACGGTGACAGTGTTCCTGGACAAGGAACAGGTGCTCGACATCAAGAAGGCCGGTGAGGACATCGAGAAGATGGAGGGCGGGTCCAAGGCAGAGCCGGTGCCCGGTGCCGCTACTTCACCTGCCAGTGCGGCGTCCGGCACGGATACGTCGGGTGGACCCCGGCCCGCCGAAGAGGAGAAGGCCGATGACAATGATCCGATGAAGGCTCTGGAAGAGGCGATGAAGAAGGACGCGGCCAGCGGCAAGAAGCCCTGACGGCCGGAAGGCTTCCTGACACTGCGTTCAGCGTCTTGGCCCCACGCCGGTACATGGCAGCGCGGCCAAAGCGCCAAGGAAAAGGCCCCGGCTTGGCGGGGCCTTTTAGCTGGCGCGTCGGCGCGCCCCGGTGTCCTGCCTAGAGCTTCACGCTTTGCATGAAGCTGTCGAAACGTGCCTCGGTGAACCGGAACCAGAGGTTCGCTTCGCGACGGAAATTCGCGTAGTCGTCGTAGATCTTCTTGAAGGCCGGGTTGGAGGCGCTCAACTCGCTGTAAAGCGCCATCGACTCCTTGAATGCGGCGTCCATCACGGGCTTGGGGAACGGAACCAACTTGGTGCCACCGGCCACGAGCTGCTTCAACGCTCCAGGGTTGCGGGCATCGTACTTGGCCTGCATTTCGGTGTGCGCGAATGCGGCCGCCGACTCCACGATTGCCTTGTACTCGGCCGAGAGCGTGTCGTAGGCCTTCTGGTTGACAAACAGGTCCAGCTGCGGACCACCTTCCCACCAGCCTGGGTAATGGTAGATCGGGGCGACCTTGTTAAAGCCCAGCTTCTGGTCGTCATAAGGGCCCACCCACTCGGCGGCGTCGATCGTGCCTTTTTCCAGCGCCTGGTAGATCTCTCCGCCGGGGATGTTCTGTGACACGGTGCCCAGACGGGAAGTTACCTTGCCGGCGAACCCTCCGACGCGGAACTTCAGGCCCTTCATGTCGGCAACGGTCTTGATCTCCTTGCGGTACCAGCCGCCCATCTGGGCGCCCGTATTGCCCATCGGGAAACTCGTGAAACCGTAACCGGCGTAGAACTCGCGCATGAGCTTGAGCCCATTGCCGTCGTAACTCCAGGCCGTCATCTGGCGGCTGTTCAGGCCGAACGGGATGGCGCAGCCCAGCGCAAATGCATCGTTCTTGCCGAAGTAGTAATAGGGCGCCGTGTGCCCCATTTCTACTGTGCCGCTCTGCACTGCATCGACCAAACCAGGCATCGGCACCAGCTCGCCCGCTGCATGCACGGAGATCTCGAACTTGCCGCCGGTCATGTCCTTGACCTTCTTGGCAAAGCTTTCGGCTGCGCCATAGATCGTGTCCAGAGCCTTCGGGAAACCCGAGGTCAGACGCCAACGGATGTTGGCCTGCGCATGCACGACGGCCGGCGCGATGCCGGCAGCCAATACGCCGGCCAAGCCGGCATTCTTGATGATCGAACGACGATCCATAGAAACAACTCCCAAAGTTGATGAGGTGGCCGGGCTTGTTGCAGGGCCACACGGATTGCGGAAAGTGAGAACCACAAGGACTCGAAAGTCTCCGTGAATTGTAGGAACAATAGCGACCGGTCACGGCACGGGGTTTCCCTTAGGTAATCGCCACATAGGGATTTTGAATGGGCGCCTGGCGGCTAAGATCGTGCCCATGCAAGACAGCTTGGTTCAAGGCATCGACTCCCCCGCCATGCGCAGCGCCGGCCGCGAGCTGCTGTCGGTCGCGCTGATGGATGCCCGCAACCACAGCCTGCACCTCGTGGGGCAGATGTCCGGGCTGCTGGAAACCTCCGGCGCGTCCGTACCGGCACTGCCGGAGCTCAACCCGCTGTTGTGGGAACTGGGCCATATCGGCTGGTTCCAGGAGTGGTGGATCGCGCGCAACATGCAGCGCCAGCGCGGCCTGCAGGCCGACCCGCGGGCCACCCGCCTGGCGTCCAACGAGAGCCGGGCCGACGCCTGGTGGAGCGATGTGCAGGTGGCGCCTGCGCGGCGCTGGGCGCTGGACCTGCCCGGGTCCGAAGCCACCAAGGCCTACCTGCTCGGCACGCTGGAAACGACGCTGGAACTGCTCGAGAAGACACCCGAGAGCGACGACGGGCTGTATTTCTTCCGCCTCGCGCTGTTCCACGAAGACCTGCATGGCGAAGCCCTGGTGACCATGGCCCAGACCCTGGGCCTGGCGGTGGATATCGCCGTGCCGGGCGCGATGTCGGAGCGTTCGCCCCTGTTGGTGCCCGCCGCGCGCTGGACCCTGGGCAGCCCACCGGGGCCGGGCTTCAGTTTCGACAACGAGCGAGCGGCGTTCGAGGTGGCGGTGCCGGAATTCGAGATCGACGCCCAGCCGGTCACCTGGGCACAGTACGTCGAGTTCGTAGACGACGGCGGCTACGACCGCGCCGAGTGCTGGCATGCCGATGGCTGGCAGTGGTTGCAGACGCAGTCCGGCCTGCAGGGTGGGCGCGCACCGCGTTATGTGGACCAGATCGGCGTGGCCAGCGGCGCGGTGATGCAGACCCGCTTCGGCACGCCGCGGCGCATGCTCGGCACGCAACCCGCGATGCATGTGAGCTGGTGGGAGGCCGACGCCTGGTGCCGCTGGGCCGGGCGCAGGCTGCCGGCCGAGGTCGAGTGGGAGCTTGCTGCGCACACTGCTGTGCGCCGCGGTTTTCGCTGGGGCAGCGTCTGGGAGTGGACTGGCAGCACGGCGCGTCCGTACCCGGGCTTTGTGGCGGATCCTTGGCGTGACTACTCCGAGCCCTGCTTCGGCAGCCACAAGGTGCTGCGTGGTGCGTCGTTCGCGACCCGCGAACGCATGAAGCATCCGAAATTCAGGTACTTCCAGCCACCGCACTGCGACCACGTGTTTGCGGGTTTCCGGTCCTGCGCGGCTTGAACTGCCACCACGGCAGGATTTCGCGCAGGGACAGGATCTCGCCGCTGCGGCTGCTGCGGTACCCCGTCATCGTGTCGAGCCGGGTGCGCCACTGCGCGCTGCGCAGCAGCGTGAGCAGTGCCTGCGTCGCCGGCTGGGCCAGGGCCGACTTCAGACATGCCAGATGGTAGTTTTCCGCGACGAGCGGCACGAAGTCCAGCCCCTGGCTGCGGGCGGCCACTTCGATCCCCAGTCCCACGTCGGCTGCGCCGGCAGCGATCGCCAGCGCGACAGCACTGTGGGACGGCTCGCTCGCGCCATACCCCGGCAGGTCGCTGCCTTGCAGTCCGGCCTGCGCCAACAGTTCGTCGAGTACGACGCGGGTCCCGGTGCCGTGGGCGCGGTTCACGAACCGGGCCTGGAGCCGGTGCACATCTGACAGCGACTGCAGAGCCAGCGGATTGCCCCGCGCCACCATCAGGCCCTGCGTGCGCTGGGCGAAGCCGATGATCTTGTGGCGGCCGGGTTGCAACAGCGGCTTGTAGATCCGTTCTGCCAGCGAACCGGGCGAGGGGTGCTGCAGGGTGTGGAAGCCCGCCATCTCGCAGCGGCCTTCGTTGAGGGCGCGCAGGGCGTCCAGGCTGCCGCAGAAGCGGATGTCCAGGTGCAGCGGCCCGGGCGCGTCGCGCCGCCCGTCGCTGTCCGGCCCGGTTGCCAGCGCGAATTCGCGCAGCGCCGCCAGCGCATCGTCATGGCTGGCATACAAGGTGGCGACATGTGCATGTTCGTCGAAGGCCACCGCGAATGCGCGCTCCAGTTCGCCGCGCAGGGCCTCGATCTGGGGTGCCAGGCGCGCCTGGGCCTGGCGCTCGGCCCACATCAGCTTGGATCCGAACTCGGTTAGCCTGGCCGACTGGCCCTTCTCCCAAACTACCAGGCCATTGCCGAGTGCATCCTCCCAGCGCTTGAGTTCTCCCCAGACGTGGCGGTAGGACAGGCCCAGGGCCCGCGCGGCGGCCGATATCGAGCCGTGGGACGACACCGCCTGCAGCAGGTCGATCAAGGGGTTGCGCACCAGCGCCGGGCTGCTGTCGCGCCCCAGTGTGTAGTGGAACTGGAGCCTATGCACGGTGGTTCATATCGCAGGTCATTGTCATAGCACCTACGATACCGCAAGCTCTCTTTCCTGCCCCATGTCCTCTTTTGCGCAAAGCGCGGCAACAGCGCTGCTACTCGTGATCACCCCCGACCCCGGTTTGTGGACCATCGTCGGCCGTTCGCTGGCGGTCAGCGGCATCGCCTGCCTGCTGGCCTGCGGTATCGGCCTCGTCGCTGGCGCCTGGCTCGGGGTGGCCCGGTTTGCGGCGCGCGGAATGCTGCTGACGCTGCTCAATACCCTGCTCGCCGTGCCTTCGGTGGTGGTGGGACTGGTGGTCTACCTGCTGCTGTCGCGATCCGGGCCGCTCGGTCACCTGGGCTGGCTGTTCAGCTTCAAGGCCATGGTGCTGGCGCAATGCATCCTGGTGCTGCCGGTGGTGACTGCGCTCACACGCCAGGTGGTCGAGGATGCGGAGCGGGCGCATGGCGAGCAGTTGCAGTCGCTGGGTGCGGGTGTCTTGTCGCGCAGCCTGCTGCTGGCCTGGGATGAACGGTACGCGCTGCTGACGGTGCTGATCGCATCCTTCGGACGTGCGGTGTCCGAGGTCGGCGCAGTGATGGTGGTGGGCGGCAACATCGACGGTTTCACCCGCGTGATGACCACCGCCATCGCACTCGAAACCAGCAAGGGCGACCTGCCGCTGGCACTGGCGCTGGGCATGGTGCTGCTGGGCGTTGTGCTGGTGCTCAATGCGGTGATTGCGCTGGTCCGGCGCTGGCGCGAGCGGGTCGAGGGCGGCGCCGGTGCCGCGCTCGCGGGGGTGGGGGTGTGAGGCCGGTGCTGGAAGCGGCCGGAGTGTCGGTGGTCTTTTCCCGCCTGGCGGCCCTGTCGGCGGTCACACTGCAGGTGCAGCCGGGTGAGCGTGTGGCGCTGGTGGGCAGCAACGGCAGCGGAAAAAGCACCTTGCTGCGGCTGCTGCACGGGTTGCAGCGTCCCACTGCGGGTGTCCTGGTGTGCGACTCGTCGGTGCGCCAGGCGATGGTGTTCCAGCGCCCGTTCATGCTGCGCACATCGGTGCGCAACAACGTGGCGCTCGGCTTGTGGATGGCTGGCGCGCGCTGGGGGGCGGCCCAGGGGCTGGCGATGGAAGGCCTGCAGCGTGTCGGCCTCGCGATGCTGGCTGGGCGCAATGCCCGCACGCTGTCTGGCGGTCAGCAACAACGCGTGGCGCTGGCCCGCGCCTGGGTGCGCCGCCCGGGTCTGCTGCTGCTCGACGAGCCGACCGCCAGCCTGGACCCGCATGCCAAGCGGGAGGTCGAGGCCCTGATGGCGGGCTTCGCAGCCGGCGTGGATGGCCAGCCGATGACGCTGGTGTTTGCCAGCCACAACCTGGGTCAGGTCAAGCGGCTGGCCAGCCGCGTGGTCTATCTGGAGCAGGGCCGTGTCGCGGCCGACCTGCCGGTGCAGGATTTCTTCAACACGCAGCGGCTGCAACAGGTCTCCGCAGCGGCCCATCTTTTTGTCAAGGGAGAACAGGTATGAACGCAATGCGAATATTCAATTCACCCGGCCGCGGCCGGCGGCTTCTGCTGGCGCTCGGCTGCGCACTGGTGTTGCCCCTGGTGCAGGCGCAGACCCAGCCGATCGTCATGGCCTCCACCACGTCCACCGAGCAATCGGGCCTGTTTGCCCATCTGTTGCCAGAATTCAAGAACGCCAGCGGCATCGATGTCAAGGTGGTGGCCTTGGGCACCGGCCAGGCCATCGACATGGGCCGCCGCGGCGATGCCGACGTGTTGTTCGTGCATGACCAGGCCGCCGAGGAAAAAGTCGTCGCCGAAGGTTTCGCCGTCAGGCGTTTCCCGGTGATGTACAACGACTTTGTGCTGGTGGGGCCGGCCGCGGACCCGGCCCGGATCCGCGGGCGCGACATCGTCGAGGCGTTGAAGAAACTTTCTGCTGCCAACGGCAACTTCGTGTCGCGCGGCGACAAGAGCGGCACCCATGCGGCGGAATTGCGCTTCTGGTCGATGGCCGGCCCGGCCGACAGGAAAGGCGCAGGCTACCGGGAATGCGGTTGCGGAATGGGCCCGGCACTCAACATGGCCGCCAGCACCGGCGCCTACGTGTTGGCCGACCGGGGCACCTGGCTGAGCTTCAAGAACCGGGGAGACCTGGCGATACTCGTCGAGGGCGACACCAAGCTCTTCAACCAGTATGGCGTGATGGTGGTGAACCCGGCCAAGCATCCCCACGTGAAGCTGGCCGGGGCGCAGAAGTTCGTCGACTGGGTGGTTTCCCCCGCCGGGCAGTCGGTGATCGCGTCCTACAAGATCGGTGGCGAGCAGCTGTTCTTCCCGAACGCCGCGCGCTGACCGCCGCTCAGCCGCGCTGGATGCCGAGCTTGCGGTAGACCGTCGCGCGGCTGACCCCCAACTGCTGCGCGGCCTGGGCCACATTGCCCCGGGCATCGTCCACCGCCTTGCGGATCAGCGCGGTTTCGATGTCCCGCAAGCGGCGCCGGTCCGGCATCGCCGGCGCCGTGCGCGCCATGGCGTTCCAGGCCGAACTGGCGGTCATGGACAAGCCGGCGGCGGCTACCAGAGCCTGCACACGCAGGCCGGACCACAAGGGCATGTCGAGCACCGTGGCCGGTTCCTGCGCGGCATCGAACAACCGGTCGAGCGACAGGGCGAACAGTTCGCTCGCGTGGGAGCGGGGGCCACCATTGGCCGCAGGGCCGGCCAGCTGGGGCAGCATCTGGCGTGCCGCGCTGTTGCTGGTCGTGACAAAGCCGTCGCGGTCGAGGCCGACCAGACCGTCGCTGTCTTCGCCGAGGCGATGGCCGGGCCAGTTCAGCCGCAGCAGCAGGGCATGTTGCTGGCGCAGCGCGAGTGCGTTTTCGATGGTGCGCGCCGATTGCACCACCAGGTGTTTCAGTTCCGGGCGCTCCGGAGCGTCGACACCCGTCAGGTCCAGCATGCCGACACAGGCGCCGCTGGGCCCGAACAAAGGCGCGCCGGCGCAGCTGTAGCTGGAGGTGTCGTTGAAGAAGTGCTCGCCGCGATGCAGCCAGACCGGCTGCAGCTCGGTCAGCGCCGCGCCGATGGCCGTGGTACCCACGCAGTGCTCCGACAGATCGACGCCGATGCGGGTGATCAGGTCGGCGCGGCGGTCGCTGCGGTCGATCGGCCCGTTCACGTCCACCACGACACCTTGCGCGTTGGTCAGGATCGCGAAGTAGCCGGTGGCAGCGAGTGCGCGGCCGAGCTCCAGCAGCACAGGTCGCGCCGCCTCGGTCAACACCCGGTTGGACTCGCGCGTGTGCTGCGACTGCGCCGTGCTCAGCGCGTCGAAGCCGACCGTCTGCCGCGGATCGTGGCCAATCGCCAGGCAGCGCTGCCAGGAGCGCTCGATCCATGGGGCGACGAGCCCGCCGGCTGCCGGCGCATGCTCCTGCAGCATCGCGCGGCGTGCACGCGCAATCGCGTCGAGCCGCGCCGGGCTCGCGGACGGGGGAGGGCTGGGTACGGGCGCGTGCATCGCCCGGTCATTGTGCCCGATGCGCGGCGTGCTGTTGTAGGATGGCCGCATGACACAAGACGCGCAGACACAAGAGGTTCGGGTGGGCCTGATCGGGCTCGGCGCCATGGGGCTGGGCATGGCGTCGTCGCTGCGCCGCGCCGGGTACGCGTTGCGGGTGCACGACATCCGCAGCGCCGTGGCCGACGCGTTCGCGCAAGGCGGCGGCCAGGCCTGTGCCACGCCGGCGGAAGTGGCGCAGGCCAGCGACGTGCTGGTGTCGGTGGTGGTCAACGCGGTGCAGACGGAAGAGGTGCTGTTCGGCGCCGGGGCGTGCGCCGCCGCGTTGCGCCCAGGCAGCGTGTTCGTGATGTGCAGCACGGTCGACCCGAACTGGTCGGCGGCCCTGGAGACCCGGCTTGCGGCACTGGGCATCCTGTACCTCGACGCGCCGATCTCCGGTGGTGCCGCCAAGGCGGCAAGCGCGCAGATGACGATGATGACCTCCGGCACACCGGCGGCATATGCCCGCTGCGGCGCCGTGCTCGATGCGATGGCCGCCAAGGTCTACCGGCTAGGCGACCAGGCCGGCGCGGGGAGCAAGGTCAAGATCATCAACCAGCTGCTGGCCGGCGTGCACATCGCCGCTGCCGCCGAAGCCATGGCGCTCGGGCTGCGCGAGGGGGTCGACCCTGCAGCGTTGTACGAGGTGATCACCCACAGCGCGGGCAACAGCTGGATGTTCGAGAACCGCATGGCGCACGTGCTGGCCGGCGACTACACGCCCCTGTCGGCGGTCGACATCTTTGTCAAGGATCTGGGCCTGGTGCTCGACACCGCGCGTGCCAGCAAGTTCCCGCTGCCACTGTCGGCGACCGCGCACCAGATGTTCATGCAGGCGTCCAGCGCCGGCTTCGGGCGCGAGGATGACAGCGCAGTGATCAAGGTGTTCCCGGGCATTACCCTGCCGCACAACAAGCAGGGCGGAGGCGACCACCAGTAGGATGTGCGCTTTGCGCACGGCTTCCCCCACCCATTGGACAACACCATGCAAGACCCCGGGCCGATGCTGCTCCCGCCCCTGCACCCGGTGCTGACGGTGGCGGTGCAGGCTGCGACGCGTGCTGGCGCGCTGATCCGTGCCGCGGCACAGGACCCGGCGTCGCTGCAGGTCCGGGCCAAGCGCCCCAACGACTATGTCACGCAGGTCGACGTGGTGTCCGAGCAGGCGATTGTCGAGACGCTGCTGGCGGCGTTTCCGGACCATGCGGTGCAGGGCGAGGAGTCGCAGATCGCGCACGGCAATGCGGCGTCCGACCGTGTGTGGATCGTCGACCCGCTCGACGGCACCAACAATTTCATCCACGGTTATCCGGCGTACAGCGTAAGCATCGCGCTGTCGGTGCGTGGTCGCATCGAGCACGGCGTGGTGCTCGACGTCAACCGCGGCGATGTGTTCCAC
>JANMZX010000418.1:0-6683 GCA_031383745.1 Rhodoferax sp. | reverse complement strand
GTTGTGCGCGAGCTGCTCCTCGAAGTCGTTGATCTCCGAAAACGCGCGCGACCAGTCCTGCGGCGCGGCAAACTTCTCGACCCGCTCCACCAGCACGCGGCCGTACCAGCTGCGGTCGTAGATCGTGAAGCGCCCCTTCATGGGCACGTGACGCCAGAACCGCCACAGGTAGGGCTGGGCGCGCTCCTCGTCGGTGGGGGCGGCGATCGGGATTATCCGGTACAGACGTGCATCCAGTGCTGCCGTGATGCGCCGGATCGCACCGCCCTTGCCAGCCGCGTCCATGCCTTCGAACACCGCGATGACATGGTGCTCGTGAAATCGCGGATGCCGTGTCAGCAACGCCAGACGCTGTTGCTGGCGCGCCAACCCGGTGTCGAAGGACTTCTTCGGCAGACTCGCGGACAGGTCCAGCTGGTTGAGCACATTGCGTCCATCGGCTGGTCGCACCAGTGGCGTCAGGATGTTTGGCGGCGCGGCGTCGGGCCGGATACCAGGCTTGTTGACGCGGGCCCGCATCGCCTCCAGCAGCGTCTGTGCCACGGTTGCCATGCGGTATTGCGGGTCTGATCCTTCGACCACGGTCCAGGGCGCCCACGGAACACTGGTCTGGCGCAGCGCGTCTTCGCTGATGCGATAGAAACGGTCGTAGTACTTGAAGAAGTCCCAGTCACGCTGGGTCACACGCCAACTGGTCTGGCTGTCCGCCTCCAGCGCCTTGAGACGCTCGCGCTGGCGCTTCTTGGACAGGTGAAACCAGAACTTGAGCAGCAGCACACCGTCGTCGGCCAGCATGCGTTCGAAGCGGCGAATTTCGTCGAGCGACTGCACCAGATCACCCGGGCGCGTGCGCTTGAACACCCGGTCGATGATGGGCGCGGTGTACCACGAACCGAACAACATGCCGATCTTGCCTTTGGGCGGAAGGGCACGCCAGTAGCGCCACATCGGCGGCCGGTCGCGTTCCTCGTCGGTCGGGTTGTCGAATGCATGGGTGTGGATGTGGCGCGGGTCCATCCATTCGTTGAGCAGGTTGACCGTCTCTCCTTTGCCCGCCCCGCGTACACCGGAGATCAGGATGACGATCGGGAAGCGGCCGTCCCTGGACAATTCATACTGCGCGTCAAGCAGGTCGGCGCGCAATTGCGATTCGATCCGCTTGTACTCGCCCTTGGGCAGTTTGTGGCCAATTTCCGCCGCCTCGAACATGGTGGTCTCCTGCTATGGTGTGGATGGCATGGGATGCGGCCACCAGCGGGTGGTGGGCCGTTGACCCGTAGATAAGCATACGGCGGCGCGGCGCGGTTGGCTTGATGCGTGTCAACCGACGACGCGCGCGTTGCCATTGGACTGGCGCGCCGCCGCGCGGGTCGACCTCAGGCCGGCTGCCGGTGCCGCGCAGCCGCTGCCACTGCGAGCGCGTGCCCGCGCAGGAATTCCGCAATCTGCGGGTGCTTGCGCAGACCGCGGACCAGCACTGCCGCCTGTATCGAGTCGCGCTGGTCACCGATGTCGCGCTGCAACCGGATTGCCAGCTGGTGCCAGCGTCGTGCGCGTGGTGCCGGCAGCACGGGCTGCAGCATGTCCACTCCGTAACGCAGACGCTTGGCCAGGATGCGCATCTGGTGCGCGCGCGCCTCGGTGTCCGGGCCGCTGCGTGCGTCCCGCAGCGCACGGCGCAGCCGGCGCAGGCGGCGCAATGCCCAGGCACGTGCATCGGCTGCGGATCGAGCCGCGTTCGCCCCGGCGCCATCCAGGGCCAGCGTCTCCAGCCACTGCGTCACGCGTGTCAGGGCGTGGCCGGCGCCAGGTTGGTCAATCTCGCGGCGCATCGCCGCGCGCGCGCCCTTGGCGCTGGTCGCCATCTGACCGAGCATGCGGCTCCATGCGCTGGCGCGACGCGGGTCCCCGCCGATGTACGCGTCGGCCAGTCGGGGCAGCGACTGCGTATTCGCCACGTCCAGGTCGCGTACCTGACCGAGCAGCAGCAGCAGTGGCGCCAGTGCCGCGCGGACATCGGGAAACGGTGCGTCCACGATCGGCCGGAACAGCCGCCGCGCACTGCGAAAGCGGCGCCACGCGATGCGGGCCTGGTGGACCCGTTCGGGGTCGTCGTCACTGCGCATCGCGATCAGCTCGCGGGTGAACTGGTGCCACGCCGCCAGCAGGGCGGTGCGGGTCAAGGCCTCCAGCGCCGGTGCGCCATGCACCGCCGGCCGGCCTGCCGGGGTGGCGCCAGCCAGCGCGTATCCACGTTCGGACTTGCTCGCGCCACAGGGAATGACCGGTACCGCCTGGGCCACCTGCAGCGCGATGTCGAACAGGCCGGACGCCGTGCCCGTCTTCAATTCCAGCTCCAGCTCGCAGATCGGTTCGCGCCGCGATCCGGCCACGATCCGGCCCTGGTCCAGCGCCAGTTCCACCTCGCCGCCGTCGGCCGGCTGCAGCGTCCAGCAGGTACGGGTGAACCGGGTCTGAAAACACGGCTGCAATTGCGTGAACAGGCTGCCTTGCGGGTCGATCCGATCCCAAGGCGTTTCGGCGAGCAGGGCTGCCGACAGCTCCGGCTTGTCAAGGCGGGACTCCCATTCCCCGCGTCGGGTCAACGCGGACGCCTGGCCCTCGCTGGTCTTCAAGGTCTGCAACCAGAAGGCACTGGCGCCGTCACCGACGCGGCGTACGCGCAGCACCACACCCTGCTGCAGCAGGTGGTGCTCCGGTGTGTCGTAGTAGATGTTGTGCAGCTGCAGGCGGCGCCTGCCACAGCCGGCCAGCATCGGCAGCCGCGCCAGTTGGCGCAGCAGCGATGCTGCTGGCTGCACGGGCAGCGAGAGCTTGAGCTCGACCTCGGTCATGCGCCGCGTCCCCGCGCGCGCTTGCGCCGGACGGTACCCGTGCCGCCCTGGACACCCGCTTGCTCGGCATGCCGCAGCATGAGCGCCTCCTGTGCACCGCGTGCGTCGCCGTGGGGTGGTTTCGACACCCGATGGTAGGCACCGGTGCCGTCCATGACCCAGGCGTCGCGCGCGTCCAGGAGGTAGGGAACCAGGCACTCGTCGATGACGCGCCGACGTATCGACGGGTCGAGCACCGGCCAGGCCAGCTCGATGCGCCGCAGCATGTTGCGGTTCATCCAGTCGGCGCTGGACAGGTACACCTCCTCGGCGTCACCGCTTCGAAAGTAGAACACCCGGGTGTGTTCCAGGAAGCGCCCGACGATGGAGCGCACCCGGATGTTGTCCGTCTGCCCGGGCAATCCGGGGGGCAGCATGCACGCGCCGCGCACGATCAGGTCGATGCGCACGCCGTCTTGCCCGGCCCGGATCAGCGCGCGGATGAGCGGCTCGTCCGTCAGTGCATTGGTCTTGACGATGATGCGCCCGGCAGTGCCCGCGCGCGCGGCCTGGCCGGTCTGGTCGATCTTCTCCTGCAGCCGCTTGTGCAGGGTCAGCGGTGCGACCAGCAGCCGGCGCAAACGCGGCAGCTTGATCTGGCTGGCCAGGTGCAGGAATACGTTGTCGATGTCCATGGTCAGCGCGGCGTCGCAGCTGAAGTAACTCAGGTCGGTGTACAGCCGCGCCGTCACCGGGTTGTAGTTGCCGGTCGACAAGTGCGCATAGCGGCGCAGCCGCCCGCCCTCGCGGCGCGTCACCAGCAGCATCTTGGCGTGTGTCTTGAGGCCGACCACACCGTACACCACCTGCGCGCCGATCGATTCCAGGCGTTCGGCCCAGTTGATGTTGACCTCTTCGTCGAAGCGCGCCTTGAGTTCGACCACCACCGTGACATCCTTGCCACGACGCACCGCTTCTTCCAGCAGGTCCATCAGTTCCGAGCGTGCACCGGTGCGGTAGATGGTCTGCTTGATCGCCAGCACTGCCGGGTCTTCGACCGCCTCGCGCAGGAATGACAAGACCGCGTCGAAACTCTCGAACGGCTGGTGCACCAGTGCATCGCCTTGCCGGATGCGCTCGAACACGGTCTGCTCCGCGCCCTTGAACGCGAGCGGCCAGGCCGGCTGGTAGCCTGGGAACAGCAGCCTGGGCGCGAGCGCTTGCGCCTGCGTGATCATCTCGCTCAGCCGCACCATGTTGACCGGGCCATGCACCCGGTACAGGCACTCCGTGGGCAGCTTGAACTCGGCCAGCAGGAAGTCGGACAGGTAGGCCGAGCAGCCGGAGGACACCTCGAGCCGCACCGCCTCGCGGAAGTGGCGCTGTTGCAGGCCCAGGCGCAGGGCAGTGCGCAGGTTCTTGACTTCCTCCTCGTCTATCGCCAGGTCGGAGTGCCGCGTCACGCGGAATTGCGAGAACTGCGTCACGCCGCGGCTGGTGAAGAGCTCGTGCAGGTGGGCCCGGATCACGCTGGACAGCGACACCCACAAGGTCGCCCGCCCGCTGACCTTGGCCGGCATCTGGATCATGCGGTGCAACGCGCGCGGCACCTTGACGATGGCGATCTCGTTGTCGCGGCCGAAGGCGTCGACCCCGCTGAGACGCACGACGAAGTTCAGCGACTTGTTGGCCACCAGCGGAAACGGGTGTGAAGGGTCCAGGCTCACCGGCACCAGCAGCGGGCGGACTTCGCGGTCGAAATACTGCTTTACCCAGCGCTTTTGCGCCCGGGTGCGCTCGCCGTGCGGCACGATTCGAATGCCGTGTCGCGCCAGCGCCGGCATGACCTCGTTGTTGAAAATCGCGTACTGGCGCTCCACCAGGACGTGCGCTGCCGCCGCGATCCGCTGGAAACTGGCCGCCGAATAGGCGGAGCTGCGCTCCCCATCGCGGCTTGCATCGAGGTGCGGCGCGGCGCGGATCTCGAAGAATTCGTCCAGGTTGGAGGACACGATGCACAGGTAGCGCAGTCGTTCCAGCGCCGGGACGTCGGCCCGATGGGCCCACTCCAGCACGCGCTGGTTGAACGCCAGGATGCTGGTGTCCCGGTCCAGCAGGCGGACCTTGGCCGGTTCGGTGGGGGTGGGTTCGATGTGCATGGTGCCTTCGGCCGATTCTCCACCAGCCGTCAGATGGTGAGGCGCGCAAATCGCCCGAAATTGACCTGGGTCCATTATTGGGGATCGCGGCGGCCTCGCCAGTTGGCATGCTGGACCCTGCTTCGATGGCGCCTGGGCGACAAGCGGCATCCGCCGGCCGGCGGGCCGCCTGCCTGCGGCGGGCAAAATAGCCACCATGAACCCCACCGACACCACCAACACCATCGACGCGGCGATCACCTCCCGCATGTCCTGCCGCGCCTTCACCAGCCAGCCGGTGCCCCGCCAGAGTCTGCTCGACATCCTGGCAGTGGCCAGCCGGGCGCCGTCGGGCACCAACACCCAGCCGTGGCAGGTCTACGTATTGCAGGGCGCGACCCGCGACAGCCTGGTCGCCAAGGTCTGTGCCGCCCACGACGCGGTCTACGCCGATCCGGAGCTGTCCGCCCAGTACCGCGAGGAGTACGACTACTACCCAACGAAGTGGGGCAGTCCGTTCCTGGAGCGCCGGCGCGAAAACGGCTGGGGCCTGTACCAGCTGCTCGGGATCCAGAAGGGCGAAAAGGACAAGATGCACGCCCAGCACCAGGGGAACTACCGGTTTTTCGGCGCGCCGGTGGGGCTGGTGTTCACCATCAGCCGGTCGCTCGGCCGCGGGAGTCTGCTCGACTACGGCATGTTCCTGCAGAACATCATGGTTGCGGCGCGCGCACGCGGCCTGCACACCTGTCCGCAGGCCGCCTGGAACGGCTTTGCCAGCATCATCCTTCCGCACATCGGGGCGGGAGCGGACGAGATGATGGTGTGCTGCATGTCGCTGGGCTACGCCGACGAGTCCGCGCTGGTCAACAGCTACGTCACCCCGCGATTGCCGCCCGAGTCGTTCACCCGCTGGGTCGAGTGAGCGGGTCTGTGGGCTGACTGCGCCCGTGGCCAGCTACGTCTTGAACACCGGGGGGCGCTTTTCCAGGAATGCCGCGACCGCTTCCCGGTGGTCGTCGGTCTGGTGCGCCAGCGCCTGGAAGGCGGCGGCCATCTCCAGCAGCGTGTCCAGGCGGGTGTGCAGCGACTCGCGCAACAGCCGTTTGGCCAGGCGCACCGCATGCCCCGGATTCGCCGCCATGCGTGCCGCCAGCTCGTTGGCCGCCGGCAGCAGTTGCTCGGGGGGTACAACGCGCGACACCAGGCCCCACTGTTCTGCCTGCTTCGCGTCGATGGTGTCGCCGGTGAAGGCCATCTCGGCTGCGCGCGACATGCCGATCAGCCGCGTCAGCAACCAGGCGCCGCCGTCGCCAGGGATGATGCCCAGCTTGACGAAACTCTCCGCGAACTTCGCCTTCTCGGAGGCGATCCGCACGTCGCACATGCATGCCAGGTCCAGGCCGGCACCGATCGCCGCGCCATTCACGGCTGCGATCACCGGCACCTCCAGGTTGAACAGCGCCAGCGGGATGCGCTGGATGCCGGTGCGGTATTCGTGGCGGATCTCCATGCCCGAGACCTCGCCGTTGGCCTGGCGCAGCATGTTGCGCACGTCGCCGCCGGACGAGAACGCGCTGCCCGCGCCGGTCAGGATCACGGCGCGCACCTGGCGGTCGTTGTGGATGCGGTCGATGGCTGCGATGAATTCGGGCACTGCCGTGTTCCCGGTCAGCGGGTTGCGCCGCTCGGGCTCGTTCATGGTGAGGGT
>JANMZX010000383.1:0-1781 GCA_031383745.1 Rhodoferax sp. | reverse complement strand
GGTGGCCTGGTGCACGCAACGCATCGAGATCGTGCCGAATGCCAGGTGCGCGCTCAGCCGGCTGCACCCCTCGGCGGCGGTGAGCGGGCTGGACATCGCGCGGCGGTAGTCGAGGCCTCGGCCGTCGAGGAAGCTGGTCAGGGTGTCCCATGCGGCGCGCTCGCCTGCCGGCGGCAATGGCGCGCCCAAGGCGGGCAGTCCCAGCCCGTGCAGCGTTGGCACCGCGGAGCCTTTCAGGCCAGCTGGCGCCCTGAACCCGCCAGCCGGTGGCGCCTCGGGTGCATGCATGCGCTGCGCCCATCGCCCGGCCCACCCGGTACGCGATCGCAGCCGGCGCACCACTCCGGTCTGCGGAAACTCCGTCCAATGCACGCCCGAGTTGCGGCACCAGTCTGCCACGGCCAGGTCGCGTGTGTAGCTCCATCCCGGGCCGGTCTCTTCATGGCTGAACATGTGGGTGAAGGGGAATTCGCACCGCAGGGATTGCAGCACCTGCGGCATCGCACCGACGCGAACCAGCAGCGGCAGCCCGCGCACTGCCAGATCGCGCTGCAGCGCGGCCACGCATTCCAGCAGGAAGCCGACGTGGCGCGGGTCGCATTCGGGGCTGGACAGCCACTCGGGCTCGATCACCACCAAGCCGACGGCGCTTTCGAAGTGCAGCGCTTCGGCCAGGGCCGCGTGGTCGCGCACCCGCAGATCGCGCTTGAACCAGACCAGCGCTGCCGAGCCTGTCATGTTGCCACCCCGGTGTCGAATGCACTCAAGTGGGCTGTCCAGTGCCACCGGCCCACTCCAGGAGAGAGCTGATTCGACAACCGACTGTGGCCCCGCGCCTGCTCGGACAGTCGACCGAACGAAGGCGCCCTGCGCAGCCAGGCCATCTGGTGCGGCCACCCTCCGTGGAAACCGGGCTGACAAATGAGCGCGTTCCCCCCAACAGCATGGCTATCCCCCATGCCCCAAAGCCGCTGCCCTGACCGGCCGGACCGTTCGCAATCCCGGAAGGTCCGTACATCGGCTGTGGTGCGTCGGTGCGCTTCACTTCATCTTGTTGAACTCACCGATGGTCAATATCAGCCCCACCAGCAACAGTCCGAAAACGATGACGCCCGCCAGAAGCAGCCCGCCGCCGCTCATGGCTTTCTCCCCATCAGCGCGGACAGTTTGAAATAGATCCCGAAGCAAAAGATCGCGGGGATCCAGATCGCGGTGAATATCGCCTGTTCACGGTCTTCGGCCACGAACCACAGGTAGGCGGAGATGAAGAACGAAATCATCACCGCCAGAAGAATGAAGTAATCCGATTTTTTGAACATGTAGTGCCTTTGTCTGTTTCACTTATCAAGGAAGTCGATAACCCCATAACCGATGGCGCTCAGCAGACAGCCTGCTATCGCCACCGAACCGATCACCCGTATGCCCGAGGAGATTCCCATGGCGAATGCCTCCATGGGAATCACCCCGCCTGCACCCAGGAGCAAGCCCAGGCAGCCGACTGCCGTCAGCACATTGCCAACGATGGCCACCCACCGCGAAACCAGCAGCTTCCCGATGGTCATGTTGCGCTCCGCAACGGCGTGGCCTGCCGCTCCTGCCAGTCCGCCGGAACAGGTTTGTCACCCGACCTCTCGGGGGCATGGCACATCTTCTCCCCATCCCACCGCTGACCACACCAGCAGCGGCCTTCGGTGTCGATGATGCAGGTGCCACTGCCGCAGCAGCGTGGGTCTTCACTCATTGGGACTCCTGGTTGACATGTCGCGCTACTTGACGAGCGG
>JANMZX010000382.1:0-8987 GCA_031383745.1 Rhodoferax sp. | reverse complement strand
AACCCCCGACCCTCAGCTTAGAAGGCTGATGCTCTATCCAACTGAGCTACGGGCAGAGATAGAGAGCAAGGCTCTTGAGAAGACGAATTGATGGTCGGGGCGAAAGGATTCGAACCTTCGACCCTCTGGTCCCAAACCAGATGCGCTACCAGGCTGCGCTACGCCCCGACGAGCCGCTATTCTAACTGCAGCGTTCGGCACGATTCCGGTTGGTCCAGCAAATAAGACGGTTCAACCACGCGGCGTCAAGCCGCCGATGCCAGCGGTGCCCATGTTCCGGGTGTGAAGCGGCGCCGCGTGCTCAACGCAGCAAGGGCACGATCACGCACGCCGCAAGCAGGGCGGCGGCGGCGAGCTTGAGTACCAGGTTGGCGTTCGATTCCGGCTCCGGGCGCCGAGGCAGGTCGCGGTGCATCAATGGCGCGGGGATGGTTTCGTCATGCATGGGGGGTACTCTTTCGTCAATCTCAGGCGATGGGCAGCAGAATCCATGCCAGTGGCTGCGAGACGCGTGAAAAACCTATGCGAATCAACAGGCTTCGTCTTCCATGCCGGTGCTCGCCCGGGAGCCTGTGTAAAACGCGCCGGCATGCAAGTTCCTGTTCGCGGCGCCGTCTTGTGCGGTACGCTCGGTCCGTTGCACCCATTCGCGCCTCCAGAAGGACCACCACCATGCCCCAGTCTGATATCGGCCTCGTCGGCCTGGCCGTGATGGGCCAGAACCTCGCCCTGAACATCGCCGACCATGGGTTCGCCATCTCGGTCTACAACCGCACGCCAGCCAGGACCACCGAGTTCGTCGCGGCCCATCGCGATACCCCGGGCGCACTCACCGGCTGCGCCAGCATGCGCGAGTTCGCCGACTCGCTGCAGCGCCCGCGCAAGGCGGTGCTGCTGGTAAAGGCGGGAGCCGCCACCGACGCGGTGATCGACGAACTGCTGCAGGTGTTCGAGCCCGGCGACATCATCATCGACGGCGGCAATGCCAACTGGCTCGACACCATCCGCCGCGAGAAGGCGCTCAAGGCGCGTGGCCTGCGTTTTGTCGGCTCCGGGGTGTCGGGGGGCGAGGAGGGTGCGCGGTTCGGCCCATCGCTCATGCCGGGAGGTGATTTTTCGTCCTGGAAGGAGATCGAGCCGATCTGGAAGGCGATCGCCGCCAAGGTGGACGCGGTCACCGGCGTCGAACTCAAGGGCGCGTCTCCGGGCAAACCGATCGTCGGCGGTGTTCCCTGCGCCGCCTACATCGGCGAAAACGGCGCCGGACACTACGTGAAGATGGTGCACAACGGCATCGAATACGGCGACATGCAGATGATCTGCGAGGCCTACGACATCCTGCGCTCGGTGCTGGGCATGGCGGCAACCGAGGTCGGCGCCATCTTCCGCGAATGGAACACGGGCATCCTGAACTCCTTCCTGATCGAGATCTCGGCCGAGGTGCTGCAGCACACCGACGCGGTCACCGGCAAGGCGTTTGTCGACATCGTGCTCGACACCGCTGGCAACAAGGGCACCGGGTTGTGGACGTCGGTGTCGGCGCTGGAGTCCGGCGTGCCGGCACCCACCATCGGCGAGGCGGTTTTTGCGCGCTACCTGTCGGCGATCAAGGAGGAGCGCGTCGCCGCGTCGGCACTGTTGCGCGGCCCGGAGGCGGGCGCCTATGCGGGGGACCGCCAGGCGCTGGTGGATGCGGTGCGCGATGCGCTGTACTGCTCCAAGATCTGCTCCTATGCGCAGGGGTTCCAGTTGATGGATGCCGCCCAGCAGAAGTACGGCTGGACGCTGCACTTCGGCGAGATCGCGCAGATCTTCCGCGGTGGCTGCATCATCCGCGCCGGCTTCCTGCAGCGCATCACCGAGGCCTACGCGGCCAACCCGGCCCTGCGCAACCTGCTGCTCGACCCGTATTTCAGCGCCAGCGTGCAAGCCGCACAGGCCCACTGGCGCATGGTGATCGGCGTGGCGGTGGCGCATGGGGTGCCGGTGCCGACGATGGGTTCGGCGCTGTCGTATTTCGATGCCTACCGCAGCGCCACGCTGCCGCAGAACCTGCTGCAGGGCCAGCGCGACTACTTCGGCGCCCACACCTACGAGCGAACCGACGCGCCGCGCGGCAAGTTCTTTCACGTCGACTGGCCACACGCCGGCCGGCCCCAGCTGGAGATGTGAACGCTGCCTGGCGGCCGTCCGGTGCCGGCATCGCAGCGCTGTGCGCCGCACCGGCATGTTGGCCCCCACGGGGCGGGGTGCCTACATGTCGTAGGCGCCCACCATGCAGCTCAGGCTGGCGACCAGGGTCAGGCGCAAGCGCAGCGGCAGCCAGCCCTGCAGGTGGTAGTGCACATACAGCTGGCGGTCGACCGCATAACAACCGGCGAGCAGCAGCCCCAACACCACCAGGCCGGCCCACGGCGGCATGATTACGGCGATCGACGCCAGCACACTGGGGATCGCCCCCCAGACGTACGGGAACAGGCGCCTGTGCTCGGTGTCGCGCATCGCCAGGCCCCAATGGATGCCCCCCAGAAAGCTGGCCACCGTGGCCGCGTAGCCTGCCAGGGCCAGCATGGCAAACGGCATCAGCCCCGGTTCGACCAGGCGGATCAGCGCGGCGCCGAAGACGAACGGAATCAGGCCGGCATAACCGAGCCGCAGGGCCCAAGGCGGCGGGCTATTGGCAAGGGGATCGTTGGGCGTCAAGGTCGGGGTCCTTTCCAGGGGCGCAGGCGTGCAGTCTTGCGCGCTCCGCGGCTCGCCCCCAGTGTAGATGCCGATCCATTTCGCGCTCGGGTATAACCGACGCCAGCATGCTCGCGGCGTATCCCAATCCACATCCACCGAACTGCCCCTGGCGTGCCAGCGCCGACCTGCTCGGCGCGCCCAACATCAAGTGGTGCGAGGCGACGCTGTGCGGGTGGATCAGCGAGCCCGCCAATACCTGGTCCAACCTGCTCTACCTGCTGTTTGCGGTGGTGATCCTTCTCCAGAACCGGCGTTCGCTACACATGGAGTTGCGCTGGATGGGGCCGGCGATGTTTGCCATGGGGCTGCTGTCGGGCGCCTACCATGCCAGCAACAACTACCTCAGCCAGGTGCTCGATTTCATCGGCATGTTCCTGCTGGTGTTCTGGTTTCTGGTGATCAACCTGCGGCGCAATCGGTGGATCGCGCCCGGCGCCCTGGTTCCGGCCTACATCGGCCTGGTCGTCGTCGGTGTGGGCCTGGTGCACGCCATGTACCTGGTCCACTGGCCGTTCCAATGGCTGATCGCGCTGGCAACCGTCGCTACCGTCGCGACCGAGTTCAGCGCCCGCCGGCACGCGGCGCAACGCGTCGCGCTGGGGCGTTTCCTGGCCAGCCTGCTGCTGATGGGCGTGGCCCAGGCGGCGTCTCTGCTGGACCTGACCCGCGCGTGGTGCGACCCGGACAACCATTTTGTGCAGGGCCATGCGGTGTGGCACCTGGCATCCGCGCTGGCGCTTTACCTGGCCTGCCAGCACTACCGCCTGCTGCTGTCACCGGCGCCGGCTTGGGTACCATCGCGCCAATGAAGAAAAGCCTGGTGCGCCCATACACGCCGTGCCCGTGCGAGAGCGGCAAGACCTATGTCGAGTGCTGCGGACCCTGGCACAAGGGCCTGGACGAGGGCCTCCACGCCGCGGGCGCCGAGGCGCTGATGCGCTCGCGTTACAGCGCCTATGCCCTGGGCCTGCCAGAGTATCTGCTCGCCACCTGGCACCCATCGACCGGGCCTGGAGAACTGGACTTGCCCCCGATCCGCTGGCTCGGGCTCGAGGTGGTGCACGCGCAGGAGTCCGGCGACGCGGGGGTGGTCGAGTTCGTCGCCCGCTGCCGCGACAGCGGGCGACCACAACGCCTGCACGAGATCAGCCGCTTCGTGCGCGAAGGCGGTCGCTGGTACTACATCGACGGGCAGATAATCGATCCCGACGCTCCATGACCACCGCCTACAGCCCTACCCAGCCCGACCGCGCGCAGATCGATGCCGATGCAGGGCCGCTTGTGCTGGACTTCGGCACCAACTGGTGCGGCCATTGCCGGGCAGCACAGCCGATCGTCGACCAGGCGCTCGCATTGCGGCCGGACGTGCGCCACATCCGGGTCGAGGATGGCAGTGGCCGAAGGCTCGGGCGCACTTTCGGCGTCACGCTGTGGCCGACGCTGGTTTTCCTGAAGGACGGCGTGGAGGTCGCACGGCTGGTGCGCCCCACCGATGCGAAGGCCATCGGGCAGGCGCTGGCCAGGACGCCAGGCCGGTCCGATTGACGAATTGTCCATGACCAAGAAACACATTCTCCTGATCCAGGGACATCCGGACGCCAGCCAGCGCCACCTCTGCCACCAGCTTGAAGACGCCTACAAGGAGGGCGCCTGGACGGGTGGCCACGATGTGCGCCGGGTCGACGTCGCCGGGCTGGAGTTTCCGCTGCTGCGTAGCCAGCAGGAATGGCAACACGGTGCCTTGCCGGCGAGCCTGCAGCAGGCGCAGGACGATATCGGCTGGGCGCAGCACATCGTGTTGTTTTTCCCCTTGTGGCTGGGTGACATGCCGGCCCTGCTCAAGGGTTTTCTGGAGCAGGTCGCGCGCCCGGGTTTCGCGTTCAAGCCCGACGCCGCCAATCCCTTCGGGGCCAAGGCGCTGGGTGGGCGCTCTGCCCGTGTCGTGGCCACCATGGGCATGCCGGCGGTGGTGTACCGCTGGTACTTCCGCGCCCACAGCATCAAGTCACTGGAGCGCAATATCCTGGGATTCGTCGGGATTGCGCCGGTCCACGAGACGCTGATCGGCTCGGTGGACACGCTCGACGCCGCGGCCGTCGGCAAGCTGGAGTCCCGGATGCGCGCCCTCGGTCGCGAGGCGGCGTAGTGCCACCGCTGGCACACCGGGTCAGTTGTCCATGAACCGCGAAGCTCCCGGGCAGGGCCCGCCCGCCAACGAGGCTGCGCCCGCCGAGTTCGCCTGGCACACGCGCGATTCTCTGGAACTGGCCCAGGTGCACGGTGTGGATACCGGCCACGGCCTGTTGGCCGCTGACGTGGCGGCGCGTGCGCTGCGCCACGGCCCGAATGAACTCCTGGCACGCAGCCGGCCTGGCCCGCTGGCCCTGCTGGCCGAGCAGTTCAAGGATTTCATGGTGCTGGTGCTGCTGGCGGCAGCGGTGATCTCCGGAGTCATCGGCGACCTGACCGACACACTGGTCATCCTGGTGATCGTGGTGCTCAACGCCGTGGTCGGGTTTGTGCAGTCCTGGCGCGCCGACAAGGCGATGGCCGCGCTGCAGCAGATGGCAGCGGCGCGGGCCATGGTGCTGCGCGAGGGGCAGTTGCAGTCGGTGCCCTCCCGCGAGCTGGTGCCGGGCGACATCGTGCAGCTGGAAGCCGGCAACCATGTGCCTGCGGACATGCGACTGTTCGAATCGGCGCGGTTGCAGGTGGACGAATCGGCGCTTACCGGGGAATCGGTCACGGTCGCCAAGCACACCGCGGCGCTGCAGCCCGAGGATGCGCAGGCGCTTGGCGAGCGCCTCAACATGGCGTTCAAGGGCACCATCGCCACCCATGGACGAGGACGCGGGCTGGTGGTCGCCACCGGCATGGGCACCGAACTGGGCAAGGTGGCGCAGCTGCTGGACCAGGAAGACCGCACGACACCGCTGCAGCGCCGGCTGGCCGCCTTCGGCAAGCGGCTGTCGATCGGCGTGATCGGCATCTGCGTGGTCATCTTCATGGTCGGCATACTGCGCGGGGAGACTCCCCTGCTGATGGCGCTCACAGCGATCAGCCTGGCCGTGGCCGCGATCCCGGAGGCCCTGCCGGCCGTCGTGACGGTGCTGCTGGCCCTGGGAGCACGGCGCATGGTCGACGTGCACGCGCTGGTGCGCCGCCTGCCGTCGGTCGAAACGCTGGGTTCGGTCAGCACCATCTGTTCCGACAAGACCGGTACGCTGACACAGAACCGCATGCACGCCGAGCTGCTGGTAGCCGATGGCCAGTCCTGGACGCCAGCGCCTGGCAACCCGGTGAGCGACGTGCAGCGCGAAGCACTGACGGCGGCGGCACTGTGCAACGACGCCCGTCCTGGCGATGCGCCGGGCATCTGGCTGGGAGACCCGACGGAAACCGCGCTGGTGGCGGCCGCCGCTGTGGCGGGGGTGGACAAGACGGCACTCGAGCTGGCCGCGCCGCGGGTGCAGGAACAGCCCTTCGATTCCGAGCGCCGGTGCATGACCACCTTTCACCGTCAGGCGCAGGGGCTGGTGGCCTATACCAAGGGCGCGCCGGAGTCGGTGCTGCCGCGCTGCGAGAGCCAATGGTCGCCAGGCGGCGAGCAGGCCCTGGACCGCGCGGCGGTGCTCGCGCAGGCGGATGCGCTCGCGCTCCAGGGCATGCGGGTGCTGGTGCTGGCGCGGCGCGAGCACGCGGTGCTGCCCGCGGCGGACGC
This sequence comes from Rhodoferax sp., assembly GCA_031383745.1. Taxonomy (GTDB): domain Bacteria; phylum Pseudomonadota; class Gammaproteobacteria; order Burkholderiales; family Burkholderiaceae_C; genus CAISIP01. Next base: position 2,521 of record JANMZX010000382.1, on the reverse strand, counting down.
GTCCGAAGGCGTCGAGAGCCAGCTGCAACTGCTGGGTCTGATCGCGCTCATCGACCCGCCACGGCCCGAGGCGGCCCAGGCGGTGGCGGAGTGCCTGGCGGCCGGCATCACGCCGGTGATGATCACCGGCGACCACCCGGCCACCGCGCGGGCCATCGCGCGCCGGCTCGGTATCGTCACGAGCGACGCTGCGCCGGTGCTCACCGGTCAGGACCTGACCCGCCTGGACGATGCCGCTCTGCGCGAACGGGTGGCCCAGGTGCAGGTGTACGCGCGCGTCGACCCGGCGCAGAAGATCCGGATTGTCGAGGCGCTGCAGTCGCTCGGCCAGTATGTCGCGATGACCGGCGACGGCGTCAACGATGCCCCGGCGCTCAAGCGCGCCGATATCGGCGTGGCCATGGGGCAGGGCGGAACCGATGTGGCACGCGAGTCTGCCAGTCTGGTGCTGCTGGACGACAATTTTGCGACCATCGTGGCGGCGGTTCGGGAAGGCCGGCGCATCTACGACAACATCCGCAAGTTCGTGCGCTACGCGATGACCGGCAACTCCGGTGAAATCTGGACGCTGTTCCTGGCCCCGATGCTTCTGCTGCCGATTCCCCTGCTGCCGATCCACATCCTGTGGGTCAATCTGGTGACCGATGGCCTGCCCGGGCTGGCGCTGGCGGCGGAGCAGTCCGAGCGCGGCATCATGCAGCGGCCCCCGCGGGCCCCCGGCGAGAGCCTGTTTGCCCACGGCATGTGGCAACACATCCTGGGTTTCGGCCTGCTGATCGGCGGCTTGTGCCTGGGTGTGCAGGCCTGGGCCATCGCCAGCGGGCATGCCCACTGGCAGACCATGGTGTTCACGGTGCTCACGTTGTCGCAAATGGCGCATGTGATGGCGATCCGGTCGGAAACCGATGCGTTGTGGCGCATCGGCCTGTTTTCCAACCGCCCCCTGGTCGGCGCGGTGCTGTTGACCTTCCTGCTGCAGATGGCCTTGATCTATGTGCCGGCCCTGAACCCGATCTTCAAGACCGAGCCGCTGAGCCCGTCCGAACTGGGGATCTGCATAGGTGCCGCCCTGGTGGTAGGCCTGGCGGTCGAAGTCGAGAAGGCGTGGCGGCGCCGGCGCGCCTCCCGGCTGGCCCTCGCAGCGGACGATCCGGCATGACGCAGAAGCTCAACCTGCAGACCGCGCTGTTGCTGGCGGTGGCGCCCCTGATGTGGGCCGGCAACGCCGTTGTCGGCCGCCTGGTGCACACGCTGATTCCGCCCTTGACGCTGAACTTTCTGCGCTGGGTGCTGGCATTCCTGATCCTGCTGCCGCTGGCGGGCTGGGTGCTGCGCCGCGGCAGCGGGATGTGGACGCATTGGCGGCGCTTCGCGCTGCTGGGCCTGCTGGGCATGGGCTGCTACAACAGCCTGCAGTACCTGGCGCTGCAGACCTCCACGCCACTCAACGTGACGCTGGTCGCGTCGAGTTCCCCCTTGTGGATGCTGGCCGTGGGCGCGCTGATGTTCCGGGCCAGGGTGTCGCGGGTGCAGATGCTCGGCGCGGTGTTGTCGATGTCCGGTGTCTGTGTGGTGCTGGCGCGCGGCGAGTGGGCGCAGCTGCTGCAGCTGCGCCTGGTGCCCGGAGACATGTTCGTGTTGCTGGCCACCGCCTTGTGGGCCGTCTACAGCTGGCTGCTGTCGCAGCGCCTGGAGCCGGACGCCATCCGCAACGACTGGGCCGCCTTCGTGCTGGCGCAAGTGGCCTTCGGCCTGGGCTGGTCGGGGCTGTTCTCGGGGTCTGAATGGCTGCTGACCGATGCCCGTGTGTTCTGGGGATGGCCGCTGGCGGCGGCGCTGGTCTACGTGGCGGTGGGGCCGTCGGTGGTGGCCTACCGCTGCTGGAACATCGGCATCCAGCGCGCCGGGCCGGCGGTGGCGGGGTTTTTCTCGAACCTCACGCCGCTGTTCGCGGCCCTGATGTCGGCAGCTTTCACCGGCGAAACGCCGCAGGCCTACCACGCACTCGCATTCGCGTTGATTGTCGGCGGCATCGTCGTGTCGTCGCGCAAGTGAGGCCCGGTGCCGGTCACATGACCGCGGGCCCGCTGGCCGCGCGCCGGACGGATGGTCAGATCGATTCGGGCTCCATGCGGATCGCGCCGCAGGGGCATTCGGCCACGCACATGCCACAACCCTTGCAGTAGTCGTAGTTGAAGTCGAAACCCCGCCCCGGTCCGTGCTTGATGACTGCGTTGTCGGGACACACACCGTAGCAGTTGTCGCATTCGAAGCAGTTGCCGCAGGACAGGCATCGGCGTGCCTCGAACAGCGCATTGGACTCGTCCAGCCCGCCCTGTACCTCGTCGAAACTCGATGTGCGCCGCGCGAGATCGAGCACTGGTTGCAGTGTCTTGGGGGCGTCGCTGTAGTACCAGGGGTTGAGCTTGTCGAAACTGGCGACTTCGTGTTTGGGCGCCGGCTCATGGCGCGTGCCGCGCAGCCAGGCGTCGATGTGGCGCGCGGCCTTCTTGCCGTGGCC
>JANMZX010000366.1:0-16268 GCA_031383745.1 Rhodoferax sp. | reverse complement strand
GCACATGCGGTGTCAGACATGAGCGGCTTCCTGGCGCTGCATGGCGCCGACAGCCTCCGGCTGACACCGGGGCAGCGTGATGCGAAAGGTGGTGCCGCGATCGGGTTCGCTTTGTACGTCGATGCTGCCGTGGTGCTTCTGCACGATGGAATAGGACAGGGACAGGCCCAGACCGGTGCCCTGGCCGACCGGCTTGGTGGTGTAGAAGGGTTCGAAAATGCGCTTGCGCACCTCCGGTGTCATGCCTTTGCCGGTGTCCGACACTTCGAGCCATACCGCCTCGTCGTCAAAACCCGAGGACAGGCGGATGACGCCGCGCCCGGGAATCGCCTGCGCGGCATTCACCAGCAGGTTCATGAACACCTGGTTGATCTCGGACGGCCGGCAGCAGACGTCCGGCAGCGGGACCAGCTCGCGCGCGATGGTGGCCTTGTACTTGACCTCGTTCTGCACGATGTTGAGCGTGCTCTCCAGCCCGGCCACCAGGTCCGCCGATTCCCAGCAGTCGCCGTTGTCGACGCGCGAAAAGTCCTTCAGGTCGCGCACGATCTTGGTCACGCGGTCCAGGCCTTCGCGGGTCTCGCGCAGCAGATCGGGAAGGTCTTCAGACAGGTATTCCAGGTCGAGCGGGCGCGAGGCGCTGCCCTTGGCGGCGGCGAGCAGCTCGGTGACGTAACCCGCCAAGGTGTTGAAGTTGGCGTAGACGTAACCGATCGGGTTGTTGATCTCGTGCGCTACGCCGGCTGCCAGCTGCCCGATGGATGCCATCTTCTCCGACTGCAGCAGCTGCGCCTGTGTGGCCTTGAGCTCGCGGTTGACGGCCAGCATCTCGGCATTGAGCGTACTCAGGTGGTCGATGCGCTGCTGCTGCTGGCTGCGCATGCCCGCGTTGTCTACCAGCAGCGCCAGCACGGTGGCGAAGGTGGCACCGCGGTCGACGTCTTCCTGTGCAAAGGCCTGCGTGCCGGCGGTGCGGTTGATCGACAACGCACCGATCAGCCGCGACTTGATCATCATCGGCCAGCAGATCGACGAGGCCGGCACGCCCAGGTCGCGCCGTACGGCGCCCGGTCGGGCACCGGCAAGCAGGCGCGGCTGGCCGTCCGCCGCCACCGCGCCCAGGACGCCGCTGCCCAGGGGAATGCGTGTGCCCAGGGCGCCGGGCGGCAGGTCCACGCCGGCGGTGATGACGAGCTGGTCGGGGTGGGCCTCGTCCAGCACCGCCAGACAGCCGCTGACTGCGCCGAAACCCCGCACGACATGTGCGAGCATGCGGTCGAGCGCGCTGGCGTCGTCCCCGCCGTGCAGGCTCAGATGGTGTAGTTCCGCGATCAGCAGCGCAGTGTCCTGGTTGTCATTCATGGGCATTTCCTTACACACCGACCACTTTGCACAAGGCCTCGATCTCGCGCTGCGACGCCACCTGGGCCGTCGCGAGGTCGGCCTGGATGTGCGGCAACGGCGGCATCGCCGCCTGGCCCAGGTGGCCGTCACCGATCAGGCTGGCCAGCCAGACCGCCTGCGCGGCCGGCGCCTCGGGCGCCTGTGCGCCGGGCCGATGGTGCAGGGCGATGGTCTCGACGATCGCCAGCGGCAATGACCAGGCCTCTGCCAGCTCCGCACCGGCCGCGGCATGGTGCTGGCCGAAGGCCGCCTCTTCAGCGGCGCACAGGTCCTGCCCGGCCAGGCCTTCCAGCGTCGCGTAGGTGTCGGGCGAGCGCAGGTACAGATCGAACCGGCCCATGTCCTGCAGCACGCCGGAGGTGAATGCCAGTTGGCTGTCCGCATGGCCGTCCAGCAGCCGCGATGCGAGCACCGCGCCGCCGATGGCCTTGCGCCAGACGGTGTGCGCCAGGCTGCGTCTGAGACCCAGCTGCTGCAGCGGCTGGGAGACGGCGGAGGCGATTGCCACGCGCCGGACGGTGGCCATGCCGAGCACCATGATGGCGGCGCTGACCGTGCCGACCTGCCGGGCCAGGCCGTAGAACGGCGAGTTGACCAGCCGCAGCACCGCCACCGTGAGCGCCGGGTCGAGCTCGATCAGGCGCGTCAGCGCGGCCAGGTCCGGGTCCGGCTCGCTGGCCTGCTGGATGATCTGGTTGGCCACGGTCGACAGCGGTGGCAGCCGGCGGCGCACCGCGGTGACCACCACGGCAGCGGTCATGGCGCCACCTCCAGCAAGGTCAGCACCAGCCCCAGGGCGCGGGTGCCGACCTGCATGGGCGTGCTGTGCAGGATGTAGCTGCTGCCACCCAGTTGCACCTGCCGCGGCGGCGCCCCCATGACCTGGCCGAGCTCGAAACCCAGCTGCGCGCCGATCGGCTCGCCAAGCAGCGGTGGTTCGGGTGCGAACACGCGTTCCGCCGCGGCATTGATCATCACCAGGTCGCCCGCCGGGTCGAGTCCGAGCACCGGCACCGCCACCGAGCCGATGGCGGCGTGCATCACGTCGAGCGCGGTTTCGCCATGGCTCATGCGCTGGCCCTGCGCCGCGAAGGCCTCCGCCAGGCGTCGATTGGCCTGCCGCAGCTCGCCGTCCAGGCGCTGGTTCTCGGCGCCGAGTTCGTATTCCACGAAGGCGGTTTCCAGCAGCGCCAGCAGTTCGGCGTCGTTCCAGGGTTTGGTCAGGAACTGGTAGATCGCGCCGCGGTTGATCGACTCGGTGATCGTCTGCAGGTCGGTATAACCCGACAGCACGATGCGCTTGGTGTGCGGATGACGGTCCTTGACGCGGCGCAGGAACTCGCTGCCGGTCATCAGCGGCATGCGCTGGTCGGCCATGACCACACCCACCGGGTGCAGGGCCAGCACCTCGAACGCCTCTTGCGGCGTGGTGGTGATGTGGATCTGGAAGCCGGCCGGGCGCAGGGCGCGGCGCAGGGCGCGCAGCACGTTTTCCTCGTCGTCCAGGATCAGCAGGTGGCGCTGGCGTTCGATTGCGCCCGGGCGGGTGCAGTCGTCCGCGCCAAAGCAGACCGGCTGCGCCAGCATGTCGTCGACTGCCGCGACCTCCAGCGGCCGTGCGAACAGGTAGCCCTGGGCTTCGTGGCAGCGCAGATCGGTGAAGAAGCGGCGCTGTCCGGGGCTCTCGATGCCTTCGGCAACGCAGCGCAGGCCCAGGCCGCGCGCGAGTTCGACCGTCATGCGGGCGATAGCGGCGTCGGCCTGGCTGTGGACGACGCCGCGCGTGAACTGCATGTCGACCTTGAGCGTATCCACCGGCAGGCGCGCCAGGTAGGCCAGGCTGCTCCAGCCGGTGCCGAAGTCGTCGATCGCCACCATCACGCCGTGGCTGCGCAGTTCGCGCAGCCGCACCACCACCGGGCCGTCGGCGCTGGCCAGCGAGCGCTCGGTCAGCTCCATCTCCAGCTGGCGCGGGCTCAGGTGGTGGCGCGCCAGCTCGGCCAGGGTGAAAGCCACGAAGTCGTCGTCCAGCAGCGCTTCGGCCGGCACATTGACCGACACGCGCAGCGGGCGGTCCAGCAGCGTGTCCCAGCGCACCAGGTGGGCCAGCGCCTCCTGCAGGATCCAGCGTGTGACCATGCAGATCTCGAGCCGGTGCTCCAGCTGCGCGATGAATTCTCCGGGCATGACCTCACCCAGCGCCGGGTGGCGCCAGCGCAGCAGGGCCTCGAAGCCCGACAGCTCCCCCGTCGCCAGCTCGACGATGGGCTGGAACACCAGCCGGAACTGCTGTGCCGCGAGCGCGCCGCCCAGGTCGTGGAACAGCTGGCGCGCGCGGTGGTCGCGGGCGTCGCGCGTGGCGTCGGCAAAACACAGGCCATCGCCCACGCCCGCGGCCGCGCGCAGGCTGGCTGCGGTGGCCACCGTCAACAGGGTCCGGGCGTCGCCGCCGTCCGTTGGAAGTTCGGCAACGCCCGCCAGACACGGCCACTCCGGCTGCAACAGGCCCAGCACATGGCTTGCCAGCGTACCGGCACTCTGATCGTCCGACAGGGGGACGAGCAACGCCAGGCCGCCGGCGGTCGGGAAATGCAGCGAGGCGCCCGATGCCAGAAGCGGACGCAACCGGGCGCAGCTGCTGACACGTTGCGCAAGGGACAGTGGGGCGGGGCGTTCGCCAGTGTCGCCCGCATGGCGCAGCACGAGCATGGCATGGCACCTGGGCGTCGAGGCCTGGGCGCGCAATGCATCGGACACCGCCAGTTCGAAGCGTGACCATGCCGCGCCGGGGCCCTGTTCGTCGACCGACAACACGCTGTGCGCCGAAATCGCCCACTCGGACAGGTCCTGCTGGAACCCGACGTAGTGCGTGACCGTGTCACCGTCACCGCCGATGGGCACCAGTTGCAGCGCGTTCCAGAAGGCGCTGCCGTCCCGGCGCCGGTTGCGCAGCACGGTGCGCACCGCCACACGATCGCCGATAGCCTCGCGCAGCAGGGCTATTGCGGAAGGGTCCACGTCGGGGTGTTGCAGGAAGCGGCAGTTGCGCCCCAGCACCTGGTCCGCAGCGTAACCGGTCAGGCGGCAGAAGGCGTCATTGACGAACACCACCGGCTGGTCGGCCGCCTGCAAGTCGACGATCGACACCGCAGCGTCCACGGACTGCAGCGCCTGAAGCGCCAGGCCGTCCAGGTGCGCCAGGCCCGGCTCGTGGCGCGTCAACAGGTGGGGGTTCATGGCGTCGGTGGTTCGGGTGGACAACACGACTGAAGCGTAGGCCCACGCAAGCGCGCGCGCCAGTGGCTGCGCTGCTGAGCGGGCCTAGGTAGGATTGCCGGGGGGCCACCGCCTGCCAGCCGCGGCGCGGCGCCACAGGACGCCGGTGGCGCCGCCGATGCGCTAGATGGATTGCGCGCTGTTGGCCACCAGCACGCAGCCGGCGATGCGCCAGGACCTGTCCTTCTGCTGCTGCACCCGGTACACCGCCAGCCAGGCGACACCCTGGCCGTCGGTCATGTGTACCGGCTGCACGATGGTCTTGCCGTCCGCCTTGGGCGTGAGGAAGGTCACGGACGCGGGGCGGTACACCACGGGATAGCTGGAGCGGACCATCTCCATGAACTGGTCGGGCGTGCCGAACATCTGCTGGATGCTGGCCGCGGCGAAGGAAAACGCGCGCTGTGCGTCGTCGCCGGCAAAGGCGTCGAGTTGCGCGCGCACCACCAGTTGCACCTGCTTCGTCTGGGTGCCGGTGACAGCGGGCCCGGCCGCCACCGCGAACCCGGTGCCGAACACCGCGCACCACAGTACGAGTACCCGAAACAGTCTGCGCATCATGCCCTCCGCCTGGTTACGACTATTGGCCCATGATGCCCGAAAAGTCAGGTCGGCGCTGTCTTGGGCATGTCGAACACCAGGCAGGTGGTGCTGCCGTGGGCATACAGGGTGCCGTCCGGTCCGACCAGGCGCGCCTCGGCGGTGGCCAGCTGGCGCCCGCAATGGATCACCCGGCCTTCGGCGCGCACCCGTTGCACCCGGGTGGTGATGGCGCGCACCAGGTTCATGTGCAGTTCCGCCGTGGTGTAGCCGCGCCCCGGCGGCATCATCGTGTGCACGGCACAACCCAGCGCGGAGTCGAGCAGGGTGGCGAACCAGCCGCCGTGCACGCTGCCCAGCGGGTTGTAGTGCGAGGCCCTGGGCGTGCCCTGGAACACGGCCGTACCCGGGCCGATCTCGACCAGCAGGAAATCCAGGGTGAGTGCGATCGGTGCCGGCGGCAGTTCGCCGCGCAGCAGGGCCTGCATGGTTTCCAGCCCACTCCTGTGCGGGGCCCTGGATGCCGCTGGCCGGGCGGCGCCCGCCAGCATGGCGGCGCGCACCGCGTCCTCCTGCGCCAGCCAGGCGTCGATGTGGTTGGCGGCCGCGGCCGCGGGATGGGAGTGTGGCATGGGATGGGTGGCTGATGGTTGCAACTACAAAGATTGTAGCTACAATCAAAAATGTACATGACCACCGACCCACCACCAGACACACCATCGCCGCGTGGTTGCACCAACCTGCGCTTGCGCCAGCTGATGCGCCGCCTCGACCAGCATTACGACGCGGAGCTGGCCAAGGCCGGCCTCAAGACCACGCAGTATTCGCTGCTGTCGCACATCGTCAGGCTCGAACCCTTGAGCCCCGGCGCGCTGGCACAGGTGATGAAGATGCAGCCGTCCACCATGACACGCAACCTGCAGCCGCTGGTCCAGGCCGGCTGGGTGCAACTGGGTGCCGGGGCGGACGCGCGTAGCCGCAGCGTGACCAGCACACAGGCTGGTCGCGACAAGCGCAGCGAGGCGCAGCGGCGCTGGAAAACCGCCCAGACCGGACTCAACCAGTTGCTGGACCCGGCGCGTGTGGCCGCACTGCATGGCCTGATAGACCAGTGCATGGACAAATTGTCTGGCGCCGCCCTGGTGCCATCAGGAAGGGGCTCCCATGCGTGACACGCAAACTGACGGCGCACCGCGCCACTACGCGGTCTGGCTGGTATTGCTGGCGGCGGCCGGCACCTTTGCGCTGACCATGGGAACGCGCCAGACCATGGCCTTGTTCCTGAGCCCGCTCAACACCGCCACCGGTCTGGGGCTGGGCAGCATCAGCCTGGCGTTTGCGTTCGGACAGTTGTGGTGGGGCCTGACGCAGCCCTTCGCCGGCGCGATGGCCGACCGGGTCGGAGCCGGGCGGGTATTGCTGGTGGGCATCGCGCTGGTGGCGCTGGGGACCTTCATCACGCCGTGGATGACCAGCACCGCGGGGCTGGTGCTGGCCATCGGTGTGTTGTCCGCGGGGGGTGCCGGCATGGCCGGCCCGGCCGTGCTGATGGCTGCCACCACGCGGCTGATACCCGTGGAACGGCGCGGCCTGGCCACCGGGGTGGTCAACGCGGGCGGCTCGATCGGGCAGTTCGTGATGGCGCCCGTGGCCGGTGCGCTGCTGGTGGCCTACGGCTGGATCAACGCGATGCAGGTGCTGGCGCTGCTGGTGCTGCTGGCGCTTCCGGCGGCATGGCTGCTGCGCGGCAACGCCCTGCAGGCGGCACCGGCCGGACAGGCGCGCGTCGGCACGCGCGAGGCGATTCGCGTGGCGCTGGCAGACCCGAGTTTCCGGCTGCTGGCGGCGGGTTTCTTCGTGTGCGGTTTCCACGTGGCGTTTCTCGCCACCCACCTGCCCGGCGTGATCGCCTGGTGCGGCTTGCCGGTGCAATACGGCGCCTGGTCGCTGGCGATGCTGGGCCTGTTCAACATCGTTGGCAGCCTGGGCATCGGCTGGGCGGTGGGGCGCTGGCGCATGAAATCCCTGCTGTCGCTGATTTATGCCGTGCGCGCGCTGGCGGTGCTGGTGTTTTTGCTGGCGCCCAAGACCGGGCCGGTGGTGCTGGTATTTGCCGGGGTGATGGGCCTGACGTTCCTCTCGACGGTGCCGCCCACCGCCGGGTTGGTGGTCAAGTTCTTCGGGCCTGCGAACATGGCCACGCTGTTCGGCATCGTCATGCTGACGCACCAGGTCGGTGGCTTCCTGGGGGCGTGGCTGGGCGGGCGCGTGTTCGAGGCCACCGGCAACTACGACCTGGTCTGGATCATCGACATCCTGCTGGCGGTCGGGGCCGCGCTGGTGCATCTGCCGATCCGCGAGGCACGCTTGACGCCACGCACCATCTGACGGCCGCGCCACCCGCATAATCAGGCTGGCCGGCGCGCTTGCCGGCGTTGCGCAGCTTGAAGGAGAGTCGCATGATCAAGGCCGGAATCGACCAGGATGCCCTCATCACACTGATCTCGCACGCCGGCAGCCGCCAGGGCGAGATGGTCCGCAAGGCGGTTTTCGAAGCCACGCTCAAGGCCCTGCAGGGCCGCGAACTGACACTGGAGAACATGCGCCGTGTGCTCAAGTCCGCGACCCTGGCCAGTTCTGGCGGGGCCGCGCTGAACCCGGGTTCACAGGACGACGTCGAGGCCCTGCTGACCCGGGCCGTTGCGGGCATGGACGCGGCCCTGATCAAGGCTGTCGAAGCCAACCGCACCGCGCTGCAGCAGTTCATGGACCTCGGAGTCGGCCCGCAGGACGACAACATGAAAAGCGCACTGGCCAACCTGGCGCGGATGGAGGAGGTGTTCATCACGGCGGTGGGCAAGGCGGTCGAGGTGGCCGCCGCACCGCTGCAGGCACCGTGGCAGCACGTGCTGGACCACATGAAGCAGCACGGCACCGCCACCGGCGCGCAGGCCGCCCAGGTGGTCGGGCAACTGCTGGAACAGTCGCACACCGCCATGCACAAGGGTCGGGCTGCCAGCGTGCGGGCCGCGCAGGCGATGATGGAGAGTTATGCCTCGCTGGTCAGCGGGGTGTTGCTGGGCCTGTCCGAGGGCATGGGCAGGGCAGCGTCGAAAGGGTCAGCGGAAAAGCGTGCGGCGCGCAAGTAGCTCCCGGCCAGGGCGCTGGCTGGCGCTGCTTGCCTGGGTGGTGCTGGGTTGGCTCGGCGCCGGGCTGCCGGCCCGGGCTGGCGCCAGGTTCGAGGATTCGATCGCGCAGCGAATGCTGCCGTGTGCCACCTGCCACGGCAAGGAGGGGCGGGCCGCGCCCGACGGGTACTACCCGCGCATCGCCGGCAAACCTGCTGGCTACCTGCTCAACCAGCTGCGCAACTTCCGTGACGGCCGGCGTCATTACGGGCTGATGGTGGCCATGGTCGACCCGTTGTCCGACACCTACTTGCAGGAGATCGCGAACCACTTCGCCGCGCTGGAACTGCCCTACGCGGCACCGCTGCCGGCGCAGACCGGCCGGGCCGAGCTGCTGCGCGGCGAGGCGCTGGTGCGCCAGGGGGACGCCGCGCAGCAGCTGCCCGCCTGCGTGGCCTGTCACGGCCGCCGGCTGACGGGCATGCTGCCGCATGTGCCAGGGCTGCTCGGTCTGCCGCGCGACTACCTCAACAGCCAGCTGGGGGCGTGGAAGACCGGCCAGCGCCGGGCCCATGCACCCGACTGCATGGCACAGGTGGTGCGCCGGCTGAGCGATGACGACATCTCGGCGATCACCGGCTGGCTGGCCGCGCAGTTGGTGCCGGCCGACGCCCGGCCTGTGCCTGCGCCTGCCGTACGCCCAGCCAGCCTGGGCGCGTTTTCCTGCGGCAGCGCGCCGGAACTCGGGGCGGCCGCGCCATGAAGCGCTGGGCTCTCGCATGTATCGCCGTCGCAGGCGTCCTGTGTTGCGCCGTGCTGCTGGTGTGGGCGCTGGGCGTACGCGATCCGGCAGACCTGTCGGCGGGATCGGCACAGGCCGCCGCGAGCCCGCAGCAGCTGGCCCAGGGTGCCTACCTGGCGCGCGCCGGCAACTGCATGGCCTGCCACACCCGGCGCGGCGGCGATCCCTACGCCGGTGGCCGCCCGATCGCCACGCCGTTCGGCACGGTGTTCACCAGCAACCTCACACCCGACGGCGCGACCGGGCTGGGCCACTGGTCGGCCGCGGATTTCTGGCGCGCGATGCACCATGGCCGTTCGCGGGACGGCCGCCTGCTGCTGCCGGCGTTTCCCTACACGAGTTTCACCCAGGTCACGCGCGAAGACTCCGACGCGTTGTTCGCCTACCTGAGGAGCCTGCCGGCCGTGGCGCAACCCAATCCGCCGCATGCGCTGCGCTGGCCGTATGGCAGCCAGTGGGCGCTCGCGATCTGGCGCGCGTTGTACTTCCGTCCCGGCACGTTCGAGCCCCAGCCAGGCCGGAGTGCGTCCTGGAACCGCGGCGCCTACCTGGTGCGCGGCCTGGGCCACTGCAACGCCTGCCACGCCAGCCGCAACGCGCTGGGCGCCAGCGGCGACGCGCTCGATCTGGAGGGCGGACAGATCCCGATGCAGGGCTGGTATGCGCCATCCCTGCTGCGGGTGAATGAAGCCGGTGTGGCCGACTGGAACGCTGTCGAGGTGCTGCAGCTGCTGCAGACCGGTGTGTCGCCGCGGGGATCGGCCCTGGGGCCGATGGCCGAAGTGGTGTTGCACAGTACCCAGCACCTGGCACGCGAGGACCTGCTGGCCATGACGGCCTACCTGCAGGCCCTGCCGGTTGCGGCATATCGCGTGACCGAGGAAGGCAAGGCACCGGCGCGCAGCTCCGAGGCCGGTACCCGGCTGTATGGCCGGCATTGCGCGGACTGCCACGGCGAGAACGGCGTGGGTGTCGCCGGGGCCTATCCCGCGCTGGCGGGCAATCGCGCGGTGCGCATGACGAACGCCGCCAACCTGGTCCAGGTGGTGTTGCGCGGCGGTTTCGCGCCGGCCACCGCCGGCAACCCGCGCCCGTTCGGCATGCCGCCGTTCCAGATCGTGCTGACCGACAGCGAGGTGGCCGCGGTGCTCACCCATATCCGCAGCGCCTGGGGCAACCGGGCCGGGGAGGTCACGGAACTCGACGTGGCGCGATTGCGCGGTGGTGCACCGCGCTGACCGGGGCCGTGTGATGGGGTGCTGCAGCCACGCCGGCGGGCGCGCTGTCAGGCGGGCAGGTCGCGCGGGTCGGCTTGGCTCCAGCGCCGCACCGCGTCGATCAGGCGGTCGGCCAGCACCGGCTTGGTCAGAAAGTCGTTCATGCCGGCTGCCAGACAGCTGGCCCGGTCTTCGGCAAAGGCGTTGGCCGTGAGCGCGATGATGGGCAGGCCTTGCGCGACCGCGCCGGCATGACCGGCTCGGATGCGGCGCGTCACTTCCAGCCCGTCCATGTCGGGCATCTGCCAATCCATGAGGACCAGGTCGAACGCCTGGGCCCCCAGCAGGGCGAGCGCTTGTTCGCCGTTGCTGGCGGCCGTGCTGGTGTAGCCAGCATGCCCGAGCAGCCGGCACACGATGGTCTGGTTCAGCAGGTCATCCTCCACCACCAGCACGTGTACCTGCGCAGACCCTGCGCCGCGGGTCGTGGCCGATGGCTGCTGCGGGACGGGCGCGGCTGGCGGCGGCAGCGGTGCGGCCAGCGCCAGGCGCAGGGCGATGTCGAACCGCGTGCCCTGGCCCAGTTCACTGTGCACGTCGATGCGCCCGTTCATGGCCTGGACCAGCTGGTGCACGATCGACAGGCCCAGGCCACTGCCTCCGAAGCGGCGGTCCGCGCCGTCGTCGGCCTGGCGAAAGGGCTCGAAGATGTGCGGTAGCGAGGCCGCGCCGATGCCCACCCCGGTGTCGCTCAGGCGGATGAGCAGGTCGTCCGGCTGTGCGCCACGGCTGACCTGCACACTGACCGCACCGCTGGGCGTGAACTTGACCGCATTGCCCAGCAGATTGAGCAGCACCTGGCGCAGGCGGTTCGGGTCGCCGCGGCGCCACAGCGGCACGTCCGGCTGGACCACGCATTGCAGGGACAAGCCCTTGGCATCGGCTGCCAGCCGTGCCGTTGCCAGCGCCGCCTGCACGCAGTCGGCCAGCTGGAAGTCCTCCTGCACCAGCTGCAGTTCACCGGCCTCGATGCGCGACAGGTCCAGGATGCTCTCGATCAGGCCGAGCAGGTTGGTGCCGCTTTGCTGGATCGCGTCGACCATCTGCGCCTGGGATTCCGGTTGGCCGGCGCCAGCCTTGAGCAGCTGCGCCGCGCCGATCACCGCGTTGAGCGGTGTGCGCAGTTCGTGGCTCATGTTGGCCAGGAAGCGGGTCTTGGCCAGCGAGGCGGCCTGCGCCCGCTGGCGTTCCGTGTCGATCAATGCAAAGGAGCGCGAGAGCTTGATTTCGGATTCGATCGACTTGCGCACGCTGCGGTTCAAGGACCGTCCGGCGAGGACCAGCAGGAAAAACACTGCCACCATCACAAAAGCCACAGCAGCCTCGATCTCGCCACCGGTGCGCCACAGCGCCAGGGCGCAGGGCAGCAGCATCATCGATAAAAATGCCACGTAGGACGCGAGTCGGGGCGTCAGGTTGAGCGTGGAGATCGAGCCCGTGCCCAGCACGATCGCGACCAGAAGCAGCGAGCCCGGGTGCCCTGCCGCCGGCATCAGCACCACCGCCCCGAGACCCCATCCTGCTCCCGCCAGCAGGCACCCGGCGGCAAACCAGCGGTCCCACACGATAAGCGCGGCGCCGGTGGCATGGCTGCGCCGGTAGGCGTGCCACAGGCCGTAGCGCCCGGCGGAAATTGCGGCCAGCAGGAGTTGCCACAGCAGCACCTGGCGTGCCTCGAAAAATGGATCGAGCAGCAGGCTGAAGGACAGCACCACGCCGATCGTCATCGAGGCACTCAGGGGAATGCGGCCAAACACCATGCGCACCTGTTTGGCCATCACCGCGTCGGCCATCTCGGGCGAGGCTGGATCGTCGCCTGACCGCTGCCGCTTCGGGTCGGCGCCGTTGGAAGCCATGCGGTGGAGTTCCCGGCCTGAAACGCGGTCTGCCGGCGGCTCAGCGCGGCTGGCTGCGCAGCAGGTCGGTCACGAACGCCGGAACCAGGGCGCTCATGCTGCGCCAGGTGCGCCAGGCCAGCAGGCCACGGCGGGCCCAGCGCAACACCAGGCGCGGCTTGAACACCACGACGGCGACGATCACGGTGCCGACCAGATAGGGATGGTCGCGCACGAACCGGCGAGCGTCGTCCAGCATGCCGGCCAGCCGGCCGGGCAAGGCCAGCGGCGCCAACAGCGGCTCGACCTGCAGCGCGAGCGCGCTGCGCTGGTGCGCGATGCGCTCCAGCAGGCGGCCGCGTTGCTGGTGCAACTCAATCAGGCGTGACTGCATGGCCAGTGGCCGCCTTGAGGTTGGCGATGTCGCGCTGCAGTTCCGACAGAGTGGCCGCAAACGCGGGTTCGGGTGCGTCGACCACCCGCATCAATGCACGGTAGAACCCCACTGCGACCAGCAGGAACAGGGCGGCGAACCCGCCGACCACCCACAGGCGCAAGTCCCAGGCCAGCAGCGCGAGCAGCACCACGAACAACAACACGCCGACACCGGCGAAGAAGAGCAGTGCTTGCGCCAGAAGCAGGATGCGCAGTGCGTGCAGCTTCTGCGTCTCGATCTCGTTGCCGAGCAGTTCCAGGCGCGTCTGCCCGATGGCGAGCAGGCTGGCGGCAACGCCTGTGATCGACGCGAAGAGCCCTTCGCGCCCGCCCACACGGGTGCTCACCGCACCGCCTTCGCGCGGCGCCACGCGCCCCGGTGTACGCCCGGCTGGCGGTGCGATGCCGATGCCGCGCACCGCATCGCGCCGCTGCGTGGACGGTGATCAGCGACGGCCAAGGACCAGCCCGACCAGCAGGCCGACGCCGGCCGCGATCCCGACGGCCGTCCACGGAGACTCGTGCACGTAGGCGTCGGTGGCGCGCGCCGCGGCGCGGGTCTTGGCCAGCAGCGCGGCCTCGGCGTCGGCCAGCCGAACACGGGCGCCGTGTAGCCGCTCCTGGATGCGGGCGCGCAGGCCCGCAATCTTGTCGCCAGCCTGATCGGCCGTGGCATGCAGCATGTCTTCGGCGTCGGCGATGGCCGACTTCATGTCGCTGACGAGTTGTTGCTGGTCGCTGACGTTGGATGCGAGTGATTCAGACATGGATAGCCCTCCTGGATGGTTGATGTCGATGCGGCGAGATTAGCAGATTCGCCACCTGCCGACCATCTGCCTGGCCCCGAAAATTGACCAGCATCATGGATTGCCGACCACCTGTCAGCGCCTGGCGCGGCACAGGCTGATGCCGCCCACCAGCGCAAACCCGGCGCCGACCCAGGATAGCGTCGCAAAACCGAACAGCGCACCGGAAACACCGCCTACGGCCGCGCCCAGCGCGGTACCCACGTACAACATCGATGTGTTGAGGCTGAAGAGGAGGGGGGCCTGGGCCGGCGCGGCGGTCGCGAGCCGGGCCTGTGTCGGCGACATCATGCCGAATCCGGCGACGCCCCAGGCAAAGAACACCGCCACCATCGGCAGGTAGTGTCCCTGGGTGAACGGCACCAGCAGCATCATGGCGGCCAGCGTCGCCAGTTGGACGCGCAGGGTGCGGATCGGCCCGAAGTGGTCGCTGGCCCAGCCGCCGGTGAGGGTGCCGGTGACACCCGCGAGACCGAACACCATCAGCGTCAGCGACAGCGTTTCGGGTGTCATTGGGGACAGGGCCTGCAGCACCGGCGCGGTGTACGAAAACACGGTGAAGATGGCGCAGAAGTAGCACAGGGTCAGCGCCAGCGTCCGGAACACCTCGGCCTGGCGCAGCAGCGCGCCGAGGCCACGGAAGCTCGCACCCGGTGGACGGATGGTCGACGGAATCCAGGCGCCCACCAGCACGATCATCAGCGCGCTGACAGCTGCCAGGCCGAGCACCGGCACCCGCCAGCCAAACCGCAGCCCGAGCCAGGCCCCCAGTGGCAGGCCGACGACATAACTCATGCTCATGCCCAGGAAGGTCAGCGACAGGGCCTTGCCCTGGCGCTCCGGCGCCACGACCGCCACCGCGATGCTGGCGGAAATCGGGGTGAACACCGCCCCGGCGCCCATCAGCACCCGGCCGGCCAGCAACGCGGGCAGGCTGTCGGCCAGCCCGCAGACCAGCATGCCACAGGCGAACAGTGCCAAGGCCACCTGCAGCGTGGTCCTGCGCGACCAGCCTGCGGTGGCCACCAGCAGCGGCGGCGCCAGCAGCGCGGTGGCCAGTGCGTAGGCGGTCATCGTCTGACCGACGGCGGCGACGCTGGTGCCCAGCGACGTGGCCACAGGCTGCAGCACTCCCGTGAGCAGGAATGCACTGGTGCCAATCACCAGGTTGCCACTGGCCAGCAGGTACAGCAGAGGCGGCATGCGTGGGGAAGGGCAGTCCAAGGCGGTGCGGAGCCCGACGGCGACCCGCACGGTGCGCCAGGCGGATGTCAGTCGAGCCGCGCGCCCACCTGGCCGGCCATCAGGTCGGTGAACGCGGGTGCGCTGCCGCGGTAGGGTATGTGAACCATGAAAAGGCCGGTGGTGGTCTTGAACATCTCCGACACCAGGTGGCTGATGCCGCCGTTGCCAGCGCCAGCGCCGGCAGGGCCAGCGCCTGCAGGGCCGGCAGGGCCAGCCGGATGGCGGCCAGCAGTTTCAGCCGTGTTTTCAAGCGTTGGCCTCAGTGCCCGAGGATCTTCGACAGGAAGTCCTTGCTGCGCTCGTTCTGCGGGTTGTTGAAGAAGTCGTGCGGGTTGTTCTGCTCGACGATCTGGCCCTGGTCCATGAAGATCACGCGGTCGGCCACGGCCTTGGCAAAACCCATCTCGTGCGTCACGCACAACATGGTGATGCCCTGGCTGGCCATCTCGACCATCACGTCGAGCACCTCCTTGATCATCTCCGGGTCGAGCGCCGAGGTGGGCTCGTCGAACAGCATGATCTTGGGCGTGAGGCACAGCGCGCGCGCGATCGCCACGCGCTGCTGCTGCCCGCCGGAGAGCTGCAGCGGGTACTTGCCGGCCTGCTCCGCGATACGCACCCGCTTGAGCTGCGCCATGGCCTTTTCCTCGGCCTCCTTCTTGGGCAGCTTGCCCACCCACATGGGGGACAGCGTGAGGTTTTCCAGCACCGTCAGATGTGGGAACAGGTTGAACTGCTGGAACACCATGCCGACCTTCTTGCGGGTCTCGTCGATGGCCTTCACGTCGTCGGTCAGTTCGATGCCGTCCACGAAGAGATGCCCCTGCTGGTGCTCCTCCAGGCGGTTGATGCAGCGGATCAGCGTCGACTTGCCCGAGCCCGAAGGGCCGCAGATGACGATGCGTTCGCCCGGCGCGACGTTGAGGTCGATGTCGCGCAGCACGTGGAAGTTGTTGCCATACCACTTGTTGAGCTTGTCGAATTTGATGATGGGTTCAGCCATGGTGGTGCGCCTCAATTTGGAATATTTTTGACAGAGATCGTGAAGATTTCGTAGCGAGCCGGTCAAGGTGGCGTCGAGGCGCGCAGCCGTACACCCGTACGGCGAGCACCGCAGACACCAGATTGGCCGGCGCAGTAGAAAGATTCATGGCTCATCAACGGGCTTTGCCGCGGTTGACCTGCTTTTCCACCCAGATGCTGTAGCGCGACATGGAAAAGCAGAACACGAAGTAGATCATCGTGATGAACAGGTAGCCCTCGATCTTGAACGGTCGCCAGTTGGCGTCGGAGTTCAGCGCCAGTGACAGCGCGCCTGTCAACTCATACAGGCTCACTATCGTAACCAGCGAGGTGTCCTTGAACAGGCCGATGAAGTTGTTCATGATGCTGGGAACCACCATGGCCAGGGCCTGCGGCAGCACGATCTTGACCTGGGTCTGCCAGTACGACAGGCCCAGCGTGGCGGCGGCTTCGATCTGCCCTTTCGGGATTGCCTGCAGACCTCCCCGGATGACCTC
>JANMZX010000363.1:0-2278 GCA_031383745.1 Rhodoferax sp. | reverse complement strand
GAGACCGTTCCAGGCCTCGTGTTTGGCACACACGGTGGCCGGCCCGTAGACCTCGGTCAGGCCGTAGACGTGCGTCAGGTCGAAACCCATCTGCTCCATGCCCTCGATCATCGAGGCTGGCGGTGCGGCGCCCGCCACCATTGTCTTGATGCCCTTGGCCACACCCTGCTTCATCGCATCCGGCGCATTGACCAGCATGCCCTGCACGATCGGGGCGCCACAGTAATGCGTCACCCCGTGTTCGCGCATCGCCGCGAAGATGGCCTGCGCCTCGACCCTGCGCAGGCACACGTTCACGCCCGCACGCGCCGCCAGCGTCCACAGGAAACACCAGCCGTTGGCATGGAACATCGGCAGCGTCCACAGGTACACCGGGTGTTTGGGCATGTCCCATTCGAGGATGTTGGAAATCGCGTTGAGCGCGGCGCCGCGGTGGTGGCAGACGACGCCCTTGGGGTTGCCGGTGGTGCCGCTGGTGTAGTTGAGCGAAATCGCGTCCCACTCGTCGCCCGGCATGCTCCAGGAAAACAGCGGGTCGCCCTGCGCCACGAACGCGTCGTAGGTGACGGTTCCGATCGGCTCCGCGGCACCGAACTGCGCATCCTCCACATCGATCACGATCAAGGGTGTCGTGGAGGTGCGCAGCGCGATCGCGCGACGCATGACCCCTGCGAACTCCGGGTCCACGATCACGACCTTGGCCTCGCCGTGGTCGAGCATGAAGGCGATGGTCGGCGCGTCGAGCCGGGTGTTCAACGCGCACAGCACCGCGCCGCTCATCGGGATGCCGAAGTGGGCCTCGACCATGGGCGGCGTGTTGGACAGCATCACCGCCACGGTGTCGCCCTTGCCCACACCCTGCCCTGCCAGCGCACTCGCGAGCTGGCGGCAGCGCGTGTAGACCTCGCCCCAGCTGCGCCGCAGCGGACCGTGCACCACCGCCGGCCGGTCCGGGTAGACCTCGGCGGCGCGCTCGATGAAAGACAATGGCGACAGGGCCGTGAAGTTGGCCGCGTTGCGTGGCAGATCCTGATCGTAGATGTTGCGCATGGTTTGAACCCTCCAAAGACCCAATAATAGGCGTGGCGATACCCCAGTCATTCATCCAAGAGCTCGTGGCGCGCGCCGACGTGGTGGATATCGTCGGCCGCTACGTGCAGCTCAAGAAGGCCGGCGCCAACTTTTCCGGCCTGTGCCCGTTCCACGCCGAGAAGTCCCCCTCCTTCACCGTCAGCCCCAGCAAGCAGTTCTACCACTGCTTCGGCTGCGGCAAGAACGGCAATGCCATCGGTTTCCTGATGGACCATGCCGGCATGAACTTCATCGAGGCGGTGAAGGACCTGGCGCAGCAGTACGGCATGCAGGTGCCCGAGGAGGATGTGTCGCCCCAGGACCGCGCCCGCGCCGCCGAGCAGCGCCAGAAGCAGAACACGTTGACCGATGTGCTCGAAAAGGCCGGCGAGGCCTACCGCAGGCACCTCAAGGACGCGCCCCGGGCCGTGGACTACCTCAAGGGCCGTGGCCTGAGCGGCGAGATCGCGCGACAGTTCGGCCTGGGCTACGCGCCGCAGGGCTGGCGCAGCCTGGCCAGCGTGTTCCCGGACTACGACGATCCGCTGCTGGCCGAGAGCGGCCTGGTGATCCACACGCAGGACGAGGACGGCGGCGAGGACAAGCGCTACGACCGCTTCCGCGACCGCATCATGTTCCCGATCCGCAACGTCAAGGGCGAATGCATCGGTTTTGGCGGGCGGGTGCTGGGCGACGACAAGCCCAAGTACCTCAACTCTCCTGAAACCCCGGTGTTCAGCAAGGGGCGCGAGTTGTATGGCCTGTTCGAGGCCCGCACCGCGCTGCGCGAGCAGGGTTTTGTGCTGGTCACCGAAGGTTACATGGACGTGGTGGCCCTGGCGCAGCTGGGGTTTCCGAACGCGGTGGCCACGCTCGGCACCGCCTGCACACCGGAGCATGTGCAAAAGCTGTTTCGCTTCACCGACTCGGTGGTGTTCAGCTTCGACGGCGATGCCGCCGGCCGGCGCGCCGCGCGCAAGGCGCTCGACGGCGCCCTGCCCTATGCCACCGACGTGCGCAGCGTCAAGTTCCTGTTCCTGCCGGCCGAACACGACCCCGACAGCTACATCCGTGCCTTTGGCCAGGAGGGGTTCGCGCGCTGCATCAGCGAAGCCGTGCCACTGAGCCGTTTCCTGGTCGACGCGGCCCGCGAAGGCTGCGACCTGAACACCGCCGAAGGGCGGGCGCACCTGGCCAGCAACGCGCG
>JANMZX010000326.1:0-1646 GCA_031383745.1 Rhodoferax sp. | reverse complement strand
GGTGGGGCTGAACACGTCGATCGACTGGGACGACGTGACGATACAGGGGCCGGTGTACATCGGTTCGGGTGTTCGCATCGAGGACGGTGTGCGCAACATCGGGCCGGCCTGGATTGGCCATGGCTGCACACTGCGCAGCCGCGCCATGGTGACACGCAGCATCCTGTTCGAGTACACCCGTATCGGCGCCGGCATGCGATTTGACGAAATGATCGTGTCACCGCAGTATTGTGTGGATCGTCATGGGCAAACCCTGTACCAGGGCGACGACAACGCCGTGCTGCGTTGGGGCGATGCCCGCGGCTGAACATTTTTTGGACACGCGACTTCCCAAGAACTACCACCCCATGATGATCCAACCCGTCGTCCTGTCCGGTGGCTCCGGTACCCGCCTGTGGCCCCTGTCTCGCGAGAAGTATCCCAAGCAACTGCTGCCGCTGATTGGCGACGATTCGCTGCTGCAGGCCACGGTGCGCCGCACCGAGGGCATCGTCGGGTTCGATTTGGCGGCACCGATGGTGGTGTGCAACGAGGAGTACCGCTTTGTCATCGCGGAACAGCTGCGACTGATGGGCAAGCCTGGCACGATGGTCCTGGAACCTGTTGGCCGCAATACCGCACCCGCCCTCACGCTGGCGGCCTTGGCCGCATCGCTGGATGGCGCCGACCCGGTGCTGCTGGTGATGCCGGCCGACCATGTCATCACTGACGGCGCCGCGTTTCGCGAGGTGGTGCGCCAGGGCGCGGAACTTGCCAGCGCTGGCAGGGTGGTGACCTTCGGCATCACCCCTGACGCGCCTGAGACCGGCTACGGTTACATCCAGGCCGGCGAGGCACTGGACGACCAGGACACGGTGGCGCGTCGGATTGCGCGGTTCGTCGAGAAACCCGACCTGCCCACGGCGCAGTCCTACCTGGCACAGGGTTCGTACCTGTGGAACAGCGGCATTTTCATGATGCGGGCCTCGGTGTGGCTGGCGGCGATCAACGCCTGCCGGCCTGACATCATGGCCGCCTGTGCGGCGGCCTGGGCGCAGGGCGCTCGGGACGGCGAGTTCGTGCGGGTTGGCAAGGACAGTTTTGCCGCTTGTCCCAGCGACTCAATCGACTACGCCGTGATGGAGCGCATCACCGGTTCCGCGCGCGCTACGGATGGCAACCTGCCAATCGGGGTGGTTATCCCGTTGCAGGCGGGATGGTCTGATGTGGGCGCGTGGGATGCGTTGTGGCAGGTTCTGCCCAAGGACGATGCCGGCAATGTGGCGCAGGGCGATGTGATCCTGCACGACTGCCGCGACACACTGGCCCTGTCCGACGACCGGCTGCTGACCTGCGTGGGCGTCAACGACCTGGTGGTGGTGGTCACCCCAGACGCGATCCTGGTGGCGCACAAGGACAAGACGCAGGACGTGAAAAAGATCGTCGACACGCTGAAGCAGAACAAGCGCCCCGAGGGCCACATCCACCGCAAGGTGCACCGGCCCTGGGGCTGGTACGACAGCGTGGACGCCGGCGCGCGGTTCCAGGTCAAGCGCATCGTGGTCAAGCCGGGCGGTACCTTGTCGCTGCAGATGCACCACCACCGGGCCGAACACTGGATCGTCGTCAGTGGCACGGCCAAGGTGACCAAGGGTGACGAGACCTTT
>JANMZX010000295.1:0-4026 GCA_031383745.1 Rhodoferax sp. | reverse complement strand
GATCTTCCAGGAGCCGATGACCTCGCTCAACCCGGTGATGCGCGTGGGCCAGCAGATCGGCGAGGTGCTGCGCTGGCACCTGGGGCTGCAGGGCGACGCAGCCCGCACTGAGGGCATCGCATTGCTCGGGCGCGTCGAGATGCCCGACCCGCGGCGCCAGATCGACGCCTACCCGCACGAGCTCTCCGGTGGCATGCGCCAGCGCGTGATGATCGCGATGGCGCTGGCCGGCCGGCCCCGGCTGTTGATCGCCGACGAACCCACCACCGCGCTGGACGTGACCATCCAGGCGCAGATCCTGGACCTGGTGCGCAAGCTGCAGCGCGACAGCGGCATGGCGGTGCTGCTCATCACGCACGACCTGGGCGTCATCGCCGAGATGTCGGACCGGGTGGCCGTGATGTATGCCGGGCGCGTCGTCGAGTCCGGATCGGCGCTGGACATCTTCGACCGACCGGCGCACCCCTACACCCGCGGGCTGCTGGCCTCGCGGCCCAAGATATCGGCTGGCGCGCAGTGGCTGAGCACCATCGAAGGCACGGTGCCCGCCGTGGGGCAGATGGGCGAGGGTTGCACGTTCGCGCCGCGCTGCCGGCTGGCGCGTGCGCAGTGCACGCGCGTGCCCCAGCTCCGTGAGGTCGGCCCCGCGCACCATGCGGCTTGCGTGGCGCCGTTCGAGCGGGCGCCGGATGAAGCGCCCGCCGTCGAAGGAGCGTCTTCGTGACGTCCGCACCGCCCCTGATCGAGGCGCGTGGCCTGCGCAGGCACTTCGAACGGCCGCGCCGGTTTCTGACCCAGGCCGCTCCAGCGCTGCGCGCAGTCGACGGGATCGACCTGCACATTGACGCCGGTGAGACCCTGGGGCTGGTGGGTGAATCCGGTTGCGGCAAGTCCACCACCGGGCGCCTGCTGCTGCGTCTCATCGAACCCACTGGTGGCAGCATCCTGCACCATGGCGAAGACATCACGCGACTGGGCGTGGCCGCCATGCGCAGCAAGCGCCGCGCCATGCAGATCGTGTTCCAGGACCCGTATGGGTCGCTGAACCCGCGCATGCGCGTGGAGGACATCATCACCGAGCCGCTGGTCATCCACGGCGTGGGCGACGCGCGCAGTCGTGCGGCGCGTGTGCTGCAACTGCTCGACCTGGTCAGCCTGCCGGTCAGCGCGCTGCAGCGCTACCCGCACGAGTTTTCCGGCGGGCAGCGCCAGCGCATCGGCATCGCGCGCGCGCTGGCACTGAAGCCCGAGTTCATCGTCGCCGACGAGGCGGTGTCGGCGCTCGACGTGTCGGTGCAGGCGCAGGTGATCAACCTGATGCGCGAACTGCAGCGTGACCTGCGGCTGACCTACCTGTTCATCTCGCACAACCTGGCCGTGGTGCGCAACATCAGCGACCGGGTGGCGGTGATGTACCTGGGCCGCATCGTCGAGGTGGCCGCAAGCGCCGACCTGTTCGCGCGGCCGCGGCACCCGTATACGCAGACGCTGCTGGCCGCCTTGCCTGCCGACCACCCCGCGCAGCGTCGCGTGCATGCCATCGTGCGTGGCGACCTGCCGGACCCGAACAGCATCGGCACCGGATGCCGCTTCGCCAGCCGCTGCCCGCATGTGCAGCCGCGCTGCCAGACCGAAGACCCGTCCCTCGCCGCCACCGAGGGCAGCCACCAGGTGGCCTGCCTGCGTGTCGCCGATGGCAGCCTGCCCACCTGACCCCACTCTGCGAAGGAATCACCATGCCCCACAAGAAACACCGCATCCTGGTCGCCGAATGCATGCAGGAGATATCGTCGTTCAACCCGCTGCAGTCGGGTTACGACAACTTCCACATTGAACACGGCAGCGCGATGCTGGCGCAGGAGGGCCTCAACACCGGGCTGGGCGGCGCGCTGGCCGTGCTGCGGGAAAAAGGCCACGAGCCGGTGCTGGCCATCAGCGCGCGCGCCGGCTCCGCGGGCCTGTTGTCGGCCGCCGGCTGGAAGCGCCTCTGCGCCGAAGTGCTGGAGTCGGTGGCGCGCCAGGCCGCCACCGGCATCGACGGCGTGTATTTCTCGCTGCACGGCGCCATGGGGGCCGACGGCGAACCCGATCCCGAGGGCTACCTGCTGACCGAGACCCGCCGCATCGTCGGGCCGGATATCCCGATCGTGATCTCGCTCGACCTGCACGGCATCCTGACCGACCGCATGCTGCGCCAGATCAACGGCGTGGCGATCTACCACACCTACCCGCATGTGGACTTCGCCTCCACCGGGCAGCGCGCCGCGCGCATCCTGCACCGCCTGCTCACCAGCAAGGTGCGCCCGGCGATCGCGCGCGTGGTGATTCCGGCGCTGGTGCGCGGTGACGAGCTGATCACCAAGTCGGGCTGTTATGGCGAGCTGATCCGCGAGGCGCGCCGCATGGAGCTCGACGGCACGGCGATGTCGGCCGGCATCATGATCGGCAACCCGTTCACCGACGTGCCGGAGTTGTGCTGCCAGGTGGTGGTGGCCACCGAAGGTGATGCCGAACTGGCCAAGGCCGAGGCCCTGCTGCTGGCGCGCGAGTTCTGGCCGCTGCGCCACCGGATGCAGGGCAAGCTGGTGTCGCTGCAGCGCGCCATCGCGCAGGCGGCCACGGTGACGGGGCCGGTGATCTTCACCGACGCGGCCGACGCGACATCCTCGGGCGCCACCGGCGACTCCAACCTGATCCTCCAGGGCCTGCGCGACGCGCTGTACCGCAGGCGGGTGCTGGCGCAGATCGTCGACCCGGGCGCCGCGGCGGCGGCGCACAAGGCGGGCGTGGGTGCCATCATCAGTGTCGGCCTCGGCGGCGGCATCGACTCCCGGCGCTTTGCGCCGATGCCGGTCACGGCCAAGGTGCGGCTGCTGTCCGACGGCCAGGCCCGGCTGGAGACGATGAAGATCGGCCTGGATGCCGGCCCCACGGCGGTGCTGGAGTTCGACAACTTCACGGTCGTCGTGTTCAGCAAGACACTCAGCCTGTTCGACCGCGCCATGTACTACGCCAACGGGCTGGACCCGCAGGACTTCGACCTGATCGTGGTGAAGTCGCCGCATACCGAACACCACATGTACGACGCCTGGGTCGACAACAACTTCAACGTCGACGTGCCCGGCGCCACCTCGGCCAACCTGAAGTCCCTGGGCCACACGGTCTGTGCGAGGCCGATCTACCCGCTGGACGAGGGCGTCACGTTCGAACCGGTGGCCACGATCTACCGCTGCTGAGCCGGCACCGGGAGGGCGCAGCATGCAGATCGACGCGGTTGACTTCTTCTACCTGTCCATGCCCGAGGTCACGCTGGAGGCCGATGGCAGTCAGGATGCCCTGCTGGTGCGGGTCGCGGCCGGCGGTGTTGTCGGTTACGGGGAATGCGAGGCCGCCCCGCTGCCGTCGATCGCGGCCTTTGTGTGCCCGATGTCCCACGGGGCCTGCCAGCCGGTGTCCGCATCGGTGCTGGGACGCAGGTTGGACAGCCCGGCCGACATTGCGGCCATCGCGGCCGACGTCGCCTACAACAGCATGGACGTGCTGCAGGCGGCGCACACCTTCTCGGGCATCGAGATGGCACTGTGGGACATCCTGGGCAAGCAGCGCGGCGAGCCGGTGTGGAAGCTGCTGGGCTACAGCGCCTCGCATCCCAAGACACCCTATGCGTCGCTGCTGTTCGGCGACACGCCGCAGCAGACCCTGGAGCGCGGCCGCGATGCGATGCGCCGGGGTTTCCGGGCCGCCAAGTTCGGCTGGGGCCCGATCGGGCGCGGCTCGGTGCAGCAGGATGCCGAGCAGTTTGCCGCCGCACGCGAGGCGCTGGGCGCGCAGGGCCTCCTGCTGGTGGATGTGGGCCAGGTGTTTGTCGACGACGTGGACCGCGCAGCGCAGCGGCTGCAGGCCCTGGAGCAGGCCCGCGCGGTGTGGCTGGAGGAACCCTTCCATGCCAGCGCACTGGAGGAATACAGCGCCCTCGCCCAACGTTGCAACACGGTCCGGCTGGCCGGCGGTGAAGGCGCCCACAAC
>JANMZX010000266.1:0-3885 GCA_031383745.1 Rhodoferax sp. | reverse complement strand
CAGTCCGCCACCACCGCCTGCGCCCGCCCGGCGCTGCGGTGGTAGTTGACGAGCACCTGGTATCCCTTGGCGGCGAGGGCTCGCGCGGTGGCAGCGCCCACACCACTGGCCGCGCCGGTGACGATGGCGACCTTGCGTTGCTCTGTCATCAGGATACCTCCGTGCTGCGCACTTCGGTGCGAGCTTGCTTGGGGCGGCCCGGCGCGGCGCTCATGACGCCGCCCCAGCGTCGGTGTCGGTCTTGAAATACTGGCGCACCACCGACTCGGCGATGACGGCGGGCTTGTCCTGGCCGTCGATCTCGATGGTCACGGCAAACGTCAGTTGCAGGCCACCGGGGATGTCTTCCAGCTTGCCGAGCAGGAAGCGCCCCCGCACGCGGCTGCCGGCGCGCACCGGGTTGGTGAAGCGGACCTTGTTCAGGCCGTAGTTGATGCCCATCTCGCAAAACGGCAGCGACAGATGGGCCTCATAGAACTTGCCCAGCAGCGACAGCGTCAGAAAACCGTGCGCGATCGTGCCGCCGAAGGGCGAGGACCTGGCCGCGCGTTCGGTGTCCACATGGATCCACTGGAAGTCCTCCGTGGCCTGCGCGAACTGGTCGATGCGCTGCTGCTGTATCTGGACCCAGTCGGTGAGGAACACCTCGCGGCCCAGCTGGCTGCGGAGCTTGTCCAGGGTGCCGAGATCGGCGGAATAAGCCATCATCCAACTCCTCTTGTAGCGGCCAGGTCGGCCAGCAACTGCTCGCGCAGATCGCGCTTGACCAGCTTGCCATTCGCATTGCGCGGCAGTGGCGCCAGCGACAGCGTGAAACTCTCGGGCACCTTGTAGTCGGACAGGCGGACCTTGCAGAATTCGGACAGCGACCGGGCATCGGCGCCCTGCTCCTTGAGCATCACGAAGGCGTGCACCCGTTCGCCCAGCACCGGGCAGGGCATGGACACCACCGCGCATTCCTGCACCGCCGGATGCGCGTACAACACGTTCTCGACCTCGATGGTGTAGATCTTGTAGCCGCCACGGTTGATCATGTCCTTCATGCGGTCCACCACCTTCACGTAGCCCTGGGCATCGATCGATCCGATATCGCCCGAATGCCAGAAGCCGCCGGTGAAATTGCTGGCCGTCGCCTCCGGGTTGTCCCAGTAGCCGCGCACCACCATCGGGCCCTTGATCCAGATCTCGCCCAGGGTGTCGGCGGGCAGCTCACAACCGTCGGCGTCAATCACCCGCATCTCGGCGCAGGCCAGCGGGGCGCCCACGGTATCGTTGTGCGCTGCGGTCTGGCCCGGGGGCATCAGCGTCGAGGGAGAGGTGGTCTCGGTCGACCCGTAGCAGTTCATCAGGGTCAGCGACGGAACCTTGGCAGCCAGCGTGGCAATGGTGGCCAGCGGCATCGGCGCACCACCGTAGGCACCGACCCGCCAGCTGGAGATGTCGTGCCGGTCGAAATCGGCCTGCAGCAGGCACAGGTTATACATGGCCGGCACCATGAGGGTGTGCGTCATGCGTTCGGCCACCGCGAGCCGCAGGAAATCGGCGGCCTTGAACGCCGGCATGATCACCAGCTTGCCGGCGCAGCGCAGCATGGTGGTGATCAAGGCCACCAGGCCCGTCACATGGCTCAGCGGCACGGCGCAGATCGAACTGTCGGCGCTGTCCAGGCCCATCGCGATCTGGAAGTGCATCGACGAATGCACCACACCCAGGTGGGTCAGCATCGCGCCCTTGGGCCGCCCGGTGGTGCCCGACGTATAGAGGATGGCCGTCGTGTCTTCCTCCTGCACGGCGGCGGCCTGCGGCGGCGGAGCGTCCGACAGGAGTGTCGCGTAGTCGTGCGAGCCGGCGCAGGAGCCGCCCGCCGCGATGCGTGTGTGCAGGGCCGGTACCTCGGCGGGGAGCGGCAGCAGATCAGCCAGGTCGGCCTCGTGCACCAGCAGGGACGCCGCGCAATGCGACAACATGTAGGCGAGGCCGGGCGTCTGTTCGCGGATGCTGATCGGCACCGCGACGGCGCCGACGCGCACTGCGGCCAGCAGGGTCACCACGAACTCGATGCGGTTTCCCAGCAGCAGCGCGACCCGGTCGCCGCTGCGGATGCCGCGCGCCACCAGCCCGCCGGCCACCCGACCCGACTCCTCCAGCAGTTCGGCGTAGGTCAGGCGCCGCGCGCCGCAGACCAGCGCGTCACCCTGCGGGTTGCGCTGCACCGCCTCCAGCAGCATGGCGTGCACGCTGACCGGGCGGTCGGCGAAACACGCCACCACGCGGTCACCGTAATGTGCTTCCAGCCGCATCGGCGGCCAGATGTCGTCCCAGGTTTTCATCACATGCCCTCCGCGCAACGCGCTCCGGTGCCCATCACTCACCCACCCACGGTGCCACGACGGCTTCGCCATCCATGAATTCGACTGCGCGCCGCGCGAACGCGGCACTCAGCCCGCCGACTTCGGCCGCATTGGCGCCCGCCGCGTTGCCGCTCGCGGCACGCGCGGCAATCCCCTCGAAAATCACCGCCATGCGAAACAGCGCAAAAGCGAAATGGAACGCGGTGACACCGTCGCGCCGCCCGCTGCAACGGTAGTAGTGCTGCAGGTACGCCCCCTCCGTCGGGATGCCGAGCGCAGCCGGGTCGAGTCCGCGGATGCCGCCATATTCCGACGGCAGGGTGCGCCACGCCATGCAGTTGAACGCCACGTCGGCCAGCGGGTGCCCCAGTGTGGAGAGTTCCCAGTCCAGCACGCCGACCACACGCGGCTCGGTCGGGTGGAACATCAGGTTGCCCAGGCGGAAGTCACCGTGGCTGATGGTGGTTTCCGATTCGTCCGGGATATGCGCCTGCAGCCAGGCGGCCAGGCGGTCGATGTCGGCGTCCTCGCGCGTCCTGGAGATGGCCCACTGCCGGGTCCAGCGCGCGATCTGGCGCGAGAAATAACTGCCCGCGCGGCCGTAGTCGGCCAGGCCGATGGCCGACCAGTCGACCTGGTGCAGCACCGCCATGGTCTCGGCCATCGCCATATAGATGGCGTGCCGCTCGGCGGGCGCCATGCCCGGCAGCGAACAATCGGGGAACACCCGCCCCGCCAGCCGCTCCATCACATAGAACGGCGTGCCCACCACCTCGCGCCCGCCATGGAACAGCACCATGCGGGGAACGGCAAGCGCGGTCGCGGCCAGCGACTGCATGATGCGGTACTCGCGGTCCACCGCATGGGCCGACGGCAACAGGCTGGACGCGGGCTGCTTGCGCAGCACCAGCGACCGGTTGTCGAAACTGACGAAGTAGGTCGGGTTCGACTGGCCGCCACCGATGCGCTCGAGTCGCATCAAGCCTTGCAGGCACGGCAGCTGCGCCATCAGGAACTGTTGCAGCAGTTGCGGTTCGAAGTCCATCAGGCGCTCCCTCGGGGCTGGTCGTGCGGCTGCTGCGGCATGGGGTGCGCGTTCATCGGGGGATCTCCGCCCTGACGGGCTGCGGTGCGAGCTTGCCTGGGGCGGCCCGGCGCGGTGCTCATGTCGCCGCCTGCGTCGGCGCGTCGGCCAGCCGGAGTTGCAGCGTCGCGGCGTCCACGTCCAGGTCGAGCAGCAGCCAGATCGCGGCCTTCTGCCAGTGCAGGCCCGGACGCAGCGTGGCGTAGACCCCGCCGGACAGCGCCTGCGGCAGCACGTACTTGAGGGCGTGCAGGCCGGGCAGCTCATAGCGCAACACCGGCCCGGGCACGACGCGGTTGAGCATGGCCTGCACCGCGTCTGCGGTGAGGGCGCGTTCCAGCAGCACATAGGCCGCCTCATCGCGGGCGACCAGGGTCAGGTCGAGCATGTCGCCCTTGTCCCCGGCGCGCCCCGCGGCGATGTCTCCGACTCTCATGACTGGCTCCAGAC
>JANMZX010000214.1:0-9333 GCA_031383745.1 Rhodoferax sp. | reverse complement strand
GCGCGGCCGCATGGTCAACCGCACCTGGGGCGAGCCGTCCAGCCAACTGGCCGAACGCCACGACGCCAGCGACTTCGAAACCAAAACCGGGGACAAGCTGGCCGCCGCTCTCTGAGCCGTCCGGCGCCGACAGCCGGCAGTTTGCTGCCGTCTCCCAGTTAAATCGCCGCCATGCTCACCGTCGTCGCCTTGCTGCTGCTGCCCGGCGTGCTCTGCATGTCGATCTTTCGCGTCTGGGTGTTGCCGCGAACCGTTCTTTCCGGTGGCCTGAATCTCAACCCCCGCTGGCCCATGGCCGCGGCAGTTGGACTGGCATCCATGTATTGCGCGTTGACGACCTACACGGCGCTGGTGCTGTTCACGATCGGCCGCACGTTGTGGAATCCACCCAGCGCGCTGCAGGAGCTGGTTTCGGTCGCGGCGGTGGCAGTGGCCTATCCGTTCGTCCTTTTGCTGTTCGAGTGGGTGCTGTTCCACAGCATCCAGAGAAACACGCGCAAATAACAAAGGCCCCGGTCGCGTGAGCGACCGGGGCCCGTGGGTCAGTGCCCGACGCGTAAATGCGCCGGGCGGTCCGTGTGACTCGCGCCTACTTGGAGGCTTCCCACACCGCGTGTGAATACGCCGCCTTGCCCGGGTCCTTCTTGATCACCGGCGACTCGCCACCCGCCAGCAACACCTTGACGGTGCGCTCATAGGCGGCCGGCTCCAGGTAACCGAGTTTCGGCGTGCCGGCGGTCTTGATGAGCTTGGCCACGTTCTCCATCTGGCGTTTTTGCACCGATTCCTTGGCGCTGCCCGAGGTGTCGGCCTTGACGACGATCTGGGCCGCTTCGGTCGGGTTCTTGACCGCGTCGTTCCAGCCCTTGAAGGTGGCCTTGAGGAACTTGCCCATGCGCTTGACGAAGGCCGGGTCCTTCAGGTTGGATTCGAGCACATACAGGCCGTCTTCGAGTGAGGCCACACCCTGGTCCTCGTAGAAGAAGGTCACCAGGTCGCTCTCCTTGACGCCCGCGTCCACCACCTGCCAGTACTCGTTGTAGATCATGGTCGAGATGCAGGCGGCCTGGTTCTGCAGCAGCGGGTCGACGTTGAAGCCCTGCTTGAGCACCTTGATGTCGGTGTCGGGCTTGAGCTTGAGCTTGGCCATCCAGTTCAGGAACGGGTACTCGTTGCCGCCGAACCACACGCCCAGGGTCTTGCCCTTGAAGTCGGCCGGCTTGCTGACACCGCTGGACTTCTTGCAGGTCAGCATCAGGCCGGAGCGGTCGAACACCTGGGCGATGTTGACCAGCGGCACGCCGGCCTCACGCGCGGCGAGGGCGTCGGGCATCCAGTTCACCACCACGTCGGCGCCCTTGCCGGCGATCACCTGCACCGGCGAGATGTCGGGGCCGCCGGGCTTGATCGTCACGTCCAGCCCCTCCGCCTTGTAATACCCCTTGGCGGCGGCCACGTAATAGCCGGCGAACTGGGCCTGGGGCAGCCACTTGAGCTGCACCGTGACTTTCTCCTGCGCGGTCGCGGCAAAACCGCTGACGGCCAGGGCGGCTGCCAGCAAGGTTCTGGTCAAGACGGAAGAACGGATCATGAAAACTCCTTGGTTGAAAAAAGAGACGGTCTGAAAAGGTCGACCCAAAAGGGTAAACCACGGCACGGGAAACATCAACTGGTACTAACCTGCACTCTGCGATGGGTCATCATTTCTTGCCACGCACGGACGGGTGCCAGAAGGCGGCGCGCCGCTCCAGGGCGACAAGCAAGGCGTATGCCACCGAACCGGTCACGGCCGCCACGACGACCGCTGCCCAGACCAGGGTCATGTTCATCTTGGTGGCCTCGGTGGAGATGCGAAAACCCAGGCCGGAGGTGGGCGAGCCGAAGAACTCGGCCACGATGGCACCGATCAATGCCAGCGTGGCATTGACCTTGAGCGCGCCGAACATGAAAGGCAGGGCCGCCGGCAGCCGCAGCGACCACAAGGTGCGGCCGTACGACGCCGCGTAGCTGTGCATCAGTTCGCGCTCGAGCCGGTTCGACGCCTGCAGCCCGGCCAGCGTGGACACCAGCATCGGGAAGAAGGTCATCAGCACCACCACGGCCGCCTTGGAGGGCCAGTCGAAACCGAACCACATCACCGCGATCGGTGCCACGCCGACCAGCGGAATGGTGCTGGTCAGGGACGCGATCGGCAGCAGGCCGCGCTGGAGGAAGGGAAGCCGGTCGATCGCGATCGCCACCAGGAAGCCCAGCCCGGAGCCGAGCGCCCAGCCGATCAGCACCGCCTTGACGACGGTCTGGGTGAAGTCGTTGCCGAGCCGGGGCAGGTTGTCGAACAGCGCCTGCAGGATCAGCCAGGGGGCGGGTAGCAGCACCCGTGGCACCTCCAGCGCCACGGTGAGCAACTGCCAGAAATACACCACCCAGATACCGAACAGCGCGGCGGTGAGCGAGGCGTAGGCGCGATGGCCGTCCAGTGCAGCCATGCGGCGGATGCCGGCGATGGCCAGTGCCGCCAGCGCCAGCGTGGCGACCCAGAAGGTGGCGCCAGCCGGATCTTCGCCACCGGCGGAGGGAGACAACAGGAACAGCCCCGCCAGAACCAGCGAGCCCAGGATCAGGCCCAGCGTCGCGGTGAGACCGGGCTTCATGCCTGCCTCCGGTGCCGCAGCGCCAGGTTCTCGATGCCGGCCATGGCGGCGGTCAGCACCAGCCCGAGCAGGGCCGACATGACCAGCGCCGACCAGATCTGCACCGTCTGGCCATAGTAGGAGCCGGTCAGCAGCCGCGCGCCCAGGCCGGCCTGCGCGCCGGTGGGCAACTCGGCCACCATCGCGCCCACCAGACCGGCTGCGATGCCGACCCGCAGCGCCGGGAACAGGAAGGGCAGGGCGGCCGGCAGGCGCAGCATCCACAGGGCCTGCCAGCGCGAGGCGGCGTAGGTGTGCAGCATCTCGGTCTCGATCACCTGCGGCGAGCGCAGGCCCTGCACCATGGCCACCGTGACCGGGAAGAAACACAGGTACATCGCGATCACCGCCTTGGGCGCCACGCCGGCAAAACCCAGGCTGCCCAGGATCACCAGAACGATAGGCGCGATCGCCAGCACCGGCACCGACTGCGAGGCCACGATCCAGGGCAGCAGCGCGCGGTCCAGCGTGCGCGAATGCACGATGCAGATCGACAGCACCAGGCCCAGCACGGACCCCATGGCAAAGCCGACCAGCGTCGACTGCGCCGTCACGGCCACATGGAACAGCAGGTTGCGCGGCGAATCCAGCGGAAAGTCGACCAGGCTGGTCCACAGATCCGCCGCCACCTGCTGCGGCGCCGGCAGCACGGGCCGCTGCATGTCCATCGTGGCGGCGACCAGGTCCTGCCAGGTCCACGGGCCCTGGGGTTCGAGCACGCGCTCGATCGCACCCGGCGCATTGAGCCACACCGTGAGCCCGTACCACAGCAGCAGCACCGCGGCCAGGATCACGAGTACCGGCAGGGTCTGCTCGGTGACCCGTCGGCCCATGGGCCGGGCCGGGGCGTTACTCGTGGTGGCCATCGGCCAGGGCCTCCCGCACCGCATGCGCCACGGCCACGAATTCGGCCGAATCCCGCAGGCCCAGGTGACGCTCGTCGGGCAAGGTGGAATCGATCACGCGCACGATGCGCCCCGGGCGCGGCGACATCACCACGATGCGCGACGACAGGTACACCGCCTCGGCGATCGAATGCGTCACGAACACCACCGTGCGCCGCTCGCGCTGCCACAACTGTTGCAACTGCTCGTTCAGGCGGTCACGGGTGATCTCGTCGAGTGCGCCGAAAGGCTCGTCCATCATCAGGATGCGCGGCTCGAACGACAGCGCGCGCGCGATCGACACCCGCTGCTGCATGCCGCCCGAGAGCTGCCAGGGGTACTTGCCCTCGAATCCCGTGAGGCCGACACGCGCCAGTTGCTCCATCGCGATCGACTGGCACTGGGCATCGCTGCGGCCCTGGATCTGCAGCGGCAGCTTGACATTGCCCAGCACCGTGCGCCAGGGGAACAGCGCCGGCGCCTGGAACACATAACCGTAGGCGCGTGCCAGCCGGGCCTCGTGGGGCGACACGCCGTTGACCAGCACCGAGCCCGAGGTGATGTGCTCCAGGTCGGCGATCACCCGCAGCAGCGTCGTCTTGCCGCAGCCGGAGGGGCCGATAAGGGATACGAATTCGCCCGGGCGGATTGCCAGGTCGATGTTGGAGAGCGCGTGCACCGGCGCGTCCTGCGGGTTGTAGATCAGCGACGCGTTGCGCACTTCCACGGCGAGCGAGAGGTCCGACGCTGGCGGGGCTTGGACTGTCATGGGGTATGCGGGGTCATTCTTGTAGGTTTTCTGGTGGCCTGGTGCCGCGCGAATTTTAGCGCTCACCCCTGCGGTAGGGTTTCATCAGCGCCTGCGGATAACTGGCCTTGCGGGCCACCAGCACCAGCGCCACGATCGACAACACATACGGCAACATCAGGTACATCTGGTAGGGCAACACCGCGTCGCCCGACTGCTGCAGCCGCAGCTGCAGCGCGTCGAAAAACGCGAACAGCAGCGCACCGAGCAGCGCCTTGCCGGGCCGCCACGAGGCGAACACCACCAGCGCCACGCAGATCCAGCCGCGGCCGTTGACCATGTTGAAGAAGAAGGCGTTGAAGGCCGACAGGGTGAGAAAGGACCCGGCCACACCCATCAGCGCCGAACCGGCCACGATGGCGCCGGTGCGCACGGCGGCCACCGACACACCCTGGCCCTCGGCAGCTTGCGGGTTTTCGCCGACCATGCGCACCGCCAGCCCTGCGGGTGTGCGGTACAACAGGTAGCCGATCAGCGGCACCATCACCAGGGCGAACAGGGTCAGCGGCGTCTGCTGTGCAAGCACCGGTACGGCCAACCAGTCCATCTCGCCAAACGGGGTGATTGTGGGCGGGGTGTCGACCTTTGGAAACCGCACCCGGTAGCCGAAATAGCTCAAGGCTGTGGCCAGCAGGGTGACGCCCAGGCCGGAGACATGCTGCGACAGGGCCAGACCCACCGTGAGACCCGCATGCAGCAGGCCGAACGCTGCGCCGGTGCCGGCCGCTGCGGCCACACCCAGCCACAGGGGCGCACCGGAATAGACCGCCAGCCAGCCGGTGAAGGCGCCGGCGACCATGATGCCCTCGATGCCCAGGTTCAGCACGCCCGCACGTTCGCACAACAACACACCCAGCGTGCCCAGGATCAGCGGTGTGGCGATGCGCAGCACCGCGATCCAGAACGACTGATTGACCAGGTTGTCGAGCAGCTCCGTCATTTCAGGCGCACCCGGTATTGCGTCAGCAGCGTCGCCACCAGCACCGAGAGCAGCGAGGCCGCGACGATCACGTCGGCGATGTAGGTCGGCACGCCGATGGCGCGGCTCATGCTGTCGGCGCCCACCAGCACCCCGGCCACGAAGACGCTGGCCAGTACCACGCCCAGCGGATGCAGGGCGGCGAGCATGGCGATAACGATGCCCGAATAGCCGTAACCTGGCGACATGTCGAGCGTCACATAACCGGTGCGGCCCGCGACCTCGATCGCCCCGGCCAGCCCGGCCAGCGCGCCGGACAGCATGGCCACCAGCACGACGGTGCGCGTCACCGGCACACCGGCAAAGGCGGCTGCGCGCGCATTCGCGCCCACAGCGCGGATGTCGAAGCCCAGCACCGTGAACTTGAGCATCGCCCAGACAGCCACGGCCAGCACCAGGCCCCACAGCAGCCCGCTGTGCACACGCGTCTGCGGGATGAGCTTGGACAGTTCCAGGTCGCCCACCAGGGCCACGCTCTGCGGCCAGCCCATGGCGGTCGGGTCTTTCATCGGGCCGTCGAGCAACATCGATACCAGCAGCAGCATGATGAAGTTCAGCAGCAGCGTGGTGACCACCTCGTCGACGCCCAGGCGCTGTTTCATCAGCGCCGGCCCGAGCAGCAACAAGGCGCCCGCCAGTGCGGCGGCCAGCATCATCAGGGCAAACAGCACCGGCGCCGGGATCTGCTCGAATCCGGTGCCGCCGTGCAGGCCGCCCACCGCCACGGCCGCGAGTGCGCCGGCATACAGCTGGCCCTCGGCGCCGATGTTGAACAGGCGCGCCTTGAAGGCTACCGTGGCGGCAAGCCCTGTCAGCATCAGCGGAATCGCCCGGGTCAGGGTCTCGCTGAGCGCGAAGACCGAGCCGAAGCCGCCCACCAGCAACAGGCGGTAGGTCTGCGGCACGGCAGCGCCAGCCCACAAGACCAGCAGTGCGCTCACCAGCATCGTGAAAGCCACGGCACCGATCGGGGCCAGCACCAGCGCCATGGGCGACTGTCGCGCGCGCTTTTCGAGCCTCATGGCGCCACCTCGCCGGTGCGCGCGGGCACAGCGTCCGCACCGGCCATGGCCAGGCCGATGGCTTCGCGGGTCCAGGCCTGTGGCGGGAGTGCCTCGGTCAGGTGGCCGGCGTGGATCACCGCCACCTGGTCGCCCAGCGCCAAGACCTCGTCCAGGTCGTCGGAGATCAGCAACACGGCGGCACCGGCATCGCGCGCCGCGATCAGCTGCGCCTGCACATACTGCACGGCGCCGATATCCAGGCCCCAGGTAGGCTGGTGCGCGACGATCAGCTTCGGCGTGACGGCCCGGTTGCTGGTGGTGTCGGGGTGCAGCAGCGCGCGGCCCAGGATCAGCTTTTGCATGTTGCCGCCCGAGAGCGCCCGGGCCGGGGCGTCCAGGCCGGCGCCGCGGACATCGAAGGCGTCGACGATGCGCTGCGCATGGCTGCGCGCCGCGCTGCGCCGCACCAGGGAGTGGCGCGCAAAGCTGCTGCCACGCAACCGCTCCGAGACCGCGTTTTCCCATACCGGCAGGTCGCCGACCACGCCCACCGCATGGCGGTCCTCCGGTATGCGGGCCACCCCTTGCGCCACCAGGCCTGCCGGCGTGGCCGGCAGGGCGCGGTCGAGGAAGCGGACCTCACCGTGCGTCGCTGCGCGGGTGCCGCACAGCAGTTCCGCCAGCGCGACCTGCCCGTTGCCCGACACGCCGGCGATCGCCGTGATCTCGCCGCTGCGCAACACGAGCGAGGCATCCACCAGCCGCTCGCGCCCCGGCGCCGTGCTGATGCCGCGCAGTTCGCACACGGTGTCGCCGACGCGCGGGCTCGGTCGGCGTTGCGGCAGTTCGAGCGCATGGCCCACCATCCAGGACGCGAGTTGCGCCTGCGTGGTGTCTCGCGCCGCGGCCTGCGCCACCAGCTTGCCGCCGCGCAGCACGGCGATGCGGTGCGACACCCGCAGCACTTCCGCCAGCTTGTGGCTTATGAAGATGATGGACAACCCCTGCGCGACCATCTGGGCCAGTACGTCGAACAGCGCCTCGCTCTCCTGGGGGGTGAGCACCGCGGTGGGTTCGTCCAGTATCAGGATGCGTGCGCCCCGGTAGAGCGCCTTCAGGATCTCGACGCGCTGGCGCTCGCCGACCGACAGGTTGCCGACGAGAGCGTCGGCATGCACCGCCAGCCCGAACCGGTGCGCCACCTCATCGAGCCTGCGCCGTGCCGCGGTGCGGCGGGTGAACAGCTGCCACAGCGGCTCGGAGCCCATCATCACGTTGTCCAGCACGCTGAGGTTGTCGGCCAGCGTGAAGTGCTGGTGCACCATGCCGATGCCGGCGGCCAGCGACGCCTTGGGGTCGCCCGGTGCCAGCGGCTGGCCGAAAACCGTGATGCGGCCGGCATCGGCCACGTAATGGCCGAACAGGATCGAGACCAGGGTCGACTTGCCGGCGCCGTTCTCGCCCAGCAGCGCCAGCACCTCGCCCCGGCCCAGGTCCAGCGAGATAGCGTCGTTGGCCACCAGGCTGCCGAAGCGCTTGGTGATGCCGTTGAGCTGGAGGACGGTGTCGGGCATGGGGTGCGGTAAAAAAAAAGACACCCCTGGGCCGGGGTGTCTTTGCAGGTCCGCCCGGGCCTACTTGGCGCTGGACTTGGGCTGGTTGTCGTCCACCTTGACGCTGAACTTGCCCTCGACGATGGCCTTCTCCTTGGCGCGCATCTTGGCCACCACGTCGGCCGGGACCTTCTTCTCGAAGGTGCCCAGGGGTGCCAGCGAGGAGCCCTTGTGTTTCATCATCGAGTACGGTCCGTAGTCCTCGGCGGTGAACTTGCCATCCTTGACCATCTTGATCGCCCGGTCGGCAGACGGCTCGAAGTGCCACAGGGCCGATGCGACCACCGTGTCGGGGTACTTGTCCTGCGTGTTGATGACGTTGCCGATGGCCAGCTTGCCCTTTTCCTTGGCGGCGTCGCTCACGCCGAAACGCTCGGCGTACATCACATCGGCACCCTTGT
The DNA here is from genome assembly GCA_031383745.1 of Rhodoferax sp. Lineage (GTDB taxonomy): Bacteria > Pseudomonadota > Gammaproteobacteria > Burkholderiales > Burkholderiaceae_C > CAISIP01. Next base: position 954 of record JANMZX010000214.1, on the reverse strand, counting down.
CGATCATCGCGAAGGCGGCTTCCTTGGCCTTGGGCGGATCGAACCAGCTGTTGATGAAGCTCACGCTGAATTCGACCTTGGGATTGACCTCCTTCGCGCCGGCCATGAAGGCGTTCATCAGGCGATTCACCTCGGGGATCGGGAAGCCGCCGACCATGCCGATCTTGTTGCTCTTGGTCATGCCGCCGGCCACCATGCCCGACAGGTAGGCCGGCTCCTGGATGTAGTTGTCGAACACGCTGAAGTTGGGTGCCTGTGGCTTGCCCGAGGAGCCCATCAGGAACGAGACCTTGGGAAAGTCCTTGGCCACCTTGCGGGCGGCCGCCTCGACCGCGAAGGCCTCGCCGACGATCAGCGTGTTGCCGGCGGTGGCGTATTCCCGCATGACGCGTTCATAGTCGGCGTTGGAGACGTTCTCGCTGGCCTTGTATTCGATGTCGCCGCGCGCTTCGGCCGCCTTGAGCGCGTTGTGCAGGCGGCCCGCCCACTGCTGTTCGAAGGGCACGGTATAGATGCCGGCGACCTTGATCTTGGCCTGGGCCAGGGACAAGACGGGGGCGAGGGCGACGAGTGCCGTGGCGAGCGCCACGGCGTGGCGACGGTTCAGGGTTGTCATGGGTCTGTGTTCTCCGTTGTGAAAAAGATTGCTGAGCAACTTATGTGCCAGCGCGTTCCAACATGGCATGCAGCAGGACGTTGCAGCCGGCCGTGATGTGTTCGGGTTTGGCGTCCTCGATCTCGTTGTGGCTGATGCCGTCCTTGCAGGGGATGAAGATCATGCCCGCCGGTGCCAGTTGTGCCATGTAGACCGCATCGTGGCCGGCGCCCGAAACGGCCGGCATGTTCGAATAACCCAGCTTGGCGGCGGCGCGTGCCACGGCATCGACGCAGTCGTCGTGGAAGATCTGCGCCGGGTAACTCGACACCAGCTCGATCGTGATCGGCAGGCCGCTG
>JANMZX010000147.1:0-9080 GCA_031383745.1 Rhodoferax sp. | reverse complement strand
GGTGCGCGAGCTGGCGCTCGATCCAGTCGGGCCGAAAACCCATCTCGTTGAGCCGCGTGCTGCCGGTGGTGCGGGTGGCGTGCGGGCTGTACTTGCCGCTCCAGCCGAGCACATGCAGCGCCTGCCGGAATGAAGCCATGGCCATCGGTTTGTTGCGGTTGTCTCGCCCTGGGAAGACGTGCTCCCACCGACCGGTGACGCCATACAGCGCCCGCAGCAGGTCCACTGCTTGCCGAGGGAGCGGCACGGCGTGGGTCCTGCGCTGTTTCGTCCGCTCGGCCGACATCCGCCAGACGGCGGCGTCTAGGTCGAACTCCGACCAGCGGGCTTCCACTGCCTCACGCGGGCGGCACAGCGTCAACCACATCAGACGAAAGGCGGCGAGCGTCTCGTGGCGGCCGCCATGGCTGGCCATGTCGCGCAGCAATTGGCCGATCTCATCAACTTCAAGCGCACGCTTGTGCTGCGTCTTGTTGGGCGGAAGCGCCCGGCGCACCGGGTAGATCGGATCGCGATCCACGCGCAGGGTCGCCATCGCCAGGTCGAACACGCCGGCCATGGTGCGCTTGGCCTCGGCGGCCACGCCCGGCCCGTTCTTGCGGGCGGAGGTGGTGAGCACGTCCAGCACGTGCATTGGTGTGACTTGCTTGATGGGCAGCGGGCCGATCATGCCGAACACCACGCGGTGCAGCATGTCCAGGCGGCGCCTTTTTGGTCACCGCCTCCCAGTCCTTCATCGCCAGCCACTCGTGCGCCACGGACTCGAAGGTGGTGGCACCGTCCTGGTCGCGAAGCAGGCGGGCAAGCTGTCGATCGTGCGCCGGGTTGATGCCCTGCTTGACGAGGTCGCGCGCGCGTGTGCGCTCGTCGCGGGCTTCAGCCAGCGTAAAGCGACCGCCATCGCGGCGCGCCTTGGCGTGGTCGAGGGTCTCACCCCTGGGTGCCAAGGCGTAGTCGCCAATGGCGAACATGCGTTCCTTAGTCACCCCTTGCGCACTCAGCTTGAACCGGTAGCGCCAGGCCTTTACCCCGTTGGGATTGACCTCGAGCAGCAGGCCGCTGCCGTCGGGCAGCTTGTAGGGCTTTTCGTGCGGCCGCGCCGCGCGGCATTGGGTGTCAGTGAGCATGGGTACCTCGGGTTTGGTGGCCGTACCCACGAAATTGAAGGTTGGTGAAGAGACCGTACCCGCAACAATACCCGCTTTGCGATTGGCTTGCAACGGTCCTCCCTGGCACAGAGAGGACGCTATTTCCATTAAAAATCAATAACTTAGGATTCCAGTGGGGCCCTGGAAAGGCCGATAAAGGCCGGGGATTCGCTCAGGAGCTGAACAGGAAGTTCATCACGTCGCCATCCTTGACGACGTAGTCCTTGCCTTCCGAGCGCATCTTGCCGGCGTCCTTGGCACCTTGTTCACCCTTGTGGCTGATGAAGTCGTCGAAGGCGATGGTCTGTGCGCGGATGTAGCCCTTTTCGAAGTCGGTGTGGATCACACCGGCGGCCTGCGGGCCGGTGTCCCCGACATGGATGGTCCAGGCGCGCACTTCCTTCACGCCGGCGGTGAAATAGGTCTGCAGGCCCAGCAACTTGTACGCAGCGCGTATGAGCCGGTTCAGGCCGGGTTCGCTCTGGCCCAGTTCCTCGAGGAACATCTGGCGGTCCTCGTCGCTCATGTCGGCCATCTCGGCTTCCATCTTGGCGCAGATCGCCACCACCGGGGACTTCTGCGCGTCGGCGTAGGCGCGCAGGCGGTCCAGGAACGGGTTGTTCTCGAAGCCGTCCTCGGCCACGTTGGCCACGAACATCGCCGGTTTGGCGGTGATCAGGAAGAACTGCTTGAGCAGCGGCAGTTCTTCCTTGCTGAAGTCGAGCGTGCGCACCGGCCTGGCCTCGTTCAGCGCCGCCTGGCACTTCTCGAGCAGGGCCACCAGCTTGATGGATTCCTTGTCGCCCGAGCGTGCCGTCTTGGTGACGCGGTGCAGTGCCTTCTCCACCGACGAGAGGTCGGCCAGGCACAGCTCGGTCTGGATCACCTCGATGTCCGAGATCGGATCGACCTTGCCGGCCACATGGATCACGTTGTCGTCTTCGAAGCAGCGCACCACGTTGATGGTCGCGTCGGTCTCGCGGATATGGGCCAGGAACTTGTTGCCCAGGCCCTCGCCGGTGCTGGCTCCGGCTACCAGGCCGGCGATGTCGACAAACTCGACGATGGCCGGCACCACGCGTTCCGGTTTGACGATGGCGGCCAGCTGGCCGAGCCGCAGGTCGGGCATCTCCACCACGCCGACGTTGGGTTCGATGGTGCAAAACGGGTAGTTCTCGGCCGCGATCCCTGCCTTGGTCAGGGCATTGAACAGGGTGGACTTACCCACGTTGGGCAGGCCCACGATGCCACATTTCAAACTCATGCAAACCCCCAAAAAACAGGGTGCCAAGTGTACGGCATGGCATTTTCGCGCCGGCCGCGCGCAGGGCCGAACCGCTCAGTCGAAGCGGAAGTTGCCCTGCACGGTCTGGCCGACGCGCAGCGGCAGGTCCTCTCCCTGCAACACGATGGCGTTCATGCCGAAGGTGACCGCACCGTTCACCCGGGCGTCCTGCCGGTAGCTCTGCAGCAGGTCGCCCACCGCCGGGCTGCTGATGCCTGTGCGCGGGTCGATGTTGGGGATCGGGCAGCGCGCGCAGGGCTTCACGGGCCGCAGCACGACGCTGCCGACCCCGGTGTCGATGTGCATCTGGTCGATACGGTCCTCGTCGTGTTCCTCGACGCCGGACAGCACGAGGTTGGGGCGAAACCGTTCCATGCCCACCGGTGGCAGGCCTTGCGCCTGCAGCCGCCGGTTCAGGCCGTCCAGCGATGCGGTGCTCGTGACCAGCACCGGGTAGCCGTCGCTGAACTGGTTGGGCGCTTCCACGCCGCCGGTCCACTGGAGGTTGGACAGGCGCCGCTGTTCCGGGTCGAAGCGTACCAGGCGGTAGGGTCTGTCCTGCATCGATGCGCGCTGCGGCGCCAGGAAATCGCTGAACCACTGCGCCGCAAGGTCGCCCATGTCGAAGGCCTTGGCCGTGTCTTGCCAGACGCGTACGGTGGTGGCTGCCTCGACGGTATCGATCTGCAAATGCAGCGCCAGCATGCCCGGCGCCCGCAGGATGATGTCGTAGTGGCGCAGCTGCGGCTGGATCAGCGCCATGCGCGGCAGTTCGCGCTGCGAGACGAATGCACCGTCGCGGTCTACGACCATCCAGGCGCGGTCCAGGTCCAGGCCGGTCCCGGTCAGGACCGCCTCTTGCAGTGCCACGCCGGCGCATGACTTGACAGGGTAGACGAAGAGCTGCGCAATCTGCGCTTGCACGTCGAAGGAAGGGAGTGTCTTGTCCGGGCTCAAGGTGGGCCGCCATTCAGAATCGTGGTGAGGGTGGGGATTTTGCACCGCCTTTTACAATCCGCCCCATGGCAAGACCTTTGGACGTGTGTATTCGTGGCGGCGGGATCGTGGGCCATGCCCTGGCGCTGTCGCTGGCACGCGAGGACCTGCGCGTCGGGCTGGTGACGCATCCGGCGAGTGCCAACCCGGCTGCATCCGATGTGCGGGCGTATGCCATGAACCGGCAGTCCCGCGACCTGCTCGCAAATCTGCGCTGCTGGCCAGGCACCGGTCAGGCCACGCCGGTGCTGACCATGCAGGTGCGCGAGGCCGGCGCTGGCAGCGTGGGTTTTTCCGCTGCCGACAACGGCGTGCCGGCACTGGCGTGGATCGTCGACGTGCCGGCGCTGGAGGGCCAGCTGGCCGAAGCGCTGCGTTTCCAGCCGCACATCGAGCGGCTGGACAGCCCGCAGGATGCGCCGCTGACGGTGGTCTGCGAAGGCCAGGCCAGCAGCTCGCGCAGCCAGTTTGGCGCTGAGCTGGACGTGACCCCGTACCCGCATTGGGCGATCGCGGCCCGCGTGGTCTGCGAACGGCCCCACGAACAGGCCGCCTGCCAGTGGTTCACGCCGGACCAGGTGCTGGGTTTCTTGCCGCTGGACGGAGAATCCGGGAACTCCATGGCGATTGTGTGGTCTGTCAACCAGGAGCGCAAAGCGGTCCTGATGGGCCTGGAGCCGGCCGACTTTGCCCGGCAGTTGCAGGCGGTCAGCGACAACCGGTTTGGCCGCTTGGATCTGTCGAGCGCGCGGGCTGCCTGGCCCTTGCGTTTTGCCGTGGCCAGGACCTGGTGCGGTGTCACCGCCGGGCAGACATGGGCGCTGGCCGGCGACGCAGCCCACGCGGTGCATCCGCTGGCCGGGCAGGGCCTCAACCTGGGCCTGGCAGATGTGGCCGAACTGGCGCGCCAGATGCATGGCCGGGAGGGCTGGCGCAATGTGAACGATATGCGGGTGCTGCGGCGGTACGAGCGTGCCCGCAAGGCGGATCTGGCCTTGATGGGCAACACCACCGATGGCCTGCAGCTGCTGTTCGGCCGTGAGGGCGTGTGGTGGAAGAGCCTGCGCCAGTGGGGCATGAACGGCTTCGACCGCAGCGGGCCGCTCAAGCGCTGGGCAGCGCGCCAGGCGATGGGGCGCGACGGGATGCTGGGATTTTCCAGCGTGGACAAGACACTTTGATCGGACATCCATGACATTTACCAAGACCCTGCTGGCGCTGTTGCTGTTGTGGACCGGCCTGGGCGCTGGCGCCCAGGAGGCGACGATCCGCAAGAACCTCGGCGAGCGCATACCGCAGCTGAAGAACATCGACGAAGTCAGCAGGAGCCCGCTGCCCGGGTTGTTCGAGATCCGGGTCAATGGCACGGACATCTTCTACACCGATGCCGAGGGCAATTTTCTGATCCAGGGCAGCCTGATCGATACCCGCCAGCGGCGCAACCTTACCGAAGAGCGGGTCGAGAAGCTGTCTTCCATCAATTTCGACTCGCTGCCGGTGAAGGACGCGTTCACCATCGTGCGCGGCAATGGCAAACGCAAGCTGGCGGTGTTCGAGGATCCGAATTGCGGTTACTGCAAGCGCTTCGAGCGTGACCTGCAGAAGGTCGACAACGTGACCATCCACATGTTCCTGTACCCCATCCTCGGGGCCGATTCCGGCGACAAGTCGCGCCAGATCTGGTGCGCCAAGGACCCGGCCAAGGCCTGGACCGACTGGATGGTGCGTGACCAGACACCGACCCAGACCGTCACGGCGGCCTGCGACGTGGCGGCGATCACGCGCAATGTGGAGTTCGGGCGCAAGCACAAGATCAGCGGCACGCCGACCCTGCTGTTCGCCGACGGCTCGCGTGTGCCGGGGGCCGTCAGCGCCGCACAGGTCGAAAAATACCTGAGCGACGCGAAGTAGGCATGCCGGTTCCCCGCAAGGCCGGCGGCCGCGCATCGCCGGATCTTGCCCCGGCCCTGCGTTATCAGGTGGAGTTGGCAGACCTGCACGCCCACCTGTTTCGCGTCACGCTGCGCGTCGCACAACCCATGGCCACGCAGCGTGTGAGCCTGCCGGTCTGGATTCCCGGCAGTTACCTGGTGCGCGAGTTCTCCAAAAACCTGCAAGGCCTGACGGCGCAGCAGGTACACCAGCCGGTGGCCGTGGTGCAGGTCGACAAATGCACCTGGGACATCGTTTGTGACCCGGGGCGCTCGCTCGAACTGCGCTACGAGGTGTACGCGCTGGACAGTTCGGTGCGTTCGGCCTGGCTCGATGCGGGCCGCGGTTTCTTCAACGGGACCAGCCTGTTTCTGCGTGTGCATGGCCAGGAGGCGTCACCGCATGGGCTGGAGCTGCTCGCACACAGGCGCTGCCGGTCATGGCAGGTGGCCACCGGGCTGGACGCGGTCAGGACGGACGCGCGCGGATTCGGCCATTACCTGGCGCCGGACTACGATGCCCTGGTCGATTGCCCGGTGGAGATGGGCGCGTTCTGGAGTGGCGCCTTCTCAGTCCATGGCGTGGCGCACCGCATGGTCGTTGCAGGGGCGACATCCAGCTTCGATGGCGACAAGTTGCTGGCCGATACCCGCCGCATCTGCGAGGCCGCCATCCGGCTGTGGCACGCCGAGCCCGGTAGCGGCAGGCTGGCGCAGCGACCGCCCCACAAGACCTACCTCTTCATGCTCAATGCGGTGGACGACGCCTACGGCGGGCTGGAGCATCGCAACTCCACCGCGCTGATCTGTGCCCGCAAAGACCTGCCACGGCTGCCTGATGCCGTATCCGGCACGGGCGCACCGCGCCAGCAGGATGGCTACGCCACCTTGCTGGGGCTGATCAGCCACGAGTATTTCCACACCTGGAACGTGAAGCGGCTGCGGCCCGCCGAATTCACGACCTACGACTATGCACACGAGAACTACACCGGCCTGCTGTGGTTCTTCGAGGGTTTCACGAGCTACTACGACGACCTGCTGCTGCGCCGCGCCGGGTTGCTGGACGATGCCGCGTACCTGCGCTCATTGACGAAGACGCTCAACCAGGTGCTGCAGACACCGGGGCGACTGGTCCAGTCGGTCGCGCAGGCGAGTTTCGACGCCTGGGTCAAGTACTACCGGCAGGACGAAAACACGCCCAATGCCACCGTCAGTTATTACTCCAAGGGTGCGGCGGTCGCCTTGTGCCTCGATCTGGGCCTGCGGTCCCAGGGGGTGACCACGCTGGATGCGGTGATGCGCGCATTGTGGAAGCGCACCCGCGGCGGGCCCATGTCCGAGCAGGACCTGCGCGGCGTGCTGCAGGAACTGTCGGGACGACCCTGGGACGCTGAACTCGCCGCCTGGGTGCACAGCACTGCCGAGTTGCCGCTGCGCAGCGCGCTGGAGGCCCATGGTGTCAAGGTGATCGAGGAGCCCGCCCAGATGGCGCAGGCGCTCGGTCTGCGGGTGTCGGAGAACGGCGGCATCCAGATCAAGACCGTGCTGCGCGGCGGCGCGGCGGAAAGCTCCGGGTTCGCCGCCGGCGACGAATGGCTGGGCATCGAGAGCGGCGCTCCGGCTAGGCGCTCGGCCTGGCGCTTGTTGCGCCTCGATGAACTGGCGCAGTACGTCGGCCCGGGCAGCGCCGTCACTGCGCTGGTGGCCCGCGATCGCCGGCTGCTGCAGTTGAAGCTGGTTTTGCCCAGGGCCGTCACCACCTGGCGGCTGGCCGTGCGCGACAGCCAGCAACTCGGTCGCTGGCTCGCCGCTTGATCAGCCGGGCGGCAGGTTGGCTTCTATCAGCGCGCCGAACAACTCGGCCTGCGCACGGCCCCGGATGTCGGCCACCACGCCATAGGCCCGCTGCACCGCGATCACGAACTCCGCCCGGTCGCGGGCGGACTCGATGCGCAGGCACAGGGCATCCGAGGTCGGGCCCAGGATCTGCATCAGCTGCCGGGTCGCAAACGTCTTGGCCTGGGGGAGTGCCATGGTGGCTGCCGGTGGTGCCTGCCCCGCAGCGTTGGCAGGCGGCCTTGCCGCAGCCGTCTCGGGTGCCTGTGCGGCCGTGGGGCGGGGCGGATCCGGTGGCGCTGCTGGCGCGGCGGTCGAGGCGATGAAGCCGTTGGCCTGCAACTCGGCCAGCATCGGCGGGATGTCGCCCAACCCCGCCGCAAGCGCCTGCAGTGCACTCTGCGGACGCTTTCCGTCCACCAGAATCAGCAATGAACGCATCCGGCCGACCAGACCGTGCGATCGCGTGGCTATGGCTTCGTGGCCCTTGGCAGTCTTGTGGTAGATCGTATCCACGTGGCCGGCGCTGGTCATTGGCCGGTGAAGACCGGCGGGCGCTTTTGCAGGAATGCGGTCACACCCTCGATGTAGTCGTGCGTGCGGCCCATGGCCGATTGCGTCTGCCGTTCGACCTCGAGTTGCTGCTCCAGCGTGCGCTGACCTGCGTCGCGCAGAATGGCGCGTGTGGCCACCAGCGCCTGCGTGGGCATGGCCGCCAGACGCTGCGCCAGCGCCATGGTGCTGGCCAGGCAGTCGTCGGCCACATCCCAGATCATTCCCCAGTCCTTAGCCTGCGCGGCAGAGAGCTTGTCGCCGGTCAGGGCCAGGCCCATGGCCCGTGGCAGGCCGAGGCGTTGCGCCAGGAACCAGGTGCCACCCGCATCGGGAATAAGGCCGATCTTGCTGAAGGCCTGGATGAAACTGGCGCCGGGCGCCGCGATGGCGATGTCGCAGGTCATTGCCAGCGAGGCGCCGGCGCCGGCGGCCACGCCATTGACCGCCGCCAGAACCGGCATGCGCAGGCTCTGCAGGCGGCGCACGGTCGGGTTGAAGGCTTCTTCGATGATCGGGCCCGGGTCGGCGCGCGCCACCAGATCGGGGCCGGGCCGCAGGTCGAATTCGGAGAGGTCCGCACCGGCGCAAAAACCGCGCCCGGCACCGGTGACGACAAGGGCCCGGATCACCGGGTTGGCCGTGGCGTGGTCGAGCGCCGCCCACAGGTCGTGGTGCATCTGCCGGTTGAAGCTGTTGAGCGCCTGCGGACGGTTCAGCGTGGCGATCGCCACGGCCCCTTGTTCGGCATACAGCACGGTCGGTTCAGTCATGTTGGGTGCGTGGTGATGGATGGCTCAATTTACCACCGGACCCCGCGCCCTGCCATGCATGAATTCCCTTAGCATCGAAGGCCAAACCATCAAAATGTGGAGTCTTCCATGAATTTCGAATTGATCAATGTGCGCACCGAGGCCGGCCGGGTCGGCATTGTCACACTGAACCGGCCCAAGCAGCTCAACGCGCTGAACGACCAGCTGATGGACGAACTCGGCGCCGCCCTCAAGGCGTTCGATGCCGACCCGGCCATCGGCTGCGCCATCGTCACCGGCAGCGAGAAGGCGTTTGCGGCAGGGGCCGACATCGGTGCCATGGCCAGCTACAGCTTCGCCGATGTGTACAAGGGCGACTACATCACCCGCAACTGGGAGCAGATCCGCTCCATCCGCAAGCCGGTGATCGCCGCGGTCAGCGGGTTCGCGCTGGGCGGCGGCTGCGAACTCGCGATGATGTGCGACTTCATCATCGCCGCCGACAATGCGCGTTTCGGGCAACCCGAGATCAAGCTGGGCATCATCCCCGGCGCCGGTGGCACGCAGCGCCTGCCGCGTG
>JANMZX010000441.1:0-1543 GCA_031383745.1 Rhodoferax sp. | reverse complement strand
CCGAAACGGATGCAGTTCCAGCACCAGTTTGCCGGCCTCGACTTTGGAGATGTCGAGGATGTCGTCGATCAGACCCAGCAGCGCCCGCGCGGCGTTCTCGGCCTTGGTGGCGTAGTCGGCCTGGCGCGTCGTGAGCTGGGTCTTGCGCAGCAGCGCCAGCATGCCCATCACCGCGTTCATCGGGGTGCGGATCTCGTGGCTCATGTTGGCCAGGAACTGGCTCTTGGCGCGCGAACCGTCCTGCGCGGCTTCGGTGGCCTGGACCAGTTCCGTGATGTCGATCCGGAAACCGACGGTGTGGCCGTCCGGCATCCGGCGCTCGACGATGCGCAGCGTGCGGCCATTGTCGTGCCGCTGCACCAGCATGCTGTTGGCGGCGCGGTGGGCGGCCATGCGTTCGGCCACCCACGCGTCGACGCGCCCGACCGCCGCGCTGTAGTCGCCGCGCTCGGCGCCGGCGCGGATCAGGTCCTCGAACCGCGCGCCGGGCACCATCAGGTGGGCCACGCTGGCGTACATCTGGCGGTACTTGTCGTTGCACAGGACGAGGCGGTCTTCGGGGTCGTACAACACAAACGCCTCGTCGATGGTGTCGATGGCGCCCCGCAGCAACCGGGCACTCGCCTGCGCCTGCGCCTCGGCCGACTTGCGCTCGGTGATGTCCAGGTTGGTCCCGGCGATCCATTCCGGCAGGCCCTGCGGCGTGCGCGTCGCCAGCCGGCCCCGGGCCAGCACCCAGACCCAGTGCCCCGCCTTGTGACGCAGGCGCATCTCGCATTCGTAGAAGCTGCTGGCGCCACCGACGTGCTGGCGCAACAAGTCCCGGCTGCGCGGCAGGTCGTCGGGATGGACATACGCCACGAACGTGTCTGGACCGACCGGGGACAGCTCGGCCAGCGTGTAGCCGAACATCGCCGCCCACCGGTCGTTGAACCGCACCTCACCGCTGACCATGTTCCATTCCCAGGTGCCGACATTGGTGCCGTCAATGATGTCGTCGAGCCGCTGGCGCTCGCGCACCAATGCTTCTGCCACCCGTTTGCCGGCCGTGATGTCGGTGCGGATGGAGATGTATTTCTCGATCCTGCCGGCGGCGTCCTGGAACGGCGCCACCACCGTATCCACCCAGTACAGGCTGCCGTCCTTGGCGCGGTTGCAGACTTCGCCGCGCCACGGTGTGCCGCTGGAAATGGTGCGCCACATGTCGCTCCAGAACAAGGCCGGCTGCACGCGCGAGTTCACGATGCGGTGGTTATTGCCGATCAGCTCGGAGCGGGAATAGCCGCTGATGCGGCAGAACTCGTCATTGACGTCGGTGATGTCGCCATTGCGGTCGGCGATCGACACGATGGCATGCAGGTGGATCGTGCTGAGCAGCGCCTGGTTGTCGCGCAGCGCGGTTTCGAGCTGGTCCTGCACCCGGCGCCGCGCGCTGATGTCGGTGCCGAGCTCCATGAAACCGGTCACCTGTCCCTGTGCGTCCACCAATGGCTGCACTTCGGTGTCGGTCCAGTAGAGATGCCCGTTCTTGTCGCGGTTGCAG
>JANMZX010000135.1:0-3962 GCA_031383745.1 Rhodoferax sp. | reverse complement strand
GCCGGCCGCCTCCCCCATGTCCGACGCGGTCCCGGTGGCAGCACCGGCGCCCGAACCAACGCTCACCCCCATCGACCATGACCATCCTGATTTGCGACTGCAACCAGACCATGCCGCTGCAGCCGGCAGAACTGGGCGCGGCCCTGCATGAGGACCTGACCCTCCACTCGGCACTGTGCCGGCGCCAGGCGGCGGCCTTCCAGCAGGCGGTGCTCACTGGCGAGGATCTGGTTGTTGCCTGCACCCAGGAGAAGCGCCTGTTCTCCGAGTTGGCCGCCCAGACCGAAGGCGCGCGACCGGCGGGCGAGCAGGAGATCCGCTTCGTCAACATCCGCGAAACCGGCGGCTGGAGCAAGGACGCAGCCCGCGCCATGCCGAAGATCGCCGCCTTGCTGGCGGTGGCGCAACTGCCGGCTCCGGAGCCCGTGCCCACGGTCACGTTCAAGAGCGCGGGCCGGTTGCTGATCATCGGCCCGCTGGACGAGGCCGAGCGGATCGCCGGCCTGCTGGACGATGCACTCGAGGTGACGCTGTTCGTGCAGGGCCCGGGCGCCGCGGGCGGGGCGCAGGAGCGGCGGTACCCGGTGCTCGCCGGTCGTATCGAGGCGCTGTCAGGGTGGCTCGGGGCGTTCGAGTTGCGCTGGTCGCGCGACAACCCGATCGACCTGGACCTGTGCACGCGCTGCAACGCGTGCCTGGTGGCCTGCCCCGAGGGCGCCATCGGGCTGGATTACCAGGTCGACAGTGCGATGTGCAAGGCGCACCGCAGCTGCGTCAAGGTCTGCACCGTCGCGGGCGCGATCGATTTCGCGCGCGAACCGCAGGACCAGAGCGACAAGTTCGATCTGGTGCTGGACCTGCGTGCACCCGGTCAGCAGGGTCCGGCGGCCAGCCATTTTGCGCAACATGCACCACCCCAGGGTTATGTCAGGCTGCCCGGTGCGGCCGAGGCAGGCGCGTCGTTGACCACCGAGATGCAAACCCTGCTCCGGTTGCGCAGCCTGGTGGGCGAGTTCGAGAAGCCCCGGTTTTTCGTCTACAAGCAGAAGCTGTGCGCCCACAGCCGCAACATGCAGACCGGCTGCGACGCCTGCATCCGCGTCTGCTCGACCGCGGCCATCAGCAGCGAGCCGGCGCGCCAGCAGATCAAGGTCAACCCGAACCTGTGTGTGGGCTGCGGCGCCTGCACCACCGTCTGCCCGAGCGGGGCGCTGGCTTTCGCATACCCCAGTGCCGGTGCGCAGGGGGTGCGCCTCAAGACGCTGCTGTCCACCTATGCCCGCGCCGGCGGCCGGGATGGCGCCTTGTTGCTGCACAGTGAACAGGGCGGCGCGCGGTTGGTCGAGGAGTTCGGCCGCGCCGCGCGGACGAGCGCCGCCATCCAGGGAATTCCGGCGCGCGTATTGCCGCTGCCGCTGTGGCACACCGCCTCGACCGGGCTCGAGCTGTGGTTGACGGCCATCGCCTACGGGGCGTCGCAGGTCTGGGTGCTTATGACCGACGAGGAGGCGCCGCAGTACCGCGACGGCGTACGCGCGCAGATGGACGTGGCCCAGGCGGTGCTGCACGGCCTCGGCTATGCAGGCACGCATTTCGCGGTCCTGGACGCCGGCCTGCCGCGCGACTTCACGGGCCTGGACAAGCTGCTGCGGGCGCCCCCGGCGCGCGGCGTGGCACGCCCGGCCGGTTTCGCGGTGCAGGCGGACAAGCGCGCAACACTCGAACTGGCGCTGGCCCAGCTGGTGGCGCAGGCGCCTGCGCCTGTCGACGAGATCGCGCTGGGCACTGGCGCGCCCTTCGGCAGCCTGGAGATCAACAAGGATGCATGCACCCTGTGCCTGAGCTGTGTCAGCGCCTGCCCGGCCCAGGCGCTGCAGGACAACCCACTGGCGCCGGAGCTGGGTTTCATCGAAAAGAACTGCGTCCAGTGCGGCCTGTGCGTCTCCACCTGCCCGGAAGATGCCCTGCGGCTGCAACCGCGCCTGCTGCTGACCCCGCAACGCAAGCAGGCGCGCGTGCTGCATGCCTCGCCGCCGTACGCCTGCATCCGCTGCAACAAGCCATTCGGCACGCTCAAGGCGATCGAGTCCATGCTGGGCAAGCTGGCTGGGCACGCGATGTTCCAGGGCGACGCCCTGCAACGGCTCAGGATGTGCGGTGACTGTCGCGTGATCGACCTCTATTCCGCCACCAACGAGACCCGGATAACCGATCTCTAGCACCTGCCGATACCATGCACAACACCTCTGGCACCGTCCCCGGCCTGGTCACGGCCGCCAGCTCGGCAGCCCTCGACGAAGAGATCGCCCGCGCCGAGGTCTACGGCCTGCTGTCCGCCCTCTACTACGCGGCCCCTGCCGCAGAGCTGCTGTCGCAGTTGCGGGTGGCGGTCACGGACAGCCCGGTTCCGGGCGGTTTCCTGGAGGCACCCTGGGGCGCCCTGGTGGGGCAGAGCCGCGCGCTGGACAACCACGCCGTCGGTCTGGAGTACGACGCCCTGTTCGGCGGCGTCGGCAAGCCGGAAGTCTCGCTGTTTGGCTCCCACTACCTGAGCGGCTTCCTCAACGAGAAACCGCTGGCGGCCCTGCGGACCGACCTGGCGCGCCTGGGTCTGTCGCGGGTGGATGCCATGTCGGACACCGAAGACCATGTCGCGTACCTGTGCGAAGTGATGCGCTACCTGATCGCCGGCGAGGATGCGGCGACCGCCAACCTGAGCGCTCAGCGCCGATTTTTCGGCGACCACCTCCAGCCCTGGGTGCTGCAACTGTGCGACGCGATCGAACAGCACCCGCGCGCCTGTTTTTACGCCGCGCTGGCCGCCTTCACCCGGGCCTTCGTGGCGGTCGAGACCCAGGGCTTCGACCTGCTGGAGTAAGCCGCCGGGGACTGTGCCGCGTCAGGGATCGCGCGGCGGTCGCTGCAGTTGCTGCAACTGCTGCAGTTCCTGCAGGGTATTGGCATTTGCAAACGCCAGCGGGTCGTCGAACACCACCACGGCGCAGCGGTGCTGGGCCGTCCAGCGGTCGATCTTGCGCTGGCCGCCCTGGGTGAAGCGGGCCAGGCTTTCCAGCAGTTCGGCCTTCATCAGGCAGAACACCGGCTGCACCTGCAACCCGTCGTGGTCGCGCGTCGCGGCCATGGCGATCTCGGCATCCTCCTGCACCAGCGCGCAGGCGAGGCGCTCGACCAGGTCCTGCGGAAACAGCGGTGAGTCGCAGGGCACAGTCATGAGGTAGGGTGTTTCACAGCGCTCCAGGCCGGTCAGGAACCCCGCCAGCGGACCGGCGTAGTCGGCCAGCGTGTCGGGCCACACCGCGGCGCCCATGGATTCGTAGGCGCTCAGGTTGCGGTTGGCGTTGACCATGGTCGCGCCCACCTGGGGCGCCAGGCGCAGCAGCGCATGCAGCGCCATGGGCATGCCCAAGTAGTTCTGCAGGCCCTTGTCGACACCGCCCATGCGGCTGCCGCGGCCGCCTGCCAGCACCATCCCGGTAATCTGCGAGGCGTCGATCGTGGTTGGTGCGGGATGTGACATGGACGGATTCTCGCCGGTCGCCGCACGCCGCGTGCCGCGTGGGGCCGCCATGGGCGTGTCGGGCGCGTCAGTTGGTGCCGGCCAGTGGCAGGTTCAGCAGCAGGTTCTGCGGCTTGAGACGCAGGCTGCCGTCGGCCTTCATGGCCAGGCCGAGATAGACCGGCCGGCCCGCCAGGTCGGCACGCATGTCGCCGGGCTGCTCGAAGTCAAGCCGGAACAGGCTGATCAGTCGACGCGTGCGCTCGGCATCGATCGGCCTTTCCTCATACAGGTCGTTCAGCAGGGCCATCGATTCCACATCAAGCCCCACATGCCAGCGCCATGCCGGGTCATCGACCTTCTGTACCGGCGTGACACGCACGCGTGGCCCCAGCAGGTGTGCCACCCAGCGCTCCAGCACCCGGGCCAGTGCCTTGAGCCCGGA
>JANMZX010000130.1:0-8589 GCA_031383745.1 Rhodoferax sp. | reverse complement strand
CACCTGATGCTGCACGAGCTGCACGTGCACCAGATCGAGCTGGAGATGCAGAACGAGGAGCTGCGCCGGACCCAGGTGGCATTGGAGGCGGCGCGCCAGCGCTACTTTGATCTCTACGATCTGGCGCCGGTGGGTTATTGCAGCGTCAGCGCGCAGGGGCTGATACTGCAGGCCAACCTCGCCGCCGCGACCTTGCTGGGCCTGTCCCGGGCGGAGCTCGCAAATCGGCCGATCAGCGGGGCCATTTTCAAGGCGGACCAGGACACCTATTACCTGTGCCGCAAACAGCTCATCGCGACCGGCGACGCACAGGCCTGCGAGCTGCGCATGGTCAAGCGTGACGGCACACCGTTCTGGGTGCAACTGGCAGTCAGCGCCGCGGTCGACACCGACAACGAACCCGTCGTGCGGGTCGTGATGACCGACATCAACGACCGCAAGCTGATGCAGGCCGCCATGGAGGACAGGGAGGCCCGTTACCGCGCCATGGTGGAATGGTCGCCCGAAGCCGTCGCTGTTCAGCGCAACGGGATCCTCATTTACGCGAATGCTGCGGCCCACAAGTTGTTTGGCACCACCCATGCGCAGCAACTTGTCGGCAAGCCCGTGCTGGAACTGGTTCACCCGGATTTCCATCCCGTCATACAAGCGCGCGCGGCAGCCATGGTCCGCGACAGGGTCGCGGCGCCGATGGCCGAGATGGTGTTGCTCAGGCGCGATGGCACGCCCATCAACGTGGAAGTCCAGAGCATATGGACTGTCTTCGATGGCGCACCGGCCATTCAAAGCTCCATCCACGATGTCTCGGAAAGGGTTCGCCTGGGCAATTTGCTGCGGGTCAGGAACAGCGAACTGGAGAGTGCCAGGGCCGTGGCGGACACCGCCAACCGCGCCAAGTCGGACTTTCTGTCTGGCATGAGCCATGAACTGCGCACGCCGCTGGGCACCATGCTGGGATATGCCCAGCTGCTGGAATCCGCAACGCCCCCGCCAACCCCGTCCCAGAAGCGCAACATCGACCAGATCCTGCAGGCTGGGTGGTACCTGCTGGAACTGGTCAACGAAGTGCTCGACCTGGCGACGATCGAGTCCGGCAAACTCGCACTGGCGCTGGCGCCGATGTCGCTGGCCAGCGTCATGCACGAGTGCCAGGCCATGGTGACGCCATTGGCGTCAGGGCGTGGCGTAGCCCTGGACTTTCCGCAGATCGATGCCGGCATCGTGGTTCACGCCGACCGGATTCGGGTCAAGCAGGTGCTGGTCAACCTGCTGTCCAACGCCATCAAGTACAACCAGGTGGGTGGCACGGTGGCCGTGACCTGTGTGGCGAGCGCGCCGGACCGCATTCGCATGTGCATCGCAGACACAGGGCAGGGGTTGGCCCCGGAGGCGGTGGCGCAACTCTTCCAGCCCTTCAACCGTCTCGGGCAGGAGCTCGGCGCAGAGACAGGCACGGGCATCGGCCTGGTCATGTGCAAGCGGCTGGTCGAATTGATGGGGGGCGCGATAGGCGTGCAAAGCACGCTCGGGGAAGGCAGCATGTTCTGGATCGAACTGAACCTGGCGACCCAGACCCAAACCGCGGTCGCGAGGAGCCTTGAATGAAGCATTTCCCGATTGTCTGCATCGGTGGTTCGGCTGGCGGCCTCGACGCCTATATCCGCCTCTTGACCCATCTTCCAGCCGAGATGGGGGTGGCTGTCGTCATCGTGAACCACATCACCATCATGCCCACCCAGTTGCATGAAGTTCTGCCGCGCTTCACGCGCATGCCGGTCGAACTCATCACGGAACGGCTGCAGATCGTGCCTGACCGGGTTTTCATCATCCCGGCAAATCGTGATCTGCACGTGGGCGACGGCGTGTTTCTCTTGAAACCCATCTCCAAGCCCCGGGGCTGGCCGGACGTCATCACGGTTTTTCTGCGCTCGCTGACCGAGTTCTGGCAGGGCAAGCTGGTTGCCGTGATTGTCTCTGGCTACGATGGTGACGGTGCCGATGCATTGCGTGGTATCACGGAGGCGGGCGGCATCACGATCGCGCAAAGACCCGACACGGCGACCCAGCCCGACATGCCGCAAAGCGCCATTGCCAGCGGCTGTGTCGACTTCGTCCTGTCGCCGGAAGATATCGGGCGGAAGATCCTGGAAATTGCGCGGGCTGAACTCCGCGAGCACGAATGAACTGGAGAAAAAAATGGTCGACGCCACCGATATCCTCAATGCCAGGATCCTGATCGTTGACGATCAGGTGTCCAACGTGGGCATGCTCGAACAATTGCTCAAAGAGGCCGGCTACCTCCGCGTTTCCTCCACCACGGACCCGACCGAGGTCTGCGCGCTGCATCGCAAGAACCGGTATGACCTGATCCTGCTGGATCTGCAGATGCCCGTCATGGACGGGTTTCAGGTCATGGAAGGCCTGAAGACCAATGCTGCGGAGAGTTATCTGCCAGTCATCGTGCTGACGGCGCAACCGGGCCACAAGCTGAGGGCGTTGCAGGCCGGAGCCAAGGACTTCATCAGCAAGCCGCTGGACCTGGTCGAGGTCACGACGCGCATCCACAACATGCTGGAAGTTCGCTTGTTGTACCGGCGGCTGGAGCAGCACAACAAGCAGCTGGAACAAGCCGTACAGGAGCGGACCGCGGAATTGCGCGAGAGCGAAGCCCGTTACCGCAGCCTGACCGAACTGGCCTCCGACTGGTACTGGGAGCAGGGCGAAAACGGCGAGTTCACCAAGGTATCCGGTCCGGTGCAGGAGATGCTGGGCATACGGGTCGGGGCCTTCGCGGGGGAAGCCAGCCCACAGGAAACCGACGGCTGGAACGAGGCAGAACGCGGCGAACTCAGGGCCAAGATCGCGGCCCGCGAGCCGTTTCTGGACTTTGCCTTCAGCCGCGTCAATGTCGATGGCTCGCGCCAGCAATTCAGGGTCAGCGGCGAGCCGATGTTCGACCGGTTCTGCCGCTTCATCGGATATCGCGGCATCGGCCTGGAAATCCGGTAGGCCCCGGCTATTGATCTTCCCCAAAATCATGGCAGCCGGGATACCGGCGGCTTGGTGTGGGATCAGGTCGACGGCGCATTCGGCTCCGCGGCTGTCCTCCGCCCTGCGGGCTCCCCCTTTATGCCGCTGCGCCGAACGCACCGCCGACCTGATCGCACGACTTGGTTGGCGTGCGGTGCACCAAACACTCCCGGCCCTCTCGGATCGCCAAACCCGGCCTCCAGCCCCTGACTCACGACCGCAAGCCAAGCCTGACCCCGCCAAACTGAATCTGTCATGAGTCTTGGAATGCTTAATCGGCAGCTGTTCCGGGTGGCAACAGCCGCGCATATTCCTTGCGGACCACCGCATAACACTCGCAACTGCGTTGTTCCAGCCCTTGGCGGTCCAGCACCGAAATATGCCCGCGCGCATACCGGATCAGGCCGGCGGCCTGCAGTTTGAGTGCGGCTTCCGTCACGCCTTCGCGGCGCACGCCGAGCATGTTGGCGATCAACTCATGCGTCATGATGAGCTGGTTGCCCTGCAGGCGGTCCAGGCTCATCAACAACCAGCGACACAATTGCCGGTCCAGGGTGTGGAGCCGGTTGCACACAGCGGTTTGCGACATCTGTGTGATCAGCGCCTGGGTATACCGCAGCAACAGGCGCATGACCGCACCGGACCGGGCGAACTCTGCCTGTATCGCGTCCGCAGGCAGCGCAAAACCAAGGCCTGCGCTGAGCACCACCGCGTGGCTGGGTGTAGAGCCGCCACCCATGAACAGCGAGATGCCGACCATGCCCTCGTTGCCCACCACGGCAATTTCGGCCGACGCGCCGTTTTCCATCTCGTAGATCAGAGACACGATGGCCGTGACCGGAAAATAGACGCGCTCCAGTGCGCGCCCCGGTTCGTAGAGCGTCTGGCCCAAGGGCATGTCGACCAATGCAAGGCGCGGCTGAATGCGTTGCAGGTCATCGTGAGGAATCGCAGCGAGCAGCTGGTTCCTGCTGAATCCAGGGGGGACGAGCATGAAGCTCCGTAGTGGTTTTTCTGCGAGTATGGCCCCTCGGTGCGACAACGACAAGCCTGCGGCCACGCATGTCGGCGCCGGCGACCACCCGGGTCCAGTGAAATACAATATGGCCACTTTGGTAATTCACACGGGAAAGCACGCCATGCAAAGCACGATCACCGCCAGGGGGCAGACCGTTGTCCCGGCAGCAATACGCCACCAGCTGCACCTTGGCGCCGCCGACCGGCTGGAGTGGATCCTGGACAGCGGCGGCATCCGTGTCGTGCCGGTGCGAGCCAACCCGATCGAGGCTTTCAGGGGGCAGGGACAAGGAGGCGCCAACAGGCGCCTGCTGGCTGCACGAAAGCAGGATCTGGCCAAGGAATGAAACGTTTCGTATTGGACACGTCGGCCCTGCTTACCTTGCGAGACGATGAGCCAGGCGCTGACCGCGTGGCTGAAATCCTGGGCTTGGCCTTGGCAGGCAAAGTCAAGTGCTTTGGCTGCTTCATGAGCCTCATGGAGGTCTTCTATCGGGTTTGGCGCGACGAAGAAAGGGCGGCCGGCCAGTTGGCCTACCATCAGTGCCTCGCCTTGCCGATCGAGTGGCTGCAGAGCAGCGACGCCTTGCTTGCCAAAGCCGCTGAATACAAGGCCTCGTACCCTCTGTCGATTGCGGACGCGTGGATTGCGGCATGTGCATCAGAACAAGGCGCCACCCTGCTGCACAAGGATCCGGAGTTCAAACCCCTGCCCGTTGTCCAGGAGTCGCTGCCGCTCAAGCGCAAACGCGAAAAATGAGAGTCGCTGAAGCAAGTTTGATCAGCGAGAAGGACGCGCCTGGCGCGCCATCGCCGAGCGCGCATCACGCAGCCACCCGGTACCGCGCCACCGCGTGGCTGCCGGGCAGGCGATCCTGCCCGAACAGCTTGCGCCGCAGCGAACCCGGGGCATAGGACGTCTTGTACGCGCCCCGCTCCTGCAGGCGCGGCACCACCAGTGCGATGAAGTCGTCGAAACACTCCGGCACGACCGTGCGCGCCAGGTTGAAGCCATCGACGCCGGCCTGTTCGCTCCAGGCGATCATCGTGTCGGCAATCGTCTGGGCCGAGCCGACCCAGGGTGCCTGGCGGCTCCCGAGCACCATCTTTTCCAGCAGCTTGCGGCGGGTCCATTGCGGGCCCGCGCTGCGGGTCATGGCCTCGACGTTGGACACGATCGCCTGGCTCTTGCCGGTGTCGATCGGCGCGTCGATGTCGTATCTGGCGAAATCGATGCCCATGGACGCAGCGGCGTGCACCAGGGCGCTCTCGGAGCTGGCGTAGCGCTGGTACTCGGCAAACTTCTCCTGCGCCTGCGCGTCGGTGTCGGCGGTGACGATCGTCGCGCCCAGAAACACCTTGATGTCGTCGGCAGCGCGCCCCTGTGCCACGGCCTGGGCGCGGATGCCCTGCACGATCTGTTGCACGCCGGCCTGGCTCTGGCCGTTGAGGAAGACACACTCGGCGTGCGTCGCTGCAAAACGCGAGCCGCGCGCCGACGACCCGGCCTGGTAGAGCAGGGGCGTGCGCTGGGGCGAGGGTTCACTCAGGTGCATGGCATCGAGCTGGTACTGCAGGCCCTGGTGGTGCACCTTGTGCACCCGCGCCGGATCGGCGTAGACGCCCCGGCTGCGATCACACACCACCGCGCCGTCCTCCCAGCTGCCCTCCCACAACTGGTAGACCAGGGCCATGTATTCGTCGGCCAGGTCGTAGCGGTCGTCGTGGGCGGTCTGGCCGCTCAGGCCGTTGGCCCGGGCCGCGCTGTCGAGGTAGCCGGTGACGATGTTCCAGCCGATGCGCCCGCCGGTCAGGTGGTCCAGCGTCGACATGCGCCGGGCGAACAGGAAGGGTGCCTCGTAGGTGAGATTGGCCGTGACGCCGAAGCCCAGGTGCTGCGTGACCGCGGCCATGGCCGGGATCAGCAGGGTGGGGTCGTTCACCGGCACCTGCACCGCCCCCTGCACCGCCGCATCGGGGCTGCCACCGAGCACGTCGTACACGCCCACCACATCGGCAAAGAAGATGCCGTCGAACAGCCCCGCCTCCAGCCGGCGCGCATAGTCGGTCCAATACTGCAGTTCGCGGTAGCGGGTGGACTGGTCGCGCGGGTGGGTCCACAGACCCTGCTGGATATGGCCGACGCAGTTCATGTCGAACGCGTTGAGGCGGATTTGCTTGGTCATTGCGCTTTCCTGGTGTTCCAATATAGTGGACGTTAATTTACTTTAGCGGACTTGTCCAGACCATGACGCCCGACCCTACCGCCGCCATCTCCGCCGTGCTGAAAAAAGAGCGAGTGGCCCGCGGCTGGTCGCTGGCCGAACTGGCGCAGCACGCGGCGGTGTCCAAGGCCATGATCAGCAAGATCGAGCGCGGCGAGGCCAGCCCCACGGCCACGGTGCTGGGCAAGCTTTCGGGCGCGTTCGGCCTGGCCCTGTCGGCCCTGCTGGCCCTGTCGGAGAACACGGGTGAGCGCATCCGCCGGCGCGACGACCAGCCGGTATGGCAGGACCCCGAGACCGGCTACATCCGGCGTGCGCTCTCGCCACCCGAGCGCGGCATGCTGGAACTGCTGGAGATCGAAATGCCGCCCAAGGCGCGGGTCAGTTACCCGGCCAGCGCCTTCGTGTTCCAGCATCAGCAGATCTGGGTCACCCAGGGCACGCTGGTGTTCGAGGAAGGGCCCGACACCCACCGCCTGGAACGCGGCGACTGCCTGCAACTGGGGCCACCGGTGGACTGCAGCTTCTTCAACCCGCTGGGCACGGCGTGCAAGTATGTGGTGGCGCTGGTGCGGCGATAGACGGCAGGGTGCGCCGAGGTGAATTCACAGGCCGGCGGCGACGTGTCATGGACCGTGCCCATGCGCTCGGTGTCACACCAAATGTCCAGCACGTCGAGTGCCTTTTGCAACTGCACCGTTGGCTTGCCCTGCTCGATGTCGACGATCCGGCGGCCGAGGGGAGGGCGGGATTCCCGCTCGGGGTTTCTGATGATGGCTTCGGCATGCTCGCCCCGAAAGCTGCCGAAAGGGAGTCATTGATTGACCAGGCGCGGAAGTCAATTGAAGAATTGCCGGTAGGTCATCTGTAGGGCCGCGTCGCTACGCGCGCTGCGCAAAAGGCTATCGGTGTGCGACAGCACATCCCGCTTCGCACTTCGCCAGCGGCGGCGTGTGGTGTCGGGCCTGACTGACGAGGGCGACGGAATCGGCAGCGCCTTGACCCAAACCAGACGTTCGGCGATGCAGGGTCGATGACGGCCATGCAGCGTTATGCAAAGATCCCAGTTATGAGAAGTTTGCCATTGGCAGGCGCGCAAGGTGCCTCGTACAGAGTGGTTTGATGTGTTGAGGCCCTTCTCATAATCACAACTTCTTCAGGAAGTCCAGCAGCGAGTCCGAGGCCCGGAAGCGTCCGCCCTGGGTGCCCGGATCCTTCAGCTTGGCGAGCGTTCTTTCCTTCATCGCAAGGTTGGCCTGTGTGTACTGATGCGTGGTGGTCGTGCTCTCATGTCCGAGCCACAGGGCGATTCCCTCGATTTGTTCACCCGACTGCAGCAGATGCATCGCTGTTGTGTGGCGGATCGTATGCGGGGAGATTCGGCGATCACCCAGACTCGGCATTCCTGGCATCGCTGCCCTCACCGCCAGTGCCAGCCGTTGCGCAACGTTGGTTCGCGTCATCTGATGGCCGTCGCGGTTGGGCAGCAACGGTGAGATAGGCAGCAGTTCGGGGTTGAGCTTCAGCCACATCCGTACCGCCTTGGCCGTCGATCGCCACAATGGCATTGTTCGCTGCTTGCGGCCCTTGCCATGCAGGTGCACGCAGGCGACACCGTCCAGCAAGACATCGGCCACACGCACGCCGATGATCTCCGACACTCTTGCGCCGGTGTTGTAGAGCATGTGCAGCAGCAAGTGGTCGCGCCGATTGGTCCAGGTTGCGCCGGGCTTGCCAATGATTGCCAGCATCTCCTCAGGCGACAAGAAACCGAGTATCGGTCGCTCGAAGCGCTTCATAGGCACGCCCAGGGCCTGCTCGATAACACCCAGCGCGCCGACGTCGCGGTGACCCGCGAACTTCAGGAACGTGCGCAGCATCGCCAGTCGGGCATTGCGGGTGCGCACCGCGTTGCCGCGCGCACGCTCGAGATGGTCGAGGAAGGCCAGGATCAGCGCCGACGTGAGATCGTCCAACCGGATCGCCGTGGGCTGCTTGTGCAGGTACCCCGTGGCGAAGTCCAGGAACAGCACGAACGCGTCTCGGTAGGTCGCCACCGTGCATGGACTCACGGCGCGCTGTTGCGTCAAGTGCTCACTGAAGAAGGAATGCACCAACACAGCGAAGCTTGGCGGAGCTCTTGGTGTGGTCGGCTTACTCATCGCAGTCCTCCCACGGATCGGCGAACTTCTCGAAGCGCTGGCCGATCAAGTTCATCAACTCCGGAACGCCGCTCAGATACCAGTAGGTGTGGGTGACCCTGGCGTGGCCCAGGTAGGTCGACAGTGCCAGCATGCGCTGGTCAATATCCACACCT
>JANMZX010000113.1:0-4578 GCA_031383745.1 Rhodoferax sp. | reverse complement strand
TAGGGCAGCTGCCCGACCGCCGTCTTGCGGAAGGCCTGGATCTCCAGGAAGTCGATGATGTGTTCGACGAACTCGCGGTGCCGGATCTCCTCGCGCTCGGCTGGCCCGATGCGCAGCGCCTGCAGGAACAGGTTGCTCTTGATGCGCAGGTTGCGCCCGGTCATGATGTTGTCGATCACGCTCATGCCCTTGAACAGCGCCAGGTTCTGGAACGTGCGTGCGATACCCATGGACGCCACCTGGTAGCTGTCCATGTTGCTGAAGGTCTTGCCCTTGAAGGTGATGGTGCCCTGCTGCGGCGTATACACGCCGTTGATGCAGTTGAGCATCGAGCTCTTTCCGGCGCCATTGGGGCCGATGATGGCGCGGATCTCGTGTTCCCGCACATTGAACGAGATGTCGGTCAGCGCCTTGACCCCTCCGAACGACAGGCTGATGTTCTTGACGTCCAGGATGACATCGCCGATCTCCTTGCCGCCGGCCTTGGGCGCGGCCGCAGCAGGCGCGGGGCCGGGTGCAGGCGTGTCCGCGACCGCAGTGGCGCCGTGCGCATTCATCGCGTCTTCAATGGTGCTGCCCGAACTCATGCCGCCTCCTTCACCGGCGCGAAGGTCTTCGCATCCGAAATCTTCAATGTCGCACTCACGCTGCCGGAGCGGCCGTCCTCGAACTTGACCGTGGTCTCGATGTACTGCTCGGCCTTGCCGCCGTACAGGGCATCCACCAGCGGCTGGTACTTTTCGGCGATGAAACCGCGGCGCACCTTGTTGGTCCGCGTCAGCTCCCCGTCGTCGGCGTCGAGCTCCTTGTGCAGCACCAGGAAGCGGCTGACCTGGCTGCCGGCGAGCAACGTGTCACGGCTGAGGTCGGCGTTGACCTTCTCCACGCACTCCTTGATGAGCTGGTAGACCTCGGGTTTCTGCGCCAGGTCGGTATAACCGGCGTAGGGCAGGTTGCGCCGCTCGGCCCAGTTGCCGACCGCGTCGACATCGATGTTCACCATCACGCAGACCTTGTCGCGGCCGTCGCCATAGGCCACCACCTCCTTGATGTGCGGAAAGAACTTGAGCTTGTTCTCCACGTACTTGGGCGCGAACATGGCCCCGTCGTTGGCACCGCCGTGGATGCGGCCGACGTCCTTGACGCGGTCGATGATCTTCAGGTGGCCCTGTGCATCGATGAAACCGGCGTCGCTGGTGTGGTACCAGCCGTCGGCCGTGAGCACTTCGGCGGTGGCAGCGTCGTTCTTGTAATAGCCCTTGAGCAGTCCGGGCGACTTGACCAGGATCTCGCCGTTGGGGGCCAGCTTGATTTCCACGCCGGCGATCGGGACGCCCACGGTATCGGCGCGCGCCTGGTTGTCGGGCTGCAGGCAGACGAACACCGCGGTTTCGGTGGAGCCGTACAGCTGCTTCAGGTTGACGCCGATCGACCGGTAGAACGTGAACAGGTCGGGGCCGATCGCCTCGCCAGCCGTGTAAGCCACCCGCACCCGGTTCATGCCAAGGTTGTTGCGCAACGGCCCGTAGACCAGCCAGTTGCCCAGCTGGTACATCAGCCGGTCCACCAGGCCCACCGGCTGGCCGTCCATCAGCGCCGGGCCGACCTTCTGCGCGACCGCCATGAACTTGTGGAACATCGCGCGCTTCACGCTGCCGGCGTCTTCCATGCGGATCATCACGCTGGTCAGCAGGCCTTCGAATACCCGCGGCGGCGCGAAGTAATACGTCGGGCCGACTTCCTTCAGGTCGATCGTGACCGTGGCGACCGACTCCGGGCAATTCACCACATAACCACATGCAAGCCACTGGGCATAACTGAAGATGTTCTGTCCGATCCATGCCGGTGGCAGATAGGCCAGCACTTCCTCGGAGTTGCTGAGACGGTCGAAATCAGCCCCCGCCCTGGCGCGGTCGAGCAGGCTGTTGTGGGTGTGTACCACCCCCTTGGGGTTGCCCGTGGTGCCCGACGTGAAGAACATGGCCGCCACATCGTGCGGGCCTGCCTTGTCGACTTCTGCCTGGAAGAAGCCGGGGTGCAGCTGGGCGAACGCCTTGCCTGCGCCCAGCAGTTCTTCCAGCGACGCGAGCCCCGGATCATCGTATTTGCGCAGGCCGCGCGGATCGTCGAAATAGATGTACGCCAGCTGCGGGCACCGGTCGCGGATCTCCAGCAGCTTGTCGACCTGCTCTTGGTCCTCGGCAAAGGCGAAACGCACCTCGGCGTTGTTGATCGGAAACACGCATTCCGCAGCCACCGCGTCCTGGTACAGCGGGATCGGGATCGCGCCCAGCGACTGCGCGGCCAGCATGGTGGCATACAACCGGGGGCGGTTGGCGCCCACCACCACCATGTGCTCGTCCCGGCGCAGGCCGGCCTGGTGCAGGCCACACGCCAGCTGCTGGACCATCTGCGCCAGATCGGACCAGGACAAGGTCTGCCAGATGCCGTATTCCTTTTCGCGCATCGCTGGCGCCGCCGGCCTTTCGGCAGCATGTTTGAGCAGCAGTCTTGAAAATGTTGTTTGCACCTTGCGTCCTTCTAACCGTCGTCTGGCCGCGAATATAGAAAGATATTTGACGTCAGGATGTCGGTGCGACGACAATTGAAGACCAAAGTACCTAGGGATTTCCCTAGGTTCGGTGTTGTCTGACGGCCCGCTTACGAATTGTGTGATCCATGTCAACTGAACCGTCCCTTCACGGTCGACGCCGTCCGGCCCGCAACGACGAACTCGAAGCCATCCCCTGGCTCGCCGTGCTGGACGAGCACCAGCGTGAACGTGTGGTGCGGGAAATCCAGGTCAGCGATGCAACACCCGGTGACTACATCTGCCGCACGGGTCGGCCGGTGACCTACTGGTTTGGTGTGATCGACGGGCTGCTCAAGATGAGCAGCGACAATGCCGAGGGCCAGACCATGACCTACACCGGCGTCCCGCCGGGAGGCTGGTTCGGCGAAGGCACGGCGCTCAAGCGCGAGCCCTACCGCTACAACATCCAGGCGCTGCGCAATTCGATCGTGGCAGGCCTGCCGGTGGACACCTTCCACTGGCTGCTCGACCACTCAATCGGCTTCAACCGCTTCGTGATGAACCAGATCAACGAGCGTCTGGGCCAGTTCATCGCGGCGCGCGAAATTGACCGCATGACCAACCCGGACGCGCGCGTGGCACGCAGCCTGGCCGCGCTGTTCAACCCGGTGCTGTACCCGGGCGTAGGCGAGATGCTGCGCATCACGCAGCAGGAACTGGCCTACCTGGTGGGCCTGTCGCGCCAGCGCGTGAACGAAGCCCTGAACGCCTTGCAGGCACAAAATGTGATCCGGGTCGAATACGGCGGATTGCGCGTACTCGACCTGGACGCCCTGCGCTCCAGCATTTTCCTGAAACACCCACGATGACCACCTCTCCTCCCCCTGGCGGTTTCCAGCGCGCACCCAAACCACCCGGTGCGCCGCCGCGCAAGGCGCCATCGGCCGGTGCCGCAGGCGCCGGCACCTCGCGCCTGAACAAACGCATGGCCGAACTCGGCATGGCCTCACGCCGCGAGGCCGACGACTGGATCGGCCGCGGCTGGGTCAAGGTCAACGGCCAGGTCGCCGAGATGGGCATGCAGGTCGCCCCCGACGCCCGCATCGAGGTGGCCAGGCAGGCCCAGGGCCAGCAGGCCAACCAGGTGACGATCCTGCTCAACAAGCCGATGGGCATCGTCAGCGGCCAGGCCGAGGACGGCCACCAGCCGGCGATCACGCTGATCCAGCCGCAAAACCGCTGGGCCGAGGACAACGCGCGTTTCTTCTTTCATCCACGCCAGCTGCAGAGCCTGGTGCCGGCGGGCCGGCTCGACATCGACTCGATCGGGCTGCTGGTGCTGACGCAGGACGGCCGCGTGGCGCGCCAACTGATCGGCGAGGACTCGGTGATGGAGAAGGAATACCTGGTGCGTGTGGCCACACTGGGGCATGGCGACAGCGCCAGTGGCGGCGACAGCCTGGCCACCATCCATGAGAACGACCCGGTCACCACCAATGTGCAGGCGGTGTTCCCGCAGGCGATGCTCGAACGCCTGCGTCATGGTCTGAGCCTGGACGGCCAGGCGCTCAAGCCGGCCCGGGTGGCGTGGCAGAACCCGGAGCAGTTGCGTGTGGTGCTGACCGAGGGCAAGAAGCGCCAGATCCGGCGCATGTGCGAGCTGGTCGGGCTGAAGGTCGTCGGCCTCAAGCGGGTGCGCATCGGCAAGGTGATGCTGGGGCATCTGCCGCTGGGGCAGTGGCGCTACCTGGCACCGCATGAGACGTTCTAGAGGCGCGGCCCTCCTGCCGGCGCATGCCGTCGGGTTGAATCGGGGGGCCCGCCGAATCCCGAGTCGACGGGTCCACCCACCCAAAGACCACCATGAACGCTCCCCGCCCCCCCATCCGCTCCACCCCCCTGCAGCACCTGCGCGCGTCCGACCTGCGCGGCATTGCGCAGCTGGCGACCCAGGCCACCGTCGGCGTGACACGCATCGCCGAAGGTGTGCACCAGTCCGTCCTGAGCACACTGGGCGGTGCGCAGGGCAAGACGCCCGGCCAGAC
>JANMZX010000083.1:0-10566 GCA_031383745.1 Rhodoferax sp. | reverse complement strand
GCGGTCAAGAAGTGGTTCGCCGACTACAAGAAGAAGTACACCAACGAGCCGGACGAGAACGCCTTGCTCTCGTACGCCTACACCGACATGTTCGTCAAGGCGGTGCAGGCCGCGGGCAAGGACCTGACCGCCGACAAGGTGGTGAAGTACCTGCAGACCAACAGCTTCGAGCACCCGATCTTCTACGACAAGCAGACCTTCAAGGGCAACCACTTCGATCCCGAATTCGTCGAGATCGACCAGGTCAAGGGCGGCGCCTGGACCTCGCTGACCAAACCGATGAAGTGAGCCGGATGCCGGCGTTCGATCCCTCGCGCCTGGGCCCTGCGCCCGGTGCACGGGTCGCGGTGGTCGGTGGCTGTGGGGGCATGGGGCGCGTGCTGGTGCGCGCACTGCTCGACACCGGCGTGCAGGTGGCGGTGCTGGACCTGCCGGCTTCGCTGGCACTGAACCCGCCACCGCCCGAGGCCCTGGCGCTGGCCATGGATGGCAGCGACGCAGACAGTGTGGACGCCGCGTTCGCAACCCTGGCCGCGCGCTGGCCGGCGCTGGACGGCTTCGTGAACCTGGCCGGTTTCTTCAAGGGTTTCCAGCCGATCGCCGAATTGCCGGTGGCCGTCTTCGACGAGATCATCGCCGGCAACCTGCGCTGCCACTTCCTGTGCGCGCGCGCGGCCCTGCCGCTGCTGCACCGGTCCGGCCAGGGTTCGCTGGTCAGCGTCGCGTCGACCATGGCCGTGGACGTGGTGAAGAACTACACCCACTACGGCATGGCCAAGGCTGGGATCGTCGGCATGGTCAAGGGCCTGGCACGCGAGAACGCACCCCGCGTGCGCGTGAACGCGGTCGCCCCGGGCCTCACCAACACCGCCTTCCTGACCGGCGGCACCGGGCGCGAGAAGATCTTCGACGGCATCCCCGAGGAGGTCTACGCCAAGCGCGTGCCGATGAAGCGCATGGCGCAGCCGCAGGACATGGCGGGGCCGGTCCTGTTCCTGCTCGGCGGCGCGTCGGCGTTTGTCAATGGCGAGATGCTGATCGTGGATGGCGGGGTGTACACGCAGTAAGCACCGGGGGATCTCGGTCGGATGCAGATTCCGCGCTGGGCTGGCCACCAGGGTTTCGCTGCGTCACTTCTGCTTGCGCGTGAGCACCCCGGCCCCAGTGCTGGCGGCTGCCAGGACGATGGTACGCAGCGTGTGCGGCGAGTCTGGAGAGTTTCGCGCAACGGCCTGGCAGCACATTGGTAACGCTCCGTCGAGCCGCAGGTCGGCGACCTAATTTCCTTGAAATATCGGAGTTACGCTCCGACATTTCGCGCTAACATGTACCATGATCGGCCGTGAACAGCACCTGCAAGGCCTTCTCCGTGGACTGGAACAGTTTCCGGTGGTGGCCTTGCTGGGCCCCAGGCAAGTAGGCAAGACGACATTGGCACGGCAACTCGCGGCCGAATGGCGTGGGCCGCACCACCATTTCGACCTGGAAGACCCGGACGATCTGGCCCGGTTGAGCGACCCGTCTTTCGCGTTGCGTCCGCTGACCGGGTTGGTGGTACTGGATGAAATCCAGACGCAGCCCCAACTCTTTCCCCTGCTTCGGGTGCTGGCAGACCGGCCGGAGGCACCTGCGCGTTTCCTGCTGCTGGGCAGCGCCGCCCCGGCCTTGCTGCGCAACACCTCCGAGAGTTTGGCGGGCCGCGTGGTTTTCCACGAGTTGGGCGGCCTGAACCTGGAGGAAGCCTCCACGGCTGCGATGGACGATTTGTGGCTGCGCGGCGGTTTTCCCCGCGCCTTTCTGGCCCCCGACATTGCGGCCAGTCGGGCTTGGCGCGAGGCGTTCATCCGCACTTATCTGGAGCGTGACTTGCCGCAGCTGGGCATCAACCTGCCAGCGCTGACCTTGCGCCGCTTCTGGACCATGCTGGGGCATTACCACGCGCAAACCTGGAACGGCAGTGAACTGGCCCGCGCCCTGGGTGTGAGCGACAAAACCGTGTCGCGCTACCTCGACATTCTGGAAGGCACCTTCATGGCCTGGCGGCTGCGCCCCTGGCATGCCAACCTGGGCAAGCGCGAAGTCAAGGCCCCCAAGGTGTACCTGAGTGACACCGGCCTGCTGCACAGCTTGCTGGGTATCACCGATCAAAACAACCTGCTCTCGCACCCCAAATGCGGCGCATCGTGGGAAGGTTTTGCTTTGGGTGAAGTCATTCGACACACCCGGGCGCAACGCGACGAGTGCTACTTTTGGGCCTTGCACTCGGGCGCGGAGCTCGACTTTCTGCTGGCGCGCGGAGCGCAGCGCGTGGGGTTTGAAGTGAAGCTGACGCGCTCGCCAAAGGTCACCGCATCCATGCGCACGGCACAGCAGGCGTTGGCACTGGACCACCTCTACGTGTTGTGCCATGCAAGTGAACAGACGGCCCCTTGGCCACTGGCACCAGGCATCACCGCCGTGCCATTGCACGCACTGGCAGGCGTGGTGCCTTGATCGGCCACCGTCACATCCGAAGCCGAGGGCAGAGGACAAGAAATTCAACCGCCTGCGCCCGGGCGAACACATGGCTTCACCTGGTCTGGGTCGGCACGGTCGAGGGCCTGGCACGCGAGAACGCACCGGGGGTGCGGGTGAAGGCGGTGGCACCCGGCCTCACCAACACCGCTTTCCTGACCGGCGGCACCGGGCGCAGTAGGTCCGCGTCGACCGGTGCTACTGCACGTGGTGCGCGGCGGCAGTCGCCCAGCGGGCGGCCCGCGAGTTCACCCGAACCGCACCGTGTCTCTTGCCAGTTCCTGTGCGCAGTGGTCGCAGTGCCAGCGCGCGTTCAGCGGCTGGCCGCAGGGCAGGTGCCGTACGAGCAGTAGGTTGGCGCTGTCGGACAACCAGCGGTTGCCCCAGCGCACCATTTCCAGCGTCATCGGGAACAGATCGATACCGGCCTGCGTCAGGCGGTATTCCTGCCGCGCGCCGGAGTAGGCCCGCGCTCGCAGGATGCCGAGTTCCTGCAGTTCGCCCAGGCGGCCGCTGAGTTGCGCCGGGCCGATCTGCAGTTCTTCCTCGAAGCGCGCGAACAGGCGCGTACCGCGAAATGCCGCTGCCACCACCGCGCTGTTCCAGCGGTCGCCGATGACGCGCATCAGGCGTTGCCCGCGCGCGGCCGGAGCCGCGCCCGCAGGACTGGCGACACGCGCGCGGCGAAATCCCGACGACGGTGCGGCCAGGCTGGCGGTTGCGCTGGCACGTGTGGCGGTCGCTGCCCTGGCGGCCGGCGGCACGCTGTCGGCGCGGGTGTCGAACGGCAGCACCAGTTGCTGGCAGCCCAGGCAGCGCAGGCGCGGCCGCATCGCGTGCCCGCACTCCGTGTGGCTGACACTGGCACGCGGCAAGTCGGGCGCCCAGGTGTCGGGATCGCGGGCGGTGCCCCAGTCGACCTCCCACTGCCACATGGCCAGGAACAGCGACCACAGGTCCAGCCCACGCTCGGTCAGCCGGTACTCCGGGTGGCGGCCATCCAGCGCCACGCGTGCCAGCACCTGGTGCGCCACCAGTTTGGCCAGGCGGTCGGACAGCACGGCGCGGGATACGCCGAACGCCCTGACGAAATCACCGTGGCGTCGCTGGCCCCTGAACACCGTGCGCAGGATGCGCAGCGTCCACGCGTCGCCGATGACGGCGATCGTGCGCTGGGCCGCACTGCCGCCGTCCGCCACTGGCGCGGCTGCGGTTTCACGGGTTCGGGTCAAGGCGCCCTTAGCATGTCAATAATGGTATGTCAACGATAGTTTATACGGAGGCAATCACCCCTGTTCAAGATCATTTTATGGATAGACTACAAAAACTTTAGTCTGTTAAAGAAAGTTATTGCGAACCAACCATGACCGGCGCAGTTGTCATCGAGGCCTTGCGTACACCCCGCGGAGCAGCGCGGGAGTCCGGCGCCCTGCACAGCGTGACGCCTATGGAGTTGCTCGCTGGCGCCCTGCGCGCACTGCAGCAGCGCATGGGCCTGGACACCGGGCTGGTGGCCGACGGCGTGTTCGGCTGTGTCACCCAGACCGGCGAGCAGGGCGGCAACATCGGCAAGTCGGCCTGTCTGCTGGCGGGCTGGAGTCCGCACCTGCGTGCGGTGACGATCAACCGCTATTGCGCCTTGGGCCTGAGCGCCGTGAACTGGGCGTCGCAGCAGGCGCGCGATGGCGCCAACCTGACCGTGGCCGACATCGACCTGTGGGAGGTGCGCGACTCCTTCGCCGCGATCACCCTGCACTACCTCCGCAGCCTTGGCATCGACCTGGAACGTTTCAACGTGAACGGCAGTTCCATCGCGCTGGGGCACCCGATGGGCGCCACCGGTGCGATGCTGGTGAGTTGCCTGCTCGACGAAATGGAACCGCGTGGCCTGCGTTACGGCGTGGCGGCGCTGCCGGGTGCCTTCGGCGTGGCCACCGCGACCGTATTCGAACGCATCGCAACCTGACGTCCCCCTGCAACATCCACCTCCCGGAGCGTACCCGTGCTTGAAGTCCACAAGACCTACTCCCTGCCCTGCCTGCCCTCCGACAACCCCTATCTCAACGACGGCTGGCGCCCCACCGACACCGAATGGACCGCCAGCACGCCCGACCTGCAGGTGATCGGCGACATCCCGAAGGACCTCAACGGCGTGTACCTGCGCAACGGGCACAACCAGATCCACGCCACCATCGGCAAGTACCACCCTTTCGACGGCGACGGCATGATCCACGGCATGCACTTCGCCAACGGCACTGCGACCTACCGCAACCGCTTTGTGCGCACTACCGGTTTCATGGCCGAGGCGGCGGCGGGTGAATCGCTGTGGCCCGGCATCATCGAACCGCGCCGCGCGGTACGCCGCGGCTGGGGCTCGATCGGCGCGATGAAGGACAACGCCGGCACCGACGTCAAGGTACACGCCGGCCGCGCACTGGCGGCCATGAGCCAGTGCAGCGAGCCCTACCGGCTCGACCCGATCACGCTGGAAACCCTGGGGCCGGACCCGGCCTGGGCCCGCGCGCTGGGCGAACGCGGCATCTGCTCGCATTTCCAGGTCGATGAACACACGAAGGAGATGATGTTCTTCAACTTCGGCGAACACGCGCCCTACTTCAACTACGGCGTGGTCAGCCCGGACAACCAATTGGTGCACTACGAACCGATCGACCTGCCGCACGCCACCTGGCCGCACGACCTGGGCATGAGCGAGCACTACTGCGTGATCCACGACCTGTCGATGTTCTTCGAGCCGGAGGCGCTCAAAAAGGGCCAACACCGCCTGAAGTTCCACCGCGACCGGCCGGCGCGTTTCGGCGTGATCCCGCGTTTCGGCGCCAGCCGCGACGTCAAGTGGTTCGAAGGCACACCGTGTTACATCCTGCACCTGGCCAACACCTACGAGGTGGGCGACGAGATCGTCATGGACGGCGCCATCCAGACCAACCCGGTGCCCGACCTCAGCGGCCTGCCCAAGGACGGTTACGCGCGCATGAACGCCCTGCTCTCGATGGGCCTGCAGCAAACCCGCATGCACCGCTGGCGCTTCAACATGTTGACCGGCCAGACCACGGAAGAAGACCTGGACGACGAGGTGACCGAGTTCTCGATGGTCAACGGCCAGGTCAAGGGCCGCGCCAACCGCTATGTCTACAACGCCTTGATGCAGCCCAACTGGCAGGTGGTCGGCCTCAAGAAATACGACTGGCAGACCGGACGGACCCAACGCTGGGAAACGCCCACGGGCTGCTTCGTGAGCGAGACCCCGTTCGCAGCGCGCGACGGCGGCGTCGACGAGGACGACGGCTACCTGGTCACCTTCATGACCAACCTCAACACAGGCAAAGGCGAGTGCGCGATCTTCGACGCACGCGACATCACGCCGGGCCCGATCTGCCGCATCATCCTGCCGCACCACATCCCGATGGGGGCCCACACTGTCTGGACCCCGGCCGCGGCGCTGCAGGGGATGGTGGGATGACAGCGCCTGCCGTCACCCTGCCCGACTACGCCGTGCACCACCCCGTGGGCGCAGCCAACGGGACCACCGTCGTGCTGCTGCATGGCGCCTTCGGTGCCAAGGAATACTGGCGCGAGCAGTTGCGCGCCTTCGTCCAGGCGGGCTACCGGGTCGTCTCCTGGGACGCGCCGGGTTACGGCCTGTCCGCCCTGCCGGTGCCGCTGACGATCGACCACTGCGCGCGTGCCCTGGCCCTGCTGCTGGAAAGGGAAGGCGGGCCGCGCAACGTGGTCATTGGCCACAGCATGGGCGGCATGGTCGCGCAACAGGCCTGGCGCCACGCACGAGCGCACATCCACGGCTACGTGTTGTCGGCCACCAGTGCGTCCTTCGGCAGCCCGGACGGCGACTGGCAGAAGGAATTCGTGCGCGCCCGGGTCGCGCCGCTGGACGCCGGCCGATCGATCCCCGACTACGCGCCCGAGATGCTGCGCGCCATGATGGCGCCCGGCGCGCACGGCCCCGCGGTGGACCTGGTGGTGGGCACCGTGAGCCAGATGCGGGAAGAGACCTTCCGCGCGGCGGTGGCCGCCATCGTCGGGTTCGAGGGCCGCGACCTGCTGCCCACGCTGGACATCCCGGTGTTGTGCATCGCCGGGGAACTCGACACCACCGCACCGGCGGCGGTGATGCAGAAGATGGCGGCCAGGATCGCCGGCGCCGAGTTCACCAGCCTGGCCGCTCTGGGCCACTTCGGCTGGGCGGAAGAT
The DNA here is from genome assembly GCA_031383745.1 of Rhodoferax sp. GTDB lineage: Bacteria > Pseudomonadota > Gammaproteobacteria > Burkholderiales > Burkholderiaceae_C > CAISIP01. Next base: position 3,822 of record JANMZX010000083.1, on the reverse strand, counting down.
CCGCCACGTTTCAATGCCGCCGTGCTGGATTTCCTCTCCCGACGCTTCCCCGCCCACTGAGTCAACCAGGTGCCCTCCATGACACAACTCGCCAAACAGATCTCCACACTCTTCGCCTGCCTGTGGGTCGGCATTGCCAGCGCGCAAGCCAACTTCCCCGACAAGCCGATCACGGTCATCGTGCCCTTTCCGCCCGGCATCGTCGACGGTTACGCGCGCCTGGTGGCCACCAAGGCCGGCGCCATCCTGGGGCAGCCAATGGTCATCCGGAACCAGGCCGGCGCCGGACAGCGCATCGGCACCGACGCGCTGGCCAAATCGCCCAAGGACGGCTACACCATCGGCGTGATCACCAACGCCGGCGTGGTGTCCGGCCCGGCACTGGCCGCCAATGTGCCCTACGACCCGGTCAAGGACCTGGGCTACCTGACCATGGTCTTCGAGTCGCACTACCTGATCAACACCCAGCCGGCCTCGGGCATCAAGATGCTGCCGCAACTCGTGCAGCTGGCCAAGGCGTCACCGGGCAAATACAAGTTTGGCTCCACCGGCATGGGTACCGGCTTTCACTTGGCCACCGAGCAGTTCGTCCACAGCGCCGGCGTGCAGATGCTGCATGTGCCCTACCGTGGCGAAAGCCCGCTGCTGACCGACCTGATCGGTGGGCAGGTGGAGATGGCCTTTTCGTCGATGGCGAGCCGCGCCATGGCCGAGCAGGGCAAGCTGGTGCTACTGGCCTACACCGGCGAGAAGCGGTCGCCCTTGATGCCCAACGTGCCCACCGTCAAGGAGCTCGGCATCCCGCACATCAGTTCGGGCTGGCTCGGTTTTGCCGTTCCTGCCGGCGTGCCGGCCGCCGTGCGCGACAAGCTGATCGCGGCACTGACCACGGCGGTGAAGGATCCCGAGGTGGTGGCCAACTTCACCAATGGCGGCGGCGAGCCGCGCGGTCTGAGCGGCGACGCCTTCGCGGCCCGCGTGAAGCAGGAGCTGGACGACCTGCGCGAGTTGAACAAGCAACTCAAGATCACGCTGGAGTGATGGCCATGGGCATCCTCGACCAGGTCCGCGTGCTCGACCTGACCCGCGTCGTCGCCGGCCCCTGGTGCACCCAGACCCTGGCCGATCTGGGCGCCGACGTGGTCAAGATCGAGCGCCCCGATGGTGGTGACGACACGCGCAAGGTCGGGCCCTTCGTCACCGGCGCCGACGGCCAGCCGACCAGTGACTCGGCTTTCTTCATGGGCAGCAACCGCGGCAAGCGCTCGCTCACCCTGGACATCACCAGCCCCGAGGGGGCGCAGATCGTGCGCGATCTGGCGGCGCAGAGCGACGTGTTCATCGAGAACTACAAGGTCGGCGCACTGCAGAAATACGGGCTGGACGCGGCCAGCATCCGGGCGCTCAACCCGCGCATCGTCTACTGCAGCGTGACCGGTTTCGGGCAGGACGGCCCCTACGCGCCGCGCCCGGCCTACGACTCGGTGATGCAGGCCATGTGCGGGCTGATGAGTACCTGCGGCCATGCCGATGGCGAACCCGGCGCGGGCCCGATGCGCTCCGCAGTGCCGATCGCCGACATCTTCACCGGCCTGTACGCGGCCATCGGAATCCTGGCGGCGCTGATCCAGCGCGGGCAGTCCGGCGAGGGACAGTTCATCGACGCCGCCATGGTGGACGTGACGACGGCCATCAACGCCCACCTCGCGCTGGGTTACCTGATGACCGGCCAGGTGCCGCAGCGCCAGGGCAACAACAACCCGATCACCGCGCCCAGCGAGGTCTTCCGCGCCCGGGACGGCTACTTCAGCATGTCGGCCGCCAATGCCGGGCAGTTCACCGGCCTGCTGCAGGCGCTGGGGATCGATGCGGCGCTGGACCAGGACCCGCGCTTTGCCAGCGGCATGGCACGCATCAAGCACCGCAAGGCGCTGCACGACATCCTGGAGGCGCGCACCCTGGAGCAGCCAGTGCGCCACTGGATCGACCGCCTGTCGCCGCAGAACGTGCCGTGTGCGCCGATCTACGACATGCAGCAGCTGTTCGACGACCCGCATGTGCGCCACCGCGGCCTGGCGCTGACACTGCCGCACGCCAGCGGCGTGGACGTGCCGGTGCTGCGCAGCCCGTTGCACCTGTCCGCCGCGCCGGTGCAGCACCGCGCCCCGCCGATGCTGGGGCAGCATACCGACGAGGTACTGCGCGAGCAGCTTGGCAAGTCCGCCTCGGACATTGCGCGCCTGCGGCAACAGCAGGTGGTCTAGCAACGGCTGCGCAGCGGGGCCGCTGAACCGGCCCTCTTGCGGCGTCAGGCGGGTGCGGGTGAGGGAGGCATTTGCGGCGCGGCCTCAGCGCAGACCACCAGTGCATCGGTTGCCTGCTGTGACCGAACCTGACGGTCGACAAACTCCCCGCTGATCCGCCTCGCCTCGCGTCCCTCGGGCAGGATGCGCCGAAACACCGGCCAGGCATGCGGCACGCCGCTCACGCGTTCATAGCGCACATCGACGCCGCTGGCGCGGGCGCGCTCGACCAGGCGCGTCGCATCATCGAGCAGCGCTTCCTCGTCGGCCGCAAACACCAGCATCGGTGGCAGGCCGGAAAGATCCGCGAACAGCAGCGCGATCTCTGGGTGGCCCGGTGGGTCGGCGGACCCGGGTACAAACTGGCTGCGAAACGCACGCTCTGCGCGTAGACGAGGTGGTTCAGTGAACTGGGCCACCGCGGAATCGGGTCTCGCCGGCTGGGTCGGCTGTCATCCCGGACTCGCTCCGGGATCCATGGATTGCGGGTCAGGCCCTCAATGATTCAGCTTGCGTAGACAGCATTGCGACCTGCCCCGTCGGAGCGCGCGATGTCATGAACGCCCGCGTTGCCTGGCGACAAAGGGTCCAGCGCCCCATCACCGTCTGGCGCCCAGGAAGGCGTCGATCACCGCCGCCAGCTCACGCTCACGGCCGGTGTAGTTCTGGTCGGCTGCTGCGATCATCACCTGGCGTGATCCGTTGGACTGCTTGAGGGCAAACCGGCGGCGCGCCGCGGCGCTGAGGGTGGGGCCGTAGTCCTGCTCGCCGTAGACGTCCAGGATCGGCATCGGATAACCGCGCATGCCCCACGAATAGCCGCCGGTATGCCCGAGCACGACCCAGGCAGTGTAGGGTGTCGAGGCATAGGCGCGGTCGAGGTACTCGTTGGCCATCCAGGCACCCAGGGCATGCGACAGCAGCACCACATCGGTGTGGCCGCGTTCGCGCAGCCATGTGGCGGCTTTCGCCATGCGGTCGGCGGCGTCGGGAAAGACCTTGGGGTAGTAGTCCGCGGCAGTGGCCTCGCGGCCTTGCACCGGGAGCTGGATCGAAAGGGTCGTGTAGCCGATGTCGGCCAGGCTCGCACGAAGGATGCCGACGACCCCGAAATCAGGGTGTACGCCCACACTGTGCACCAGCACGATGGCCGGCTTGCCCGCCTTGCCCGGCGTGTGGATGGCCAGGAAGTCGCGCCCGGATGCGGCCCGGATGGATACCGCGTCGCCCACCACAATCGCTGGAATGATCTCGTCGGCCCATCGCTTTTCTCGCTCGTAATCCTGGCCAAAGACGCTTGCCAGCCCGAACAGCGCGAGGATGCCGAAGGCCAGTGGCTTCATTTTCATGGATCACCTCGGCGCAAAAGCACCATCATCCTGGATTCGGCAGTTGGACGCGCCCGAGCGGGCTGCGATGTGGTGCGCTGGCAAGGCGCGACGACGCTGCGGGCTCATGCCCGCGAGGAGAAGCAACGCCGCCAGCGTGCCGCAGCGCGGCTCGATCGGGTGCGTAGCGC
>JANMZX010000722.1:0-3464 GCA_031383745.1 Rhodoferax sp. | reverse complement strand
GCAGCAATATCAGTGTCACCAACGCCGCCGGCGGTTCGGCCGAATTCGACAAGCCGGTGGACAACATCGGCGACAAGGTGTTCGGCAGCAACGCCGCTTACGCCACCTATGCCAACCAGCACATCTACAACGTGGCCATACCTGGTTGCGGCACCGGCCGGGTCTTCGTGGGCCAGCGCAAGGAGCCCTTCTACATTGCCGTTGGCAAGATATTCGACCTCTTCAACCTGAATCCTCTGGGTGCCGAGGTAGGTGGAAACAACAACGACCTGGAGGCCAAGAGCGTCAGCACGCTGGCACTGGAAGTTCCTATCGCCTGCCTTACCGCCGGCACCGAAACAGTCATCGGCGCCTTCACCACCGCCAGCCTGCGCCAGGGACGTCTGCTCAACGGTTCACCGGGCACCGGGCTGAACAAGGTGACGCGCAGCGGCGGCGCATGGACGCAGGTTTCGCGCCTGGGCATGCCCCTTGTCAACGAGGTCATCATCGGCATCGATGACAAGGACAAGTTCAACGCTTCCAAGCCGAAGAACGACCCGGCCAACTTCGCCGACTACGTGACCAACCCGGTCCTGCCAGCGCTGATCCAATCCCTGTTTCCGTCCGCCGTGGCGCCGACCAACTTCCCGCGGACCGATCTGCTGAACGTTTTTCTGAAGGGCATCAAGAACGTGAATCAGCCTGCCAACGTGGTCTCTGGTGAAATGCTGCGGCTTAATACGTCAACAGCGGTAACCGCAGCCGGTTCGCAGAATCCGCTGGGAGTGGCAGGGGGCGACAACGCCGGGTTCCCGAACGGTCGCCGGCCAGCAGACGACGTGGTGGACCTGTCGTTGCGGGTGGCCATGGGTGCGCTGTGCGTGTTGACAGGCGTGACCGACACGCTGCAGGTCGGCTGCCATCCCTCCGACGCACCGGCCGGCGGGCTGGCGTTGACCGATGGCGTGCGCAAGACGGACGCGAACTTCGGCACCACGTTTCCCTACCTGACCACACCGGTGTCGGGCAACTTCAATCCACCGGCCCCGACCGGCACAGTTTTTCCGTGACCAACCAGGAGCAACTTCATGAATCGCACACAAAAATGGCTGCTATCGGCAGCACTCGCGGCCCCGTTGGTGCTGGTCGGCTGCGGCGGCGACTCGCACCGGAACACGGCCGACGCCACCGCCGTGCCGGATAGCGCCGCGGCTAGCGTCGACGCTTTCCTGGCCTTCATCATGTCGCTCAGTTCGACCGATGAAACTTCGGAGCCCCTCACGATCAGCGACAACTTCGCGGTGCCGGAGGACGAAGCCAACGAGCCGCAACCCCTGGCCTGACAGCGGCCAGGCGTACACCGCGATGAGGTGCCTGGTGCGGCAGCGATTCGGCGACGAACGCTGCCGCACCCGTTTTGACGGCAGGGCTCTGCAGCCGCGCTTGGAACCTTTGCAATGACATTCAATGGCTACCTGCGCCCATTCGTGTATGCGTGGGCCGTAATGCCGCTGCTCGTCTTTGCGGTTACCGCCATCAACCCGACGCACGACACCGACGTGCTGGAGGTCCTACCGGTCATCACACACAGCCGACCCACAGTGGCGACACCCTTGGCCGCGCCGCGCGTGCCCGACCCCGGAGTTGCCGCCGCCCAGGCCCGTGCCGATATCGCTGTGGCGCGCGAGACCGGCGACACCCGCTACTGGGGCCGTGCGCAGGCAGTACTGGCGCCCTGGTGGGACCGGACCGACGCGCCGCCTGACCTGGCCGTTTTACAAGCCACGGTGCAGCAAGGCAGGCACGAGTTCGCCGCCTCGCGCAGGGTACTGGTCGATGCGCTGGCGCGTGCGCCCGGAAATGCCCAGGGCTGGTTGAACCTGGCCGCGCTGGAACGCCTGTCGGCGCGGTACCCGCAAGCCATCGAAGCCTGCGTCGCCGTGGAGCGTGCGGGACAGGCCTGGTACGCCACCGCCTGCCGACTCGAGACCCAATCGATGCAAGGCGCCCATGTGGCGGCGGCGCACGGCCTGCGGACCTTGCTCGGGCGTGGCACGGGCAACGAGCAGGCCAGCTGGTTGTGGTCGTTGCTGGCCGAGAGCCATGAACGCGCCGGTCAGGATGGTGCGGCGGCCGACGCCTACACGCGCAGCCTGGCACTTGCGCCCGACCTGTACACCGCCATTGCGTACGCCGATTTGCTGCTGCGCATGGGCAAATTCGCGCCGGCCCTGCGGGTGCTGGCGCCGCTGCCCGAAACCGACGCGGTGCTGCTGCGCCGCGCCGCCGCCTGGCGCCGGCTCGCGGACCGGCGCTGGATCGGCCTGCGCGAGACGCTGCGCGAACGCGCCGCAGAGCTGCTGCGCAGAGGTGACGACCCGACCCTGCACGGCCGGGAGGCGGCGCTGGTGGCATCGTGGCTGGACGACGACCACGCTCGGGCGCTTGTGCTGGCACGGGCCAACCTGCTGGTGCAGCGCGAGCCGCTGGACTGGTGGGTGGCACTGCACAGTGCGCGCCAGGCCCGCGACGCCACAGCCGAGGCGGAGATCAGCGGCGCCATCCGTGCAGTGGGGCTGGTCGACGTGCGGCTGGCCGCAGGTAAAGTGAAATGACCCGAGTCTCGTCCACACTGGCGCTGCTGGCCGCTGGCCTGCTGCTGGCTGTGGGTCCGGCAGGGGCCCACAAGGGCAGCGACGCGTACCTGGACGTGCAGCAACTGGCGGACGTGGCAGCCGACACCTCCACCGGTGCGCCGCTGCTGCGCAACTACCGCTTCGTGCTGGCGGTGGCCATCAAGGACCTGGACCTGCTGTTGCCGCTGGACGCCAATGCCGACGGGAAGGTGACCTGGGGTGAGGTCAAGGCCGCGCTGCCATCGGTGAGCGCTCTGGCCAATGACACGGCAAGACTGGACACACCGAATGGCGCGCTCCCATCGGGTGCCCCAAGCCATTCGAGCGCCGCGAGCCGCTGCCGGCTGCTGTGGCAACTGGACGGCCTGGATCGGCGGGGTGATGGCGCTTATGTGCGCATGGCGGCGCAGGCGCAGTGCCGCGCCGATGAAACGGTGGTGCTGCGCTACACGCTGCTCGGCGCGCAGGACGCAAACCACCGGTTGCTGGTGGCTGGCCGGGTGGGCGACAGTGACCTGCTGACCACCCTGTCGCCGCTGCAGCCCGACGGGCTGGTGCTTGCAACCGCGTCGGTTGCTGCAACCGGACACGCATCGGCGCCAACGGCGCGCGCTGGCAGCCCGTGGCAGGCCCTGCGCGACTATTTCCTGCTGGGCATGCAGCACCTGCTGCAGGGCTACGACCATCTGGCCTTCCTGCTGGCGCTGGTGCTGCCGCTACGCCTGGCTTTGTTCCTGCGCGTACCGGCAATCGTGTCAGCCGCCGGCAGGAAGGCCAGATGGTCGTAGCCCTGCAGCAGGTGCTGCATGCCCAGCAGGAAATAGTCGCGCAGGGCCAGCCACGGAC
>JANMZX010000700.1:0-2448 GCA_031383745.1 Rhodoferax sp. | reverse complement strand
GGGCGCTCCCACAAGCCGTGGTGGCGGTGCACGATCCACGGCGACACCGCCAGCATGTCGCCCGCCGCCACCGGTTTGCCACGCAGGCAATTGGCCCCAGCCGACTCGCGCAGGTAGAACGCGATCGGCGGGTACAGCCGCAGGGTTTCCTTGAACACGTTGTGCGTCAGGGCCAGGTGGCGGGTGTCGCCGAATTCCGGCGCGCCGGTACCCCAGGCCTGGGTCACTTCCTGGCGCACCGTGTCCTGCAACCCGGGTTGGCTGGCCAGCAGATACAGCGCCCAGGCCAAGGTGGAGGCCGAGGTTTCATGCCCGGCCAGGAACAGCGTGCCTACCTGGTCCACCACCTCGTCCGGGCCCAGGCGCGCGCCGGTGTCGGGATCGCGTGCGGCGATCAGCGCGGCCAGCATGTCCTGCGGCAAGCCCGCTTCACCCCGTTGCACGGCCGCGCAGCGGGCCCGCACCAGGCTGTCAAACGAGGCCCGAATCGTCCGCCCCATCCGCCGGCACACATGGCGGTGGTAGAAGGTGGGCAGGCGCAGCGCGCTCAGCGTCATGACGCGTTGCGCGCTTTCCTGGTAGGCGCGGAAAGCGTTGTGCACGGTCACCGCCTGCTCCGGCTCCAGCCGGGTCGACAGGATGGTGCGAAAGATGATGTCGGCCGTGACATGGGCCATGTCGACGTCGGCCTGCCAAACAGGCGCGTCCGCCAGGCCGTCCAGGCGCTGCAGCAGGTCGGCGACGCAGGATTGCATCACCGGGAACGCCTGGCGCAGGTTGGCATGGGCAAACGCCTGCTCCACCAACCGGCGCTGCTGCTGCCAGGCTGCGCCATTGGCGTTGAACAGGCTGATGCCGATCAGGGGCTGCAGGATGTCGGCCAGAAAGTGGTGCTTGGGGTACTGCGGCGCCTCGGTCACCAGCACCTGGCGCACGGTTTCGGGCGCATTCACCATGAAAAAACCCCGGCCGCCGACGCGCGAAACGCCCATCTGCACGGTGTAGGCCTTGGGTGGCAGCAGGTTCAGCATCGACCGGCCGCCCCGGGCCAGCACGCCCCCCAGCAACGCGGCCCGGGAGCGAAAGCCGGGTTTGGGGGGGGCAAATGGCTGCATGGCCCCCCTAGAATACCCCACACATGACTCTGAGCGGCTGATCCGGTGCAAGGCGAAATACTCATCGACATCAGCCGTCTGATCGCCCGCCTGGCGCGGGAGCAACTGCCCACCGGCGTCGACCGGGTCGGCCTGGCCTACGTCGAACACTGGGGCCACCGGGCGCAGGCGGTGCTGCAAAAGGGCAACTGGCGGCGCATCCTGTCGCCCAAGTCGTCCCAGCAGCTGTTCGACATCCTGCAGGGGCCCAGGGCGAACTTCCGCCGCCGCGCCAACCGGGCGATTGCCAGGGCCTGTGTGCCGCCCTGGCCGTCGCAGGATGCGGGGGGCCGGCCGGCCTTCTACCTGGGCCACTCCGGCATGGAGGCGAACGGGTTCAGCGACTGGATCGCTGCCACCCGCCAGAGCCCGGTGTATTTCATCCACGACCTGATCCCCATCACGCATGCCGAGTATTGCCGGGCCGGCGAGCAGGAAGCCCATGCAAAGCGGCTGCGCGTCATGGTGCAGGGGCGCAGCGGCCTGGTCAGCAATTCGCAGTGCACGCTGGACAGCCTGGCGCAGTGGGCTGCAGGCCAGGGCCTGGCCATGCCGCCGGCTGTGGTGGCGCCGCTGGCGCCCGCCGCGCTGGCCGGCCTGCCGGATGCTGCATCGCCGCTTGGCGCGCCCTACTTCGTGGTGCTGGGCACCATCGAACCCCGCAAGAACCACCTGCTGCTGCTCAACGTCTGGCGCGAGCTGGTGGCGCAGCTGGGCGACGCGTCGCCACACCTGGTGGTGATCGGCCGGCGCGGCTGGGAGTGCGAGAACGTGGTCGACATGCTGGAGCGCTGCGACACCCTGCACCCGTTCGTGCACGAGGTGCCGGCCTGCACCGATGCCGAACTGGCCGCCTACCTCCAGCATGCGCAGGCGCTGCTGTTTCCGTCGTTCGCCGAGGGGTATGGCATGCCGCTGGTCGAGGCGCTGATGCTCGGCACGCCGGTGGTGGCCAGCACGCTGCCGGTGTTCCGCGAGATTGCGGGCGCAGTTCCCGACTACCTGAGCCAGATCGACGGCCCGGGCTGGATGCAGGCGATCACGGACTACCTGCCCAGCCCCGCCACAGGCCGCCGGTCGGCCCAGTTGCAGCGCATGCAGGGTTTTCGCGTGCCGACCTGGGCCGCCCACTTCGAGCAGGTCGACAAGCTGCTGGGGCAGCTGGCATGACACCGGGCGCTGCGGTCGGCCCGGATGGCAGTCCAGCCGCGCCGGGCATCGTATGGCGGCGCCAGGTGGTGGCCTGGGGTTTCTCCTGGCGCAAGCGGGCCCTGGTGCGCGCGTTCACGGGCCT
>JANMZX010000686.1:0-7159 GCA_031383745.1 Rhodoferax sp. | reverse complement strand
TTCTGGTCGGAGCGGTGACGACGCTGGCCGCCGGTACGGCCGTGCTGGGCGCCGGCGTTCCTGACGTCCTGCTGGTCGACCTCGGATTGCCAGACGGCAACGGTGCCGACCTGATCCGGCGCGCCTGCGCGCTGCGCCCGGATTGCGATGCCTTGGTCGTCACGGTGTTCGGCGACGACGCCCACGTGATCGACGCCATCGAAGCCGGAGCCACCGGCTACCTCCTGAAAGACAGTCCCCCCGCGGAACTGGTGCGCTGCATCCGCGAGTTGCGTGCCGGCGGCTCGCCGATCAGCCCCAGCATTGCGCGCCGCCTGCTTGCCCGCATGCGCGCGCCGGTACCGGAGCCGACGCTGGGCACATCACCTCTGACCGAGCGCGAGGCCGAGATACTGCGCCTGGTGGCCAAGGGCCTCGGTTTCGGGGAGGTAGGCGCCACGCTGGGCATCTCCGAACACACGGTGGTCACCCATGTCAAGAAGATCTACCGCAAGCTGGCGGTGCATTCGCGGGGCGAGGCTGTCTTCGAGGCGACCCAGATGGGGTTGCTGCGGTAGGGCGGGTGGCTCCCATGGCGCGCGTCCGGACCATCCTGTGGACACTGGCGCTGTGCTGTTGCTGGCTGGACGCCCTCGGGCAGTCACCGGCGGCGACACGGTTTTTGGAGGCGGACTACGTGTACGCCCGGAGCGCCCTGACGCCGCCGGTCGGATTGCCCTGGCAGCGGGTTGCGCTGCCTGATCGCTGGAGGGAGAACTGGCCGGACATTCTCGGCACCGTCTGGTACCGGGTGAAGTTCCAGGCCACACCGGTTCAGGGCGAGCCCTGGATGGTCTACCTGCCGCGCCTGCGCGAAGGCGGCGCGCTGTTTGTCAACGGGCAGTTGCTCGCCAACGTCCGTGAGCCGGACAACGTGACCTACGTCCGGTGGATGCAGCCACACGCCTTCCTGATAGCGCCAAGCCAGTTGCGCGAGGGTGTCAACGAACTGCATGTACGCGTGGATGTGACGAGTGACGACAAAGTGATGGGGACCATCACCATCGGACCGGAGTCTGCCGTGCGTCCGGTCTACGAGTTGCGCTATTTCTGGACCTATACCGCTGCGCAGGTCACCATCGTGGTGACCTTGTCGCTGGGATTGCTGGTCATCGTGATCTGGCTGCGCCGGCGCATGGATTTCGACTACGGCTTGTTCGGTCTCGCCTGCGTGTTCTGGGCGCTGCACACCACCAACTACGTGATCGAGGTGCTTCCCATGTGGGCATGGCTGCCCTGGCGTGTCGTGCGCTACGCGTCGACGGGCGGATTCGTCGTGGCCATGACACTGTTCATGTTGCGGTTCGCCGGCCTGCGGCGGCTGGGCCTCACCCGGTTCTTCGGCGCCTATTGGCTCACGGGCCCGATCCTGCTCGCGCTTGGCGGAGCGACTTGGCACCGGTGGGTGGACCGGTACTACCAGGCCGGGCTGGTGGCGATTGCCCTGGTCATGGTCGGCGTCACCCTGCTGGCGGGGTGGCGGCAACGAACGCCCGGGGCCCTCGCGCTGTGCGCGGCGGTCCTGCTGGGCAATGTCCTGGGCGTGCACGACTATCTGCTCTCGCAGGGCCTGTGGCGCGACCCGGAGGCTCCGTTCCTGCTGTATTTCGCGGCCGATGTGCTGCTGCTGGTAGTGGGTGTGCTGTTGACGGACCGTTTCGTCAAGAGCCTGGGCGAGGTCGAGCAGGCGAACGTGACTCTGTCTGCCAAGGTATCGCAAAAGGAGCGCGAGCTGTCCGATGTCTACGAGCGCCAACGCAGTGGCGAGCGCGAGCGCGCGGTCGCCGGGGAGCGCCAGCGCATCATGCAGGACATGCACGACGGGCTGGGTTCCCAGTTGTTGACCTCGCTGGTGGCGGTGGAACGCGGTGCGCTCGACAGCAAGGCCATGGCACAGGTGCTGCGCGATGCGGTCGACGACATGCGGCTGGCGATCGACACCCTGTCGCCGGGGCGCGAAGGCATGCTGGAATCCCTGGGCAACCTGCGCTACCGCCTGGAACCGCGCTTCCGCGCGGCCGGCATCGCGTTGCAGTTCGTGTACCGTGATCTGCCCGACCCGCTGGACATACCCGCCGAGGTGGCGTTGCAGATCCTGCGGGTGTTGCAGGAGGCCCTCGCCAATGTGCTCAAGCACGCGGGTGCCAGCCGGGTGGTCGTCGAGTTCTCGATGCAGGCGCAAGCTCCGGTTTTTGTTCTCGCCGTGTCCGACGACGGCGCCGGTTTCGATGTCGATGTGCCGGCTTCCGGACGCGGCCTGTCGGGCATGCGCCGTCGCGCCCGGCAGATCGGGGCCACGCTCGAAGCCCGTTCAGACGCACAGGGCACCTGCATCCGGCTGTCCACCCCGATCGGCGCACCCTCCTGACACGACGGGGATACCGCATCCGCGGGATGGCGGTCGCGCGCCGCGCTACCTAGCATGGGCATGGCGCGATCCCTCATTGCGGGGTCGGGCAACCCCCAACCCCAGGAGAGCGAACCATGAAACCCTCGACCCACGGACTGCGCGTGCTGGCAATCGCCGGATGGTGTATCGGATGGCACGCCGCAGGCGCCCATGCGCAGGGCATGCAGGAGGCGATGGACTACTACGACAGACAGCAATTTGCCCTGGCGCAACAGACGCTGGTGGCGGCCGCCGAAACCGGCGTGCCCGGCGCCCGGGATGTGCTGGGCTTCATGTATGCGGCGGGGCCCGGGTTGTTCCCTGGGGCGCAGCAGGATACGCGTGAGGCGGTGCGCTGGTTTGGCTTGTCTGCGCGGGACGGATCCCCGGTTGCGCGACACATGGCGTGCAAACTGTCGCACCGGCTGCAGGACCCACGGCTCCAGCAGCAGAATTGCACGCCGTGAACGTGGCGTACTGCCGGTGGCCGACGCACGGCCGACAACGCTACATCGCCGCGCATGCGGGATGCCGTGACGCGATCGCGCGATAGCCACGACGCTGGGCAGCTCCTATCGTGGTGTCACGCGGATGTTCGCGTGCACCACCCACCGGGAGAAACCCATGGACCTCCAGATTCCTGCCCCCCCACCCGTGAATGTATCGACCCCCAGGCGCCGGCGGCTGCCTGCGGTGGCGGCCGGGCTCAGCCTGCTCGCATCCGTCGTGCTCATGTCCTGGAGTGCCGGCGACCCGGCCGACACCGACGTTCCGGTGCGCGCCAGCCCCGTCGAGGCCGGGCCGGACTACGCGGCCGGCGCGTTTTGACCGCAACGCGCAACCGGTACCGGAGGCTCCATGGCCTGGCCGACTCCTGACCTGCCCCTGTACGGCTGGTTCCTGCTGACCGGTGCCTGCACCGGGTTCCTGTCAGGCCTTCTGGGCATTGGTGGCGGACTCGTGCTGGTGCCGGCGTTTCTCGCCATCTTCCATGCGTGGTACCAGCTGGACGACAAGTTCGCCGTGCAGATGGCCCTGGGCACCACCATGGCGTGCATGGTCGTCAATGCGCTGTGCTCCACCGCCGCACAGAACCGCAAGCAGTGTGTGGCCTGGGACGTGCTGGCACGCATGTGGCCCTGGCTGTGCATCGGCACCGCCCTGGGCGTCTGGTTCACCGGCTGGATGGATGCCACCGCCATCAAGGCGTGTTTTGGCGCCTATTGCCTCTTCAGCGGCTACCGGATGGTCCGGCGCAAGGCTGCAGCAGGATTGCGCGAAGCGCCGCAAGGCCTGCGCCGGAGCGTAGTGTTTGCCTTTGCGCTGGTGTGTGGCCTGGTCGGCACGGGCGGTGCCAACCTGTTTGTGCCCTACCTGATGCGCGGCCGGGGTCTGGACCTGCGCCAGGCCATGGGCTCGGCAGCGGCGCTGCAGATTCCCGTGGCGCTGGTAGGCGCCGCCGCGTTTCTTGTCCTCGGTGTGTACGGCTCCGGGGTGGCCGGCCTGCCCGCGCGGTTCTCGCCTGGGACCGGCGGCGCATCAGCGCCAGGGGCCGTCGGGTTCATCTTCGGACCAGCCCTGTTGCTGGTGTCGGCCGCGGCCCCATTCTGCACCCGGGCAGGTGTCGCAGTGGCGCACCGCATGCCCATCGCGCGGCTGCGCTGGATCTTCGGCGCGTTCACCCTGCTGGTGGGCGCCAGGATGCTGGTCGCCGCAGCACTCTAGCCGTGGGCGACGACGCCGGCGTCCGACGGGGTCGGCAGCGCCGAGCGGATGCCGCTGGCCAGGTCGGGCTGCAGGTCAGCCGGGGCGAACATCTGCAACAGGCCGCTGCGCCGTGCGATGTCGAGTGGCTGGTGGTTCAGGCCACACAGCACCAGCCGCACCTGGTTCTTGCGGCAGGTGCGCACCAGATCGGAGAGGCTGTCGGCGCCCGAGGAGTCCACATAGATCACGTTCTTCAGGTCGACCACCAGGGCGATGGCGGGCCGTTGCTGTTCCATCTGTTCCACCAGCTTGACGGCGCCAAAGAAAATTGCGCCGTAGAGCCGGAACGCGGCAATCCGGCCCTCCTGTCCGCGCAGCAGCGGCTGGTCGTCGGCGCTGACGGATTCGCTGCGCGACAGGCTGGAGATGCGGTAGATGAAGGTGACACAGGCGGCAATCAGGCCCACCTCGACGGCCACCGTCAGGTCCAGCACCACGGTCAGCAGGAACACGGCGAGCAAGGTGACCCGGTACGGCAACCGGAACTGGCGCAACTGCAGGAAGGCCCGCCACTCGCCCATGTTCCAGGCCACGAACAGCAGGATCGCCGCCAATGCAGCCAGCGGAACATGGCGTGCCAGCGGCGCGGCCAGCAGCATGATCAGCAGCAGCGCCACGGCATGCACCATGCCGGCAACCGGGCTGGTGGCGCCGCTCTTGACGTTGGTCATCGTGCGCGCAATCGTCCCGGTGGCGGGCATGCCGCCGAAAAACGGAGTGACGAAGTTCGCGATGCCCTGCGCCATCAACTCCTGGTTCGGGTTGTGGCGGTCACCGATCATGCCGTCGGCCACCCGGGCGCACAGCAGGGATTCGATCGCGCCCAGGAAAGCCAGCGTGAGTGTCGGAATGAACAGGAAACGCGCCGAATCCCAGGAAAACGCCGGCCACTGCAGCCCGGGCAAGGTCGATGGAATCCCACCGAAGCGGCTGCCGATGGTGTCCACCTGCAAGCCGAAAAGAGCCACCACCGCCGTGGCCAGAAACAGCGTCACCACCGAGCCGGGCAGCACCGTCAGGCGGCGCGCCAGTGGGTGCGTGCGTGCCAGCCGGGGCAGCCAGAACTGCCAGGCGACGACCAGGGCCAGGCAGGCCGAGGCCAGCAGCACCGCCACCGGGTTAAGCGTACCGAGGGCGCCCGCCAGCACCGCCGCCATGCCGAAGAAATTGGCCGGCATGGCCGGAGTCACCAGCCCGAGGAAATCGCGCACCTGCGACAGCGCCACCAGCACCGCGATCCCGTTGGTGAAGCCGATGACCACTGCCACCGGCACGAAGCGGATCAGGGTGCCGAGCTTGAACAGGCCCATCAGGAACAGCAGCACGCCGGACATGGCGGTGGCGATGACCAGATTGGCCAGGCCGTAACGCTCGACGATGCCGTACACGATGACGATGAATGCGCCCGCCGGGCCGCCGATCTGCACCCGGCTGCCGCCCAGGGCCGAGATCAGGAAACCGGCGATCACCGCCGTGATCAGCCCGGCTTCGGGCTTGAGCCCGCTGGCGATCGCAAACGCCATGGCCAATGGCAGCGCTACGGCGGCGACTGTCAGCCCGGCGCCAAGATCCTGGCCCAGCCGGAACTTGTCGTACCCCCGCACTGCATCGATGAGCCGGGGCCGGAAGTCGAGGCGGGGCAGCGCCATGGGTGTTCTTGCTCAGCGCACCCGCATCCCAGGCGTGGCCCCGGCGGTCGGTTCGAGCACGTGGATGCCCGGCACCGCTTTTTCGTCGCCATGGCTGGCCGCCAGCACCATGCCTTCGCTGATACCGAACTTCATCTTGCGCGGCGCCAGGTTGGCCACCACCACCGTGAGCTTGCCGATCAGGTCCTGTGGCGCGTAGGCGCTGGCGATGCCGCTGAACACATTGCGCATGCGGCCCTCGCCCACGTCCAGTGTCAGGCGCAGCAGCTTGGTGGACCCTTCCACGGCTTCGCAGTTCACGATGGCGGCGATGCGCAGGTCGATCCGTGCGAAGTCGTCGATCGTGATCGCGGGGGCAATCGCGTCGCCGCCCGGCAGCGCAGGCGCGGCCACCGGAGCAGCAGGGGCTTCGAACAGCGACTCGAGTTGCGCCGACTCGACGCGCTGCATCAGGTGCTTGTAGGTTCCCACCTGGTGGCCTGCACCCAGCATCACACCGGCATTCGCCCAGTCGAGCACTGGCGCGTTCAGGAAGGCCTCGGCCTGCCCGGCCACGGCGGGCAACACCGGCTTCAGGCAGGCGGTCAGGACCCGGAACATCTCGATGCATTCGGAGCAGGCCGCGGCGGCCTGGTCGGCCCGGCCCTCCTTGACGAGTTTCCAGGGGGCTGCCGCGTCGAAACGCGCGTTCACTGCATCGGCAAACGCCATCACCTCGCGCAGGGCCCGCGCATAGTCGCGCGACTCGTAACATGCCTGCACCGTGGCCAGCAGCCGGGTGCTGTCCTGCTGCAGGGCGCCGTCCGGATCGCAGGCGACAAGCCGGCCGCCGGGCAGGAACTTCACCGCCCGACTGGCGATGTTCACGAACTTGCCGACCAGGTCGCTGTTGACCCGCAGCATGAAATCCTCGGCATTGAAGTCGATGTCCTCGTTGCGACCGTTGAGCTTGGCCGCCAGGTAGTAGCGCAGCCATTCCGGGTTCATGCCCAGGCCCAGGTACTTGAGCGGGTCCAGGCCGGTGCCGCGGCTCTTGCTCATCTTCTCGCCGTTGTTCACCGTCAGGAACCCGTGCACGAACACATTGTCGGGCGTCTTGCGGCCACTGAACTTCAGCATCGCCGGCCAGAACAGCGTGTGGAAGGTGACGATGTCCTTGCCGATGAAGTGGTACTGCTCCAGCACCGGGTTGGCCATGTAGGCGTCGTAGTCGACGCCGCGCCGGTCCAGCAGGTTCTTGAGCGAGGCCAGGTAACCGATGGGTGCATCGAGCCACACATAGAAATACTTGCCTGGCGCATCGGGGATCTCGATG
>JANMZX010000678.1:0-2343 GCA_031383745.1 Rhodoferax sp. | reverse complement strand
GCTGGACGGCGTGCACCACGCCGACGTGAACTATGTTGCCGGCAGCGCCACCGTCCACTATGACGAGGCGAAGACCACACTCGACGCCATCCGCAAACGCGTTGTCGATTGTGGCTACCACTGCCGCGGTGAGCTTGGCCCCGCCCACCTGTGCGAACCTTCGGACCACAAGGTGGCCGGCGATACACACGCAGGCCACGTGATGGTCGGCGGCACAGTTGGTCAAGGTGGCGGCGGTGGGTCCACCGCAAGAGCGCCGGCCGCCCCTGCGCAGGATCCCCATGCGGGTCACGGTGCTCACGGTGGCCATGGCCCGCACACGGGACATTCGGGATCGCCCGCCGACCACAAGGCCGACATGATGCATGACATGGGACATGCGCCGGGCATGTCGATGGAAGATATGGCCCACGACATGCGCAACCGATTCCTGGTGGCGCTGGTGTTCGCCATTCCGGTGTTTGTGTATTCGCCGATGGGGGCGATGCTGGGCGACTTCGCGGTGCCCTTCGGGTTGGAACGCAAGCTGTTTCTCTTCATCGTCGCAACCGGTGCCATCGCTTATCCGGTCTGGCCGTTTGTGGTTGCAGCCGTGCGCGCTGCGCGCAACAAGGTCGCCAACATGGCCACCTTGATCGTGCTCTCGGTCGGTACCGGCTACCTTTTCAGCGTGGGTGCGACCTTTCTGTACGAGGGTGAGGTGTTTTACGAAGCGTCGGCGGTGCTGCTGGTTTTCATCTTGCTCGGCCACTGGCTGGAGATGCGTGCCCGGGCTGGGGCGTCGGACGCGATTCGTGCGCTGATGGACCTGGCCCCGGCGATGGCTACCGTGGTGCGCGGCGGTATCGAGACCAAGGTGCCCACGGCGGAAGTCCTGGCCGGTGAGATCGTGGTGATCAAGCCGGGCGACAAGATCCCCGTCGATGGCGAGATCACCGAGGGAAGCTCGCAGGTCGATGAGTCCATGTTGACCGGTGAGTCGATGCCGGTGAAAAAGGTGGTCGGCAACCCGGTCATTGGCGCCACGATCAACAAGAGTGGAAGTTTTCGGTACAAGGCCACCAAGGTGGGCGCGGACACCGCGCTGGCCCAGATCGTCAAGCTGGTTCAGGAAGCCCAGAACTCCAAGGCACCTGGACAACTGCTGGCTGACCAGGCGTCGCAGTGGTTGGTGCTCGCTGCCATCGCCATAGGCCTGTTGACCTTTGGTGTGTGGTTCTGGGTGTTGGGCCAACCCCTGCTGTTCGCGTTGACCCTGACCATCACGGTGTTCGTGATTGCGTGTCCCGATGCACTTGGGTTGGCCACCCCGATGGCCATCATGGTCGGCACCGGACTCGGTGCCATAAACGGCATCCTGTTCAAGAACGCGGCCGCGCTGGAGAACGCCACCAAGCTGACCGTCGTCGTCTTCGACAAGACCGGAACGTTGACCCTTGGGCAGCCCGACGTGGTCGAGATGGTGACCGCACCGGGCGTCAGCGAGGCCAGGCTGCTGGCCACTGCGGCGGCGGTGGAGAAGTTCTCCGAGCATCCGCTGGCGCAAGCGATTCTCAAGCGCGCTGGTTCCGCTGCGGCCGACATCGCCACCGGATTCACGAATATCGACGGACAAGGGGCCCGGGCCAGCATCGGTGCGGACGCCATCCTGCTCGGCAACCGGAACCTGATGGCATCGGAGAACGTCAGCCAGGAGTCCATGGCGGCGCTGGCCGCCGACGCCATCAGGCTCGAAGGCGGGGGCCGGACGGTGGTCTTCGTTGCACGCGCAGGTCAACTCATCGGGCTGATCGCCATCGCGGACGCGGTGCGTCCCACATCCAAGGCGACGATCGCCAAACTGCAGGAACGCGGTGTCAAGGTCGCCATGATGACCGGCGACAACCAGGCCACGGCCGAACGCATCGGCAAGGAGCTGGGTATCGACATCGTGCTGGCCGAAGTGTTGCCTGGCCAGAAGGCCGCCAAGATCAAGGCGCTGCAGGGCCAGGGCAGCAAGGTCGGCATGGTGGGTGACGGTATCAACGACGCCCCGGCGCTTACCCAGGCCGACGTAGGCTTTGCCATCGGCGCCGGCACCGACGTGGCAATGGAAAGCGCGCAGGTCGTACTGATGAAGAGTGACCCTTACGACGTGGTCGGTGCGATCGAGCTGTCGCGTGCCACGCTGCGCAAGATGCACCAGAACCTGTGGTGGGCGGTGGGCTACAACGTCATCGCTTTCCCGCTGGCGGCGGGCGTGTTCTACCCTTTCACGCTGTCGCCGGAAATCGCGGCGCTGTCGATGTCGGGCAGCTCGGCGGTGGTCGCCATCAACGCGTTGATGCTCAAGCGCACCAAGCT
>JANMZX010000410.1:0-4233 GCA_031383745.1 Rhodoferax sp. | reverse complement strand
TCGCCGGTGCATGCGAATGCGCGCGGAAGCCGGCGCGCAACTCCGCATGTCCGCGCATGAATGCGCGCCCGGGCCAGTCGAGCACCGCGTCCTCGGTCCAGCAGTCGATCCATGCGTCCTCCAGGCCGTAATCCAGGCAGTGCCCATAGGCATGCAGGGTGTCGAGGATGGCCCGCTCATCCTCTAGCCTGCGCAGTCGCTGTTCGATGTCCATACCCGTCGTGCCCTCGCCGCTTGTGGCCGTTTGTCTTCCGGAGTTGATTTCGATACTATCAGTTTCGGTATATCTGCGGCCGATGCCGCGGGAACCCCGCAAGCAGCCCGCCGCAGCAACGATCGGCAAGAACCTGAAGCCGCCGCCATGCACAAGAACCCGGTCATTCTCGAAGTCGCGATCAACGGTGGCGTCACACCGGAACGCAATCCGCATGTGCCCCTGACCGCGCAGGGCATCATCGACGACAGCCTGTGCTGCTTCGATGCCGGGGCGTCGGTGATCCACGCGCACAACCACGACATCCGCCTCAACGGCCGCGCCGGTGCCGAGGCCTACCTCGCACCGTGGCGCGTGATCCTGGCGCAGCGGCCGGACGCGTTGTGGTACCCGACACTGTCGGTCAACCAGGCCGACGGCGCCAACCTGGAGCCTATCGAGGACCGGTATTCGCATTACCCGTTCATCGCCGCCGAAGTGCCGATGCCGTTCGGCGTGGTCGATCCGGGGTCGACCAACCTCGGTTATCCAGGGCCTGACGGGCTGCCGATGGGCTTCAGCTACGTCAACAGCTACAGCGACCATGCCTACGCCTTCGGTCTGGCGGAGCAGTTGGGCTTCGTGCCGTCGCTGGCCATCTTCGAGCCGGGCTTTCTGCAGACCACGCTGGCCTGGTACCGCGCCGGCAGGCTTCCCAGAGGTTCGATGGCCAAGTTCTACTTTGGCGGCGAATGGGGCTTGTGGGCGCGCGCCCGGGGCGTGTCGTTCTGGCTGCCACCGACGGAGAAGGCGCTGGCCGCCTACCTGGAAATGCTGGAGGGCACCGACATCCCCTGGTCCGTCTCGGTATGGGGCGGCGACCTGTTGCAGACGCCGGTGGCGCGCATGGCGCTGGAACTCGGCGGGCATCTGCACATCGGCATCGAGGAACACTTCGACCCTCAGCGCACGCCGACCAATGTCGAACTGATCGAGGAGACCAAGGCCCTGTGCGCTGCGATGGGACGGCCGCTCGCGACATTTGCACAGACCCGCGAGTTGCTGGGCATGGCGCCGTATCGCTGACCCGCTGGCCATGTTTTTCCGCGCGTTGCTGCGGCGCGCCCATCCGAGCCCAACCCCGGACCCACGCCATGCCATTCACCCCCGCCGAACTCAAGCTGATCACCGCTGCCGAAAGCCTGACCCGTGACATCGTCATCCCCAACGCTGCACACTGGGAGCGCGAGCGCCGTATCGGCCACGAAGGCGTGTCGGCAGCCGCGGCCATCGGGCTGACCCGGCTGCAGGTGCCGGTGAGCCACGGCGGGCTGGGCCTGTCCTTTGCGTGCAAGGCCCGGGTTGCCGAGGTGCTGGCGGCCGGGGACTTCGGCTTCACGATGTCGCTTGTCAACACCCAGAACGTTGCGGCCAAGCTGGCCCGGGATGCCA
The DNA here is from genome assembly GCA_031383745.1 of Rhodoferax sp. Lineage (GTDB taxonomy): Bacteria > Pseudomonadota > Gammaproteobacteria > Burkholderiales > Burkholderiaceae_C > CAISIP01. The sequence continues at coordinate 2,588 of JANMZX010000410.1, read as the reverse complement.
GCGCGGAGATCGCGGCGCGTTATCTGCCGGACCTCATCGCGGGGCGGCGTTTCGGCTGCACCGCATTGTCCGAGCCTGGTGCCGGATCCGACTTCGCTGCCATCACCACCCTGGCGACCCGGTGCGACGGCGGCTGGACGATCAGCGGGGCCAAGGCCTGGATCACCAATGCGGCGCAGGCCGATGTGGTGATCCTGTATGCGCAGACGCAGGCAGGCGCAGGAGCCCGTGGCATCGCGTGTTTCGTCGTCGACGGCACCCGCGCGGGGTTCAAGCGCGAGCCGGCGTTTCAGTTGGGCGGTCAACACACCATCGGCACCGGCGGGTTCCGGCTGGACAACTACCTGGCCAGGGAGGACGAGATGCTGCATCCCCCGGGGCAGGCCTTCAAGGCCGCCATGCACTCGATCAACGGTGCACGCACCTACATTGCCGCGATGTGCTGCGGCATGGTGGGCGAGGCGCTGCGCGTCGTCAGCGAATACGGTGAACAGCGCAACAGCTTCGGCAAGGCGCTGGCCGAGCACCAGGGATGGCGCTGGCGCCTGGCCGAGGCGGCAAGTGAACTGGCCGCCTGCAGGTTGATGGTCGCACACACTGCCTCGCAGGTCGACGCCGGTGCCGATGCGCAACTGGCAGCAGCGCAGACCAAGCTGCTGGCCACCCGCATGGCGGATCGGCAACTGCCGGTCCTCGCCCAGGCGATGGGCGCCGAAGGGCTGCGCGAGCAGCATCCGTTTGCCAGGCACCTGATGGGGGCGCGTGTCGCCGGGTTTGTCGATGGCTCGACCGAGATGCTGCTTGAGCGCATTTGTGCGGTGATGCGTTCTGGCAAGGCGTGAACCTGTGATCGCGCCAGGCCGGCAAGCCGGCCGCATGCAGCGCCCCGCACCCGCCTAGAACTTGCCGTGCCGCCCGGCCCCGGCGGCAAACCGCGCCGCGCCCTCGAGGCCGTCGTGCAGGCAGTGTTTGCCGTGCTCCCACTCCTGGTGCAATGCTTCGGGCAGTGGCAGGTCCCACTGCGCATAGGCGCTGGCGCGGTCGGCCAGCATGGTGGCCTGCGGAAACGCCGCCAGCTGCGTGGCGAGCGCCAGCGCGGCCTCCAGCGCGCCTCCCGTTGCCACGACGCGGTTGCACAGGCCCATGCGCAGGGCCTCGTCGGCCTCGACCTTGCGCCCGGTCAGGATCAGGTCCATCGCATGGCCCATGCCGATCAGCCGCGGCAGGCGCACGGTGCCGCCGTCGATCAGCGGCACGCCGAAGCGCCGGCAGTAGACGCCGAAATACGCGTCTGCGTCCATCACCCGCATGTCGCACCACAGCGCCAGTTCCATGCCACCGGCCACGGCCGCGCCGCTGATGGCGGCGATCACCGGCTTGGACAGCGCCAGGCGCGTCGGGCCCATCGGCGCGCGCGGCTGGGCGTCCTGCGGGTTGAATGCGAGCGCGTCGACCATCTGGCCGGCCGCGCCCGGCGACTGCGCCAGCGCGCGCGCGCCGGACTGCAGGTCCCAGCCGGCGCAGAAGTGGCCGTGTGCGCCATGGAACACCGCCACGCGCGCCTGCAGGTCGGACTCGAACGCCACGAAGGCGTCGTAGAGGGAGCGCGCGGTATCGGCGTCGACGGCATTGCGCACGTCCGGGCGGCTCAGGGTGACGACGGTGACCGGTCCATGGTGAGTTGTCTGTACAGGGTCTTGCATGATGCTATTGAAGGGCAGCGCGAGCGTGCCGGCTATCGGGGGCAACCCTGAGGGTGTTGGCACCGCTTGCCACGCACGATGGTCCGTGGACACCCGGGCGTCGGCGTGTATTTCGTTCCGTCGGTGATCAGCCGCGCTGGCTACCGAGTGCATGCGCGCCTGGATCGCCGCCTCGTCCAGCACTTGATGTGCGGCGTATCGATCTCGCCGCCGAAGCAGCCGAAGTCGGAAAAGCCGAGGTCGTCCAGCAGGATGACGACCACGTTCGGGCTGCCCGGTGCTGCGCCCGGCTGCTATTTCCAGTGCGGCATGGAGTCGGCCAGGGTACGGCCGATGCGGCCTTCGAAATGTGCGCCGGGGTCGCCGGTCAGGAGAAGGGACGCGTCAGGGTTCTGCTTGGGCATCGGTACTGGCTCCAACATGGGGTAAGCCAGCGTAGAAGCGGCAGGTGTTCGGTATCTGTCAGACCGACGACACTTTGGCGTCGCGGTGGCGGCACGTGATCGCGCGGCAAGACCACCGGTGTCTTGGCCAGTGACCTGGCTCGTGTCGCGCGGACAACGGGGTGAAGAACTGACGGGTTGTCGCGCTCTGACCACCGACTTGCAATCTGGCTAGCCAATTCAAGCAAGTGCCGTGCACCATGGAAACCATCGCCGTGTTCGAGGCCAAATCCCGCCTTTCCGAGATTCTTGCCGCAGTGGAACTTGGCCAGGAATTCACAGTCACCAAACGTGGGGTGCCGATTGCCCGCATCATCCGCTACCATCATCCGCAATACGACAAGGCGGCGAAAAAAGCGCGCCAGCAACTGATCGCCCATTGCATGCAGGCCCGGTTGGCTGCCCCCGTTGAAGGGTTCGACGTGCGGGCCGCCATCGAAGA
>JANMZX010000644.1:0-19271 GCA_031383745.1 Rhodoferax sp. | reverse complement strand
ACAACGGGCCAGTCAAAGGTCGACAGAGAAAAAAATGGGACGTGAGCGCGAAGCGCGGATCCCCAGCAAACGCTGAGATTGCAGGCAGCTGGAGGCCCGCAACAGCGCGTATTGTCGCACGGACACGGGGGCGCAACTGATTTGCGTCATCCTGGCGACCCATGGGGCTTTCCGTCCGGGTGCCGGCGCTGGTGCAAAAGCAGCTACATCGGTCACAATGCGCAAGGTCAGCAAAGGATCTATCCGGGGGCGCCGTCCGGCGCCCGTCATGTGGGCATCGTGGATCGGAGCGACGGAAGCAATCGATGAACAAGTACCAGTTGCGGCGGATCGGCGTTGCGAGCAACGCGGCCGCGACGCGCCCTTCCCTGTCGGCCTGCATCGAATTGGTGCTTGACCAGTCGGACGCGCTGGTCGGCGACATCCTCGATGCGCTGAAGGCGCCAGTGCTCAAGACGCTCAAGGCCGGTGAACGCGACGACGTCGACCCCGCCATCCGCCACGCGGTGCACGAACTGCTGGACGAAATCGTGCTGGTGCGCTCCTCGTTCGGCGACGCTTTGCGCCGGCTGGTCTACCACAGCGGCCTGCAGGATTTCGGCGAAGCGCCGATGTCGCGCATCGAGGACATCCACGTCTTCGACATCCACACACTGGAAGCCCATATCGAACAGGCGCTGGCCAGGCGCGAGGTGAGCCGCTCGGTGGACCAGGTGCTGCCGCTGTTCAATGCGCAGATCAGTTCGCTGCTGGGCTGGACCTCGGTCCAGCCTGGCATGAATCCGCTCAAGCCCGAGGCCTTTGTGCGTGCGCTGCAGGAGATGCTGGGTGTGTGCGTCCAGGACGAAACCGTGCGCTCGGCCCTGCTGCGACCAGCGGCCGTCGCACTGGGCAATGGCATGGCCCAGCTCTACCGCGAAACATGCGACTGGCTGCGCTCCCAGGGCGTTGTGCCGGTCGGGGGCGCCGACGCAAGACCGACACGTGTCGGTGGGCAGGCCAGGTCGACGGAAACCGAACTCGACCGCACGCTGGCCATTCTCGACAAGTTGCGCAGCCTGATGGGAATCGAACCCTTGCCGGTCCGGGCCGACGGAGGATCGCAGGATTTCATCCAGACGGTGCCGGCGGCCCTGGTGGCGCTGCAGGACATGCGCATGGAAGAGTCGATGTTCCAGCGCCTCAAGCGGGTGGCGATCCCGGTACTGACAGCCCGCGTAGCCCCCGGTGCCGGTGCCGCGGGCGTGGCCGACGAGCCCGTGCTGGCGGCGGCGCGCAACCGCCTGGTCGGGCGCCAGCTCGGCGAGGAGGTGGTGCGGCTGTTGTTCGACCAGCTGGCCCACGACGAGCGCGTTCCGGTTCCGGTGCGCCTGCAGGCGCGCACGCTGGAGCCGGCCCTGCAGCGCCTGGCCCACGCCGACCCGCGTTATTTCCTCGACCGCGGGCATCCGGCGCGGGTCTTCATGGACCGGGTGGTACAGACCAGCGTCACCCTGGTGCGTGACGACCAGGACGGTGTGCACGGGTTCGCCGCCTGTGTGGCGAACGCCGTCGGTTCGATCTTGCGCAGCCCACCGGAGGCGGAGAGTTATTCCGAGGCCTGGGCGCTGGTCGAGCGCAGCTGGGGGGATTTCGAGAGCACGCGCCAGGAGCAGCGCGAGGCTGCGCAGCGCCAGCGCGAGCACGAGGAAAAGCGCACGGCGCTGGCGCGGCGTTTCGCGGATGCGCTCATGGAGCGTTTTCGCAGTGTCAGCCTGCCGGCCCTGATCGGCGAGTTTTTGCGCGGGCCATGGGCCAAGGTGCTGGCCGAGACCAGCCTGCACGACGAAGAAGATGATCCGGATCCCAAGGGTTACCTGGCCTTGGTGGACGATCTGGTCTGGAGCATTCAGCGGCCCGCCGATGGGCGTGACTACGCCCGGCTGGTCAAGCTGATCCCCCGTTTGCTGGCGCACATCAACGAAGGCCTGGTGTTGATCCGCTACCCGCAGGAGTCGGTGTCGCTGTTCCTCGACGAGCTCAATGCCCTGCACGACAAGGTGCTGGAGGACCATCGCAGCGCGATTGCTTCGGCCCGGGCAGCACAGCGCGCCCGCAAGGCCGAGGAGGACGAGGCGGCGCGGGCTGCTCTGGCGCCGCCGGAGCAGGAACCGGCGCCCGGAACGGGGTCCGACGCGATGCCGCAGGCCAGGTCCGCGCCGGAACCGGACCCGGGTCCGGAGTCCGGGTTCCCCGATTCCGGCCTGGAGGCAGACTCCACATTCGACTCGCTCAGCCCGTCGGAGGCCAACGACGTCGAGACCGGTGACTGGGCCGACCTGTTGCTCGGCGGGGTGTGGGTACGGGCGCGGCTGACCTGGATCAGCCACAACCGCAGCTTGTTCATGTTTGTGTCCGGCGCCGGGCTGGCGCATGCGATGACGCGGCGCATGATGGACCGGCTGCAGTCGCAGGGACGGCTGCGCCTGGGGTTTGCCCCGCCCGAGCTGGATCTGCAACTGGACACCGTCCATGGCCTGCTGACACCGCTGGCAGACAGCGATACCGACGGACACCCGGTGCACTGACACGCGGCTGGCGCGTGCCAGGCGTGTCGAAAGCAGGCTGCGAGAGCCGATAATGCAGGGTTTCCCCGCAATCAACCGCAATTTTGACAAAGGCAATGCAGTAAATCATGGCGCAATACGTTTTCACGATGAACCGCGTTGGCAAGATCGTTCCGCCGAAGCGCCATATCCTCAAGGACATCTCGCTGAGCTTTTTCCCTGGCGCCAAGATCGGCGTGCTGGGCACCAACGGGTCGGGCAAGTCGACCCTGCTCAGGATCATGGCCGGCCTGGACACCGAGATCGAGGGCGAAGCCACCCCGATGCCGAACCTGAACATCGGCTACCTGCCCCAGGAGCCGCAACTCGATCCCACGCAGACGGTGCGCGAGAGCGTCGAGGCCGGCATGGGTGCGGTGTTCACCGCCAAGGCGCGGCTGGAAGAGATCTACGCCGCCTACGGCGAGCCAGATGCCGATTTCGACAAGCTGGCCACGGAACAGGCCGAGATGGAGGCCATCATAGGCAGCGCCGGCACCGATTCCGAGCACCAGCTGGAGATCGCCGCCGACGCACTGCGCCTGCCACCCTGGGATGCCAATATCGGCGTGCTGTCCGGCGGCGAGAAGCGCCGCGTCGCCCTGTGCCGGCTGCTGCTGTCCAAGCCCGACATGCTGCTGCTGGACGAACCCACCAACCACCTGGACGCCGAATCGGTCGACTGGCTGGAGCAGTTCCTGCAGCGGTACCCCGGCACGGTGGTGGCCATCACCCACGACCGCTACTTCCTGGACAACGCCGCCGAGTGGATCCTGGAGCTCGACCGCGGCTCCGGCATTCCCTACAAGGGCAACTACAGCTCCTGGCTGGAACAGAAGCAGGAACGCCTGGTGCAGGAGCAAAAGGGCGAGGAATCGCGGGCCAAGGCCCTGAAGAAGGAGCTCGAGTGGTCGCGCCAGAACCCCAAGGCGCGGCAGGCCAAGAGCAAGGCCCGCCTGGCCAGGTTCGAGGAACTGTCCGACTTCGAGTACCAGAAACGCAACGAAACCAACGAGATCTTCATCCCGGTGGCCGAGCGCCTGGGCAACGAGGTGATCGAGTTCGTGAACGTCAGCAAGTCCTTCGGTGACCGGCTGCTGATCGACAACCTGAGCTTCAAGGTGCCCGCGGGCGCCATCGTCGGCATCATCGGGCCCAACGGCGCGGGCAAGTCCACGCTGTTTCGCATGATCTCCGGGCAGCAGAAGCCCGACAGCGGCGAGGTCAAGATCGGCTCCACGGTCAAGATGGCCTTCGTGGACCAGCACCGCGACGATCTGTCCAACGACAAGACGGTATGGGAAGACGTGTCCGGCGGACTCGACATCCTCAACGTGGGCAAGTTCCAGATGGCCAGCCGCGCCTACTGCGGGCGCTTCAACTTCAACGGCGCCGACCAGCAGAAACGCGTGGGCATGTTGTCCGGCGGCGAGCGCGGCCGGCTGCACCTGGCCAAGACCCTGATCGCGGGCGGCAATGTGCTGATGCTCGACGAGCCGTCCAACGACCTCGACGTGGAAACCCTGCGTGCGCTGGAAGACGCGCTGCTGGAGTTTGCGGGTTCGCTGATGGTCATCAGCCACGACCGCTGGTTCCTCGACCGCATCGCCACCCACATCCTGGCCTGCGAAGGCGACAGCCAGTGGACCTTCTTCAACGGCAACTACCAGGAATACGAAGCCGACAAGAAGCGCCGGCTGGGTGAAGAGGGCGCCAAGCCGAAGCGCATGCGCTTCAAGGCGCTGAAGTAGGGGTTTCTTGTTCGCTGGGGCGACCACATGAAAGTCACAGAACCGGAAGACGCACGGCAATACGCTGACCTGTTCGACGCCACGATCTGGCAGGCCGTCGGCGGGGCCGATGCCCTCATGGCGCGGCTGGTGGCGCATGTGCGTGCGTCGCTGCGCGAGCTTGAGAGCGACGCGCGCGACCGGCGCGAGCGCGACCGGCTGACGCATTCGAGGCGTCAGCTCAACCAGTTCGAAGCCGCGTTGTGTGCGCGTTTTGCCGAGGAACTGCGCAACGCCTTCAACCGGCTGTCGTCGCTGGAGCGGCCGTCCGCCGCCCCGGCGCTGCATTTCGACCAGCTCGCCGCGATGGACGCCGACCAGGTGCGCGGGCATGTCGATGCCGCCCGCGCGCAACAGGCGGTCCGCGCCGTGGCGGACACCACACTGGACGAACTCAACCGCTTGATCTGCGCCCTGCTCGGGCTCAAGGAAGTCCGGCTCGAGCGCAACCCCCTGCGGCCCACGGTGTACATGGACGCGGTGACTGCCGCGGTGGCCCACCTGCCGGTGCCGTCGACCACCCGCCAGGGCTGGATGTCGATGATGTTCGGTGCGCTCGGTCACGAGCTGGATGTCTACTACCACGACCTGTGCGCCGAATTGCGCGACAAGGGTGTCGGCGCGGGTGCCGGCCTACTGGCGCCGCCCGCCCGTGCGGCGGCACGTGCCGAGCCCAGCCTGCTGACGCTGGAGAAACTGCGCCACCTGTTGGCGGACGCGCCGACCGCCACGACGGCCGCCAGCACGCTGCGGTATGGCGCGGCCCTGTCGGCAGGCAACGGCGAGAGCACGTTTGCCACCCACGATACGGTGCCGACAGCCTTCAGCCCCACCATCCCGGCCGCATTCGAAGCCCTGCGCGACATGCACCAGGTGGAGCAGGCAGAGCAGCGCCTGCAGGCGCGCCAGGCGGCGGGGCCGGCGCCCGCGCAGGACCGCCAGCATGTGCGCGACCAGTTGCGCCAGTCCGCCCATGGACTGGAGCAGTTGCTGGGCCTGGAAGTCGTCGAGCTGATGGTCGACAACATCGTGCGCGACCCCCGGCTGCTGGCGCCGATCCAGCGCACCGTCGCCGACCTGGAGCCGGCCTTGCTGCAACTGGCGCTGGTCGATCCGCGCTTCTTCAGCCACAAGCAGCACCCGGCGCGGCGCCTGCTGCATGAAATCACCCACCGCAGCATCGCCTTCGAATCCGTGGATTCGCGCGGGTTCAGCGGATTCATGGAGCCCCTGCAGGAGGCCATGGCGCCGCTGGCCGGCGGCCCGGGTGCCACCGCGACCTCGTTCGAGCAGGTTCTCACCCGTCTGGTGGCCTTGTGGGACGCGCCAGGCGGTGCCGAGCAGCGCCAGCTGTCACGCGCCGTCAAGGCGCTGCAGGAGGCCGAACAACGCAACGCGCTGGCAGCCACGATCGTGGCCGATGTGCTGGGTCGCGCCGACCTGGCGCAGGTGCCTCGGCTGGTGATCGATTTCCTGTGCGGGCCGTGGGCCCAGGTGGTGGCCCACGCCCGCATCACCGACCGCAGCGGCGCTGTCGATCCCGGCGACTACGCCCGTAGCATCGACGATCTGATCCTGGGCGTGCAACCGTCCCGCAACGCCACCGGGCCGGCGGCGCCGGGCCCGCTGGCGCCGCAGTTGCTGGCACGCCTGCACGCCGGCCTGGCCAGCATCGATTACCCGGCCGCTGGCAGCAGCGAGTTTTTCGAATTGCTCGACGGCGTGCACCTGCAGGCGCCGGAACCCGCGGCCGCCGCGTCGGCGCTGGACGCGCAATCGCAGTTCCGCGATACCGGCGTGCAGCCGCATGCCGCGGGTGATTCGGTCTGGCTGGCGCCCACCGAAGCGCTGGTTTCGGGCTTCATAGACCTCCAGACCGCGGAGCGTCCGGCAGCGCCTCCGATGCCCGCCGACGCTTTCCAGCCCGGCGTGTGGGTGACACTGCTGGCCGAGGATGGCTGGACGCGCACCCGCCTGATCTGGGCCAGCCCCCACGCCACGCTGCTGCTGTTCTCGGATGCGCTGGGCTACATGCAGTCGCTGACGCGCCGGGCCTGCGAGCAGATGTTCGCCGACGGGCAACTGCGCATCATCTCCGCCGATCCGGTCGAGGATGCGCTCGACGCAGTGGCACAGGCCGCGATGGGCAACAGCGTCGACGTCAGGTTCTGACCAGTTTCTGGCGCACCATCTCGATATGGTTGCGCAGCGCGTACAGCTCGTCGGCGTGCGACAGCGGCACCACCACCCGGCCCACGCGCGCCTCGAGCTGGTCCAGTTCCTCCAGCAATGCCTGGCGCGCCTGGTCGCCGCGGTTGTCGCGGCCCTCGATCTCGCGCAGCTGCGCGTACCAGCGAAAGACGCGTGAACGGATGCGGAACTCGTACAGCGGCGGCACCACCCTCGACAGCGGCAGCAGCAGCGCGATGATGATGCCCAGCGACAACCACATGCGCTCGAGCAGGTTGGCGAGCGAAAACGGCAGGTAGCGCTGCAACAGCGGCACGCCGTTGCGGATCGTGCGTTCTGCCTCGCGTGCCAGCGGGTACTCGGCGTTGGCCGCGACCGGGAACTCATGCGAGCGGCTGAACCAGCCTGCGTTGCCGTGCAGCACCAGCGCCGCCTGCGAGAACAGCTGCAGGATCGCCGGGTGCACGTCCGGGCGCGCGAGCAAGGTGGTGGTGGGGGCGACCAGATGGACGTCGCGCGCAGGCACATCGGCCGCCAGGTCGACCACGCCGCGCGGCAGGGTGACCGGCGCGAGGAACGGCAGGCGCCTGGAATAGGCTTCGTTCTGCGCGAAGTCCATCAGTTTCACGTCCGGCGTCTGCAGCAGCATCTGCACCATCAGCGACTCGGGCGCCGACGCGAACACCAGCGCGTCGAGCTCACCGCCCAGAAACGCGACCGTGGCCGCCGTCTGGTCGAGCTGCGACAGTTTCATGCCGGCGGGCTCCAGCCGGTTGAGCTCGAACAGCGCCTTCATCAGGTTGGGCACGCCACTGCCCGCGGTGCCTACGTTGACCCGCAGACCCTGCAGCTGCCCCAGTGTGCCCAGGGTGTCGGAGCCGCTCGCCTTGCGCGCCGCATCGGTGCGGTAGAACAGCCAGACCGGCTCCAGGAACAGGCCACCGAGGGACAGCGGTTGGTTCTCGCCCAAAGCGGCCGTGCCGGCAATGCCGCCCTGCACGAAACCCAGGTCGGCCTTGCCGTCCAGCACCAGCTGGAGGTTGGCCGAGGAGCCTTCGCTCGGCAGCAGCAGCACCTCGATGCCGTTGGCGGCCATCGCCTTGCGGTAGCGCTGGCCGAACTCCGCATAGGCGCTTTGCGCCGGGCCGGTGGCCAGCGTCACCCGGCGCGGCGGGTTCGGGTCCAGCCACCAGTAGGCCAGCGCCAGCAGGCCCAGCGTCAGCAGCACCAGCGGGCCGGCGGACACCAGCAGGTCGCGCAGGGACAGCAGCGTGAAGCGCAGGGTACGAGGCACTGCCATGGGTTGCTGCGCCGGGTTCAGGGCCGCGCTGCCTGGGCCACGGCCGCCGCCGCTGCAAGGTCCTGCGCCGATGGCCAGTGGTCGGCGCCTGTGGTGATGCCGCGCGCGGCGCGTACCGCCCGCAGCACGGCGCGGGCCGTCACCTCGGCAGCCAGCGTGGACAGCCGCATCATGCCCAGCGCGTGCGCCACCTTGCCGGTGCCCAGCGCGAACACGGTGTCGCCATCGGACATGGTGTGCACCGGGTTGATCGTGCGCGCCAGCCCGTCGTGCGCCACCTGCGCCAGGCGGTGGGCCTGTGCCTTGGTCAGCACCGCGTCGGTGGCCACCACTCCCAGCGTGGTGTTGGTGCCGGCCAGCAGCGGGTTGGGCTGCGCGCCGGCCAGGATCGCGTTGCGGATATGCAGCAGCGCGCTGCCGTCTTCGGTGCGTGCACCGGCGATCGTGGCTCCGGTGGCCGGGTCGACCACATCGCCCAGCGCGTTGACGGCTACGATCGCGCCCACCGTCACGCCTTCGAGAGTGATCGAGGCGCTGCCGATCCCGCCTTTCATCGCCCGCTGGATGCCGAACAGCTTGCCGACCAGTGCGCCTGCCCCTGCACCGACGTTGCCTTCTGCCGGCCGCTGGCGGCTGGCCTGGTTGCAGGCGGCGTAACCGGCCGCGGCGTCGGGGCGGATGCGCCAGTCGCCCACCGGCAGGTCGAACAGCACCGCGGCGGGCACGATCGGCACCAGACCGTAGGGCACCTGGTAGCCGTGGGCGTGTTCCTCCAGCCAGCGCATCACACCGGCGGCGGCGTCCAGGCCCCATGCGCTGCCGCCGGCCAGCAGCACCGCATGCACCTGCTCGACCAGGTTGGAGGGGTGCAGCAGGTCGGTCTCGCGCGTCCCGGGCGCGGCGCCACGCACATCGACGCCGGCCACCGCCCCATCGGGCGTGATGACCACGGTGCAGCCGGTGGGGCGGCGCGTATCGGTGAAGTGCCCGACCAGCAGGCCCTGGACATCGGTGAGGGAGTCGGTGGGATGCTCTGTGGGTGCCATTGCGGTGGATTATCCGTGCCGGTGCTGGTGATGCGCGTCCGGAAAATGGGCGTGTGAATGGGCGATCGGCTCATGCCGGTGCCAGTGCACGTGTTCGCTGCCAGCCGACGGCACCTCGCCATGGTCGTGCTGGTGGTGCAGGTCATCGGGGCCATGGGAGTGCGCATGGCTGTGCTCCTGGGTGTCATGCTGGTGCCGGTGTGCATGGTGTTCGGTCAGGTGCAGGGCCAGACCAACCGCCATCAGGGCGCTGGCGGCCAGCCATTGGGCGGTGACGGGCTCGTGCAGCAGCGCGAACGCCAGCAGGGCCCCGAAAAAAGGTGCGATCGAGAAGTACGCACCGGTGCGCGCAGTGCCCAGGTGGCGCAGGCCCACCACGAACAGGGCCAGGCTCGCCCCATAGCTGGCAAATCCCAGCAGGCCCGCCGCCAGCAGCACGTGCCAGGCCGGAAGCCGGGCGCCGGGATCCAGCGCCAGGGCCAGTGCCAGGTTGGTGGCTCCCGCGGCAAGGCCCTTGACCATCGCGATCCAGGACGCATCGCCCAGCGACACCTTGCGCGTCAGGTTGTTGTCCACGGCCCAGGCCAGGCACGCCGCCAGCACGGCCGCGGCGGGCCACAACACGGCGGGCGTGAGACCTTGCAACCCCTCGGCGGGCCACGACAGCGCGACGCTGCCCGCCACGATGCAGGCCATGCCCAGGGCGATGCGCCGGTCGACGTTTTCGCGAAAAACGAACCAGGCGATCAGGGCTGTCAGCACGCCTTCCATGTTGAGCAACAACGCCGCGCCCGAAGCCGGCATGCGCGCCAGCCCCACCATGAGCAGGACCGGGCCGACCATGCCCCCTGCAATCACTGCGCCGGCCAGCCAGAACCCTTCTCGCCGTGTCAGTGGCGCGCGGTCGGACCGGCGCGCCACCCGCATCAGCCACAAGCCGATACCGGAGCCGAGGTAGAGCAGGGCGGCGAGCATCCAGGGGCTGGTCTGCCCGAGCAGCAGCTTGGCAAACGGGGTGCCGGCGCCGAACAGCGCGGCGGCTGCGAGTGCTGCGAGAACGCCTTGCCGCATGGTCCTGGCGTCCATCAATGCAGCAGGCAGTGGCAGTACACAAAATGCTGGATCGTGCCGGCCGGTGTGTGGTGGTCCTCCTGCAGATGATCGAGCAGTTCGAAGCCGCTGCCGAATTCCGCATGCAGGGCCCCGGGGGCGTAGCGCATGACGGGAAGGCCGCTGCATTGCACGGGGCCGTCGGGCGCGAACGCGGCGACGATCACATGGCCACCCGGGCGCACCGCGCGGCGGACCTGCGCCACGTAGGCCGCACGGTCCTGCGGGTCGGTGAGGAAGTGGAACACCGCGCGGTCGTGCCAGATATCGACACTGTGCCTTGCGAGGGCCACCGTGGTGATGTCGCCCTCGACCCATTGGACTTGGCCGGCCCGGGTGCTGCCCAGCCGTTGCTGCGCGATCCGCAGGGCTGAGCCGGAGATGTCGAGCACGGTGACTTCGGCCAGATGGCGCTCCAGCAGGTCGTCGACCAGGGTCGATGCACCGGCGCCGACATCGATCACGGCCGGGACTATGCCCAAGGACCGCGCGATGCGCCCGATCAACGCCAGCGACAGCGTGGCATGCGGCTGGTACCAGCTCACGGCGTCGACGCGCCTGGTGGAGTACACCTCGTTCCAGTGGGAGCTGGTTTCCATGGGAGCCTCCTGGGATTCGGGTTGGGGATCAGGCGATTGTGTACCCATGCCCGTGGGCCGGGCATCGCTCTGGCTTATGATTTGGCCATGCGAACGCTGCTGATCATTCTCATGATGGCCCTGGCCCCCTTGCGCGGCTGGGCTGGGGATGTGATGGCCATCAGCATGGCCACGGCGCCAGCACTTGCCGGCGCCCATGCGGGTGCCGGGCCCTCACCCGTTGCGACGAACGGCTTTGCACGCGATGACGCAGAGGTCAGCGGCCATGCCGGTTGCCTGGGCCATGGCGCCATCGAGGTGGCTGTCGCGCCGCACCCCGGCGCGTCGCAGGACGATGTCGCGTCGACGCATTGCCCGACCTGCAGCGTGTGCCAGGTGTGTTCCTCGCCAGGGCTGGCCATCGCTGTCAACCTGGCCGACGTGGTCCGTGTCGCCCATGCGGTGCCCTTGTCCAGCGGCACCCGCTTCACCAGCGCCGAGCGCGCGGGCGGCTTCAAACCGCCCATTTCCTGATTCCGAAGCCCGAAGTACGTCCGTAGCCGGTTGGCGGTTGCCAGCTGGCGGCGATGTTTCCTCACTCTGGAGTCCTGTCGTGTTCATTCGTGATGCCATTCTGTCGGGCTTGCTGGCCCTGTCATCGGTGTTCGGCCCTGCCGTGCTGGCCCAAACCATGGTCGCGCCGGGCGCAAGGCTGGTGCAACCCTCGTCCGGGCCGCCTGCCGTCCCGACGGTCGTCGATCCGGCCGCACCGGTGCCTGCGGTGCTGTACCGCTCGGTCTTCGTCGACACCCCCACGGGCGTGGAAACCGAGGAGGCGGACTGGAAAAAGGCCAACGCCGAGGTCGGCCAGTTCAGGCGCGGCCATGTCGACATCCTGCAGTGGGAAAACCGCAAGGAGGCCAAACCATGAAGCGAGTCGCACAACGAGGCGTCGCCCTGGCCGCCATTGCCTTTCTCGCGGGATGCGCGACGGTGTCGCCGGACGGCGGTGTGGCTGACGTCCAGGGTTTGACGCAAGGCAAGACATTGGTGTCGAGTCCTGCCCTGGGCCGCGGCCCGAGCCCGCAGGCCGACCAGGCGATCGCGGAGCTGCTGGCGCAGCCACTCACCGAAGAAGCAGCCGTGCGCATCGCGCTGCTCCACAACCCGGGGCTGCATGCCACGATGGCCACTCTGGGCATCAGTGATGCCGACCGGGTGCAGGCCGGTCGCCTGCCCAATCCGCACTTTTCCCTGGGCCGATTTGCCGAGGGTGACAAGGTCGAGATCGAGCGGCTCCTGCGTTTTGACGTGATCGGCCTGCTGGCGCTGCCCTGGCGGGCCCAATGGGCTGGGCAACGAACCGAACTGGCCAAGTTGACGGCGGCGCAGGGCGTGGTACGGCTGGCCGCGGACACCCGCAAGGCCTGGATCAACGCCGTGGCAGCGCAGCAGACGGCGCGTTACATGCGAGACGTCAAGGAGTCGGCCGAGGCCGGCGCCGAACTCGCGCGCCGCCTGGCCCGGGTCGGCAACTGGAGCCGCCTGAACCAGGCGCGCGAGCAGAGCTTCCTGACCGACGCGACGGTGCAGCTGGCGCGCTCCGAGCAGGCGGCGTTTTCGGCCCGCGAGCAACTCACCCGGCAAATGGGCCTGTGGGGCGCCCAGACCAACTACCGCCTGCCCGAGCGGCTGCCCGACCTGCCCAAGGTGCCGCGCGTGATCACGGACGTGGAGGCGCAGGCCATCAGCCAGCGGCTGGACGTGCGCAGCGCCAGCATGGAGGCCGCCTTTGTGGCGGATTCAATGGGCCTGGTCAAAGCCAGCGGTTTCATCGACGCGCTCGACGTGGGTGTCACCCGGGCCACCACGTTTGACAACGCGGCCGGCACGCGGGAGACCCGGCGCGGCATCGAACTCGAGTTGCCACTGCCGATCTTCGACTGGGGCCAGGCGCGCAACGCCCGCGCGCAGGCCGTCTACATGCAGTCCGTGGCCCGGGTGCGCGAGGCCGGCGTGCTGGCGCGCAGCGAGGCGCGCGAGGCCTACCACGGCTACCGCACCGCGTACGACCTGGCGCGGTATTACACCGACGAGATCGTGCCGCTGCGCAAGTTCATCAACGACGAGGTGCTGCTGCGCTACAACGGCATGATCGTCGGCATCTTCGAGTTGTTGGCCGATGCGCGCAGCAACGTCATGGCGGTCAACGCCAGCATCGAGGCGCAGCGCGACTTCTGGCTGGCCGATACCGATTTGCAGACCTCGCTGAGCGGCACGTCGCCCGGCGGTCTTTCCAAAATGCAGGCCACGGCCGCCGCAGGCGACGCAGCCAAAGGACATTGAACATGGCAACCCCAGCATTGAACCGACGACTCTTTTTTGCCGGCGCCGCGACTGCGGTCACCGCCGCCGCGGTCAGCCGCGTGGCCATGGCGGCGCTGCCGGAGCCGGTGATCCAGGCCAGGCCCGACACCATGCCGCCGCTGATGCCCAACACGGGGCGACCCTACAACCCGGTCGTGACGCTGAATGGCTGGACGCTGCCCTGGCGCATGAACGCGGGCGTGAAGGAGTTCCACCTGGTGGCCGAACCCGTGGTGCGTGAAATGGCGCCCGGCTTCAAGGCCAACATGTGGGGCTACAACGGGCAG
The DNA here is from genome assembly GCA_031383745.1 of Rhodoferax sp. Lineage (GTDB taxonomy): Bacteria > Pseudomonadota > Gammaproteobacteria > Burkholderiales > Burkholderiaceae_C > CAISIP01. Next base: position 6,018 of record JANMZX010000644.1, on the reverse strand, counting down.
AGCCCGGGCCCCACCATCGAGGTGGTGGAGGGGGACCGGGTGCGCATCTTCGTCACCAACAAGCTGCCCGAACACACCACCATCCACTGGCACGGGCAGCGCCTGCCCAACGGCATGGACGGCGTGTCGGGCCTGAACCAGAAGTCCATCCTGCCAGGCAAGACCTTCGTCTACGAGTTCGTGGCGCGCCGCCCCGGCACCTTCATGTACCACCCGCATGCCGACGAGATGACACAGATGGCCATGGGCATGATGGGGTTCTGGGTCACCCATCCCAAGGAGAAACACCCGCTGATCGACGAGGTCAACCGGGACTTCTGCTTCCTGCTCAACGCCTACGACATCGACCCGGGCAGCAAGACGCCCAAGATCATGACCATGACCGACTTCAACCTGTGGTCCTGGAACAGCCGCCTGTTTCCCGGCATCGACTCGCTCAACGTGCGGCTGAACGACAAGGTGCGCATCCGCATCGGCAACCTGACCATGACCAACCACCCGATCCACCTGCACGGACACGAGTTCCTGGTTACCGGCACCGATGGCGGCCCCACGCCCAAGAGCACGCGCTGGTACGAGGTAACCACCGACGTGGCGGTGGGCCAGATGCGCCAGATCGAGTTCCTGGCCGACGAAGAGGGCGACTGGGCCTTCCACTGCCACAAGAGCCACCACACCATGAACGCCATGGGGCACGATGTGCCCACGATGATCGGTGTCGACCACAGGGGCCTGGTGAAACAACTGCAAAAACTGGTGCCCGACTACATGGTGATGGGTGAGCGCGGCATGGCCGACATGGGCGAGATGGAAATGCAGATTCCCGACAACACGCTGCCGATGATGACGGGTACCGGCCCGTACGGCGGCGTCGAGATGGGCGGCATGTTCAGCGTCGTCAAGGTGCGCAAGGAGCAGAAGCCCGGCGACTACGCCAATCCGGGCTGGTACCAGCAGCCACCGGGCACGCAGGCCTTCGAGTGGACCGGCGCCTTGCCCGACCCGGCCCGCTTCAAGTCGGAGAGCCAGGGTGCCATGCCGCTTGCCGAAACGCCGGTGAAGACCACCCTGGTGCAGGTTCGCAAACCATCCGGCCATGCAGGCCATTGAGGAACTTCCATGCGCCAGACAGACACATCGAACCGCCTCCCCGCCTGCAACCACTGGGGCGCCATTGCCTGCATGGTGCTGCTGGTGGCAAGCGCACCCGGGGCATCGGCTCACGGGGATGCACACGCGAAGGCCGCTGCCAGCGTCAAGAAGGAACAGAAAGACTGGGGCATCGCCGGCGTCGCACGCCAGGTGGGGCGCACCATCGACATCACGATGTCCGATACCATGCGTTTTTCGCCCGACCGCATCGAGGTCCGCCAGGGCGACACGGTGCGGTTCCGGATCCGCAATTCCGGGCGCATGCTGCATGAGATGGTCATCGGCACCGCGGGGGAACTGCGCGAACACGCCGCCCTGATGCTGAAGTTCCCGAACATGGAGCACGACGAGCCCTACATGGCGCATGTGCCCCAGGGCAAGACCAGCCAGATGCTGTGGCACTTCAACCGCGCCGGCGATTTCGATTTTGCCTGCCTCATCGCCGGCCATTTCCAGGCCGGCATGGTGGGCAAGATCATCGTGCGGCCGGCATCCAGGTAGCGGCCTGCGCAACTGCCTCGACGTACCCGAAGAAGCACTGAAACCCTGTCCCACCTTTACCAGGAGAGTCCCATGAAAAAACTGCTCGCCATCGCCACCCTGGCACTTGTCACATTCGGCGCTGCGGCGCAAACCACCAAGACCGAGATGGCCGAGGCGGAGATCCGCAAGGTCGACCTCGACGCGAAGAAGATCACGCTCAAGCACGGGCCGATCAAGAACCTCGACATGCCGCCCATGACCATGGTGTTCCAGGTCAAGGACGTGGCGATGCTCGACAAACTGAAAGCCGGGGACAAGGTCCGCTTCAGCGCCGACCTGCAACAAGGAGCCTACGTGGTCACCGCGGTGGAGAAGGTCGAAGCCAAGTGACCCAGGCACCGGCGCGGCCACGGGGATTTGCGCTGTAGGCGGCCGTGGACATCCTCGCGCACGGTTTGTGGGCCGGTGCCGGCTTGGCCTGGGCGCAGCGCCACAGGGTGCTGTCGCGGACGGTCGTCGCGGCCACGGTGGTGCTGGCGGTGATCCCCGACCTGGCGCACCTGCTGCCTTCGCTGGTGTGGACGGTGGGTGGCGCCGGTTCCTGGCAGGCCGTGCTCGATTACGCGGTGGCGCAGCCCGGAAACGAACCTGCGACACCGGCGCTGGTGCAACTGCTGACGCACCATCTGCACTGCATATTCCACAGCGCCGTCGTGGCCGGTGCCGTCACCCTGTTCGTGCGCTGGTGGTGGGGCATCTGGTGGATTCCGCTGCTGGGCTGGTGGTCGCACATCGCCATCGACGTGCCGACACATTCCAACAGTTTCTACCCGGTTCCCGTGCTGTACCCGTTCACGCAGGCCGGCTTCGACGGGCTGGCCTGGAACACGCCCTGGTTCATGGCGCTGAACTACCTGGCCCTGGCCGCTGCCTGGGGCTGGATCGCGTGGCGCCATTTTGCGCACCGTTCCACGCGCTGACCCAGCGCAAAGGGGTGTGCAGATTGACTCACTACACTACCTGGCCATGACAGTCCTGCGTTCTTCCTTGCTTGTGGCCCTGCTGTGTGGTGCCTGCGGCGTGTCTTCGGCCTCGGGCAGTGTGTTTCTCGAAGAACTCACCAGCCCGGAGGTCGCTGCGGCCATCCGTGATGGCAGCACCACCATCATCCTGCCAGTGGGCGGGACGGAGCAGAACGGCCCCCACATGGCACTGGGCAAGCACAATGTGCGCGCGCGCGCGCTGTCCGGCCGCATTGCCCAGACCCTGGGACACACGCTGGTGGCGCCGGTGCTGGCATATGTGCCCGAAGGCAACATCACGCCGCCGACCGAACACATGCGCTTCGCCGGCACGATTTCGGTGCCGGAGGCGGCCTTCAAGAGCATCCTCGATGCCGCGGCACGGGGATTCCGGCAGCACGGGTTTCGCGACATCGTGATCCTGGGCGACAGCGGCAACTACCAGCCGGCCCTGAAGGCCGTGGCTGCGCGGCTCAACCACGACTGGGCCGCCTCCGGTGTGCGGGCCCATTACCTGGGCGCGTACTATGGCGCGACCCAGACCACCTACATCAGCGCGCTCAAGACGCAGGGCCTGACCGACGCCCAGATCGGCACCCATGCAGGCACCGCCGACACCGCGTTGTCGCTGGCCCTGGAGCCGTCGCTGGTGAAGCCAGGTCTTCTTGCCGAGGCCGCGCGCTCCGGCCGCTCCGGCGGTACCTACGGCGACCCACGGCCCGCCACCGCGGCGCTGGGGCAGCTGGGCGTCGACACAGTGGTGCAGCAATCCGTGGCAGCCATCCGCCAGGCCGTGTCGGCGACGCGCTAGACTGGCGCGTTAGACGCGGTGACCCATTTCCTTTTCCCTCCCTCCCTTGTATGACCATCAGCAAATTCAGCATCGCGGCCATGGCCGCCCTGATCGGCGGCAGCACGGCCGCGTGGCTGGCAACAGCCCAGACGCCCCCTGCCGCCCCCGCAGCCAAAGCCGACGAAGCACCGGTCACCACGGTACCGGGCATGCCGCCCGTGGCGGACCGCAACAACCTGTACCGGGATATTGCCGCAGGCCGCTTCAGCCCGGCGGTGGCAGGCGCGCTGGAGCGGGTCTATGTACCCAACCGGTCGGCCAATACCGTGTCGGTGATCGACCCGGCCACGCTCAAGGTGGTCGATACCTTCAAGGTGGGTATCAATCCCCAGCATGTGGTGCCGTCGTGGGACCTGAAAACCCTGTGGGTGGCCAACAATGCCGAGGGCCGCAAGGACGGCAGCCTGACGCCGGTCGACCCCAAGACCGGCAAGCCCGGCAAGATGGTCATGGTCGATGACCCCTACAACATGTACTGGTCGCCCGACGGGAAGCACGCCATCGTGGTGGCGGAGGCCTTCAAGCGCCTCGACTTCCGTGATGTGACCACGATGGAGCTGAAGTTTTCTCTCCCGGTGCCGGCGTGCGGCGGCATCAACCACGCCGACTTTTCCATCGACGGGAAGTACGCCCTGTTCACCTGCGAGTTTTCCGGTGCGGTGTCGAAGATCGATCTGGTCAACCGCAAGGTGCTGGGCATGCTCAAGCTCAGCCAGTACTTCGACCGCCCCGACGCGCTGGCCCTGATCGCCAAGCCCGGCAAGAAGCCCGCCAAGATCCCCGATCCCGGCCAGCCCGGCAACGAGATCTGCACCACGCCCGGCATGCCCCAGGACGTGCGCGTGTCGCCCGACGGAAAGACCTTTTTCATTGCCGACATGATGGCCGACGGCGTGCACGTGGTCGACGGCGAGTCGTTGAAGCAGACCGGTTTCATCGCCACCGGCGTCGGCGCGCACGGCCTGTACCCGAGCCGGGACGGCAAGAGCCTGTATGTGGCCAACCGCGGCGGCAACAAGATCCGCGGTGACCGGCTGGGCAAGGGCAGCCTGTCGGTGATCGACTTTGCCACCCGCACCGTCAGCAAGACCTGGCCGATCCCCGGCGGCGGCAGCCCGGACATGGGCAATGTGAGCGCCGACGGCAAGTACATCTGGCTCTCTGGTCGCTACGACGACGTGGTGTACCGGATCGAGACCACCACCGGCGCAGTGGACCAGGTCAAGGTGGGGCGCGAACCCCATGGCCTGACGGTCTGGCCGCAACCGGGCAGGTATTCGCTCGGGCACACCGGCAACCTGCGCTGACCGGCGCCGTGCAGCCCGGGCCGGTCAGGCCCGGGCCAGCGCGCGCCGAGCTTCGACGGTCGTGATCATGGCGGGCAGTTCGTCCACGAAGTCCCCCTTGCTGATGAAGCCGGCCGCACCGACCTGGCTGGCCGCGTCGCGGTAGGCCTGGCCGTTGTGCATCGACAGGAACACCACCAGGGGCGGGTCCGGCCACAGGTGCATGCGCCTCGCCGCTTCCAGCCCGTTCATCTCCGGCATGCCGATGTCCAGCAGCAGCAGGTCGGGCCGCAGACTGTCGGCCAATGCCATTGCGTCGCGTCCGTTGGCCGCCACCCCCACCACCTCGGTGCCGGGCAGCGTGGACAGGAACTGCTGCACCGCCAGCATGAATGTCGGGTTGTCGTCGGCCAGCAGGATGCGCAGGTTCATGCTGGCTCCACCTTGAGGCCTTCGTCCCACAACCGGTGCGGATCCACCTCGAAGCCCAGACCTGCCATCGGAAACATGCGCGTGATCGCATAGGCCGGCTCGCTGGTGAGGCGTTTGCGGGGAATCTCCAGGATGACGTTGCGATTGGTCTTGACGCAGCGAACCACCGGGTGGTTGGCACTCTGGGTCCGCTTCACCACCACGGCGGTGTCGCCATTGGCCAGGCCGACCAGGCTTCCCGGCGGATAGATACCGACCGCCTTGACCAGCAGACCGGCCAGGCCGGAGTCGATATTCCTGCCCTTGTCCATGAACAGCTGGCGGACCACGGCATTCGGCAGAGCGGCCGCACGGTAGGCCCGGCCGGTGGCCATGGCCCCGTAGCGGTCGGCGATCGACAGCACCTGCGCTGCGCGGCAGATGCCGGCGCCCTGCAACGCGTCGGGATAACCCTTGCCGTCGATCGTCTCATGGTGCTGGGCCACGATGGCCAGCCAGCGTGCGTCGGTCACGCCCAGCGCCTGCAGGCGAAGTACTCCCGCGACCGGGTGGCAGCGGACCAGTTCTCTTTGCTGCTGGTCCGGCGGGGCCGCCTGCAGGTACAACACGTCCTGCAACTCCAGCATGGCGATGTTCATGGTGAGCGCAGCGCAGATGGCTGCGCAGCGCTGGGCCGCGTCCTCGCCTGATTCGCGCAGCAGCAGTTCGGCCAGGATCGCGCCGTGCACCATGCGCCGCGTGCTGTAGCGCCCCGCGTGGCACATCTGGATCGATGCGATGGCCGCGTCGC
>JANMZX010000590.1:0-17424 GCA_031383745.1 Rhodoferax sp. | reverse complement strand
GCCTGGACAGCGTGCCGGTGCTGGTGCGCGACGTGCCCGATGAAGCCGCTGCCGCCATGGCGCTGATTGAGAATATCCAGCGTGAAGACCTCAACCCGCTGGAAGAAGCCCAAGGCCTGCAACGCCTGGTCAAAGAGTTTGGGCTCACTCACGAACTGGCGGCGCAAGCCGTGGGGCGCTCCCGCAGCGCCGCCAGCAACCTGCTGCGCCTGCTCAACCTGGCCGAGCCGGTGCAGACCATGCTGATGGCGGGCGACCTGGAAATGGGCCATGCGCGGGCGCTGCTGGCGCTGGAGAAAGTGGCGCAGATCACCGCTGCGACGCAGATCACCGCGCGCAAGATGACGGTGCGTGAGGCCGAGAGCCTGGTCAAGAAGCTCAACGCCGAGTTCACACTCACCTCGCCGAAGCCGAAAAAGGAGAAGTCGCGCGATCTCAGACGGGTCGAGGAGGAGTTGTCCGATCTTCTCACCGCAGAGGTCGAGGTGCGTGTGAAAAAGCGCGTCAAGCGTGCCGGTCGCGTGCAGGAGATGGGCGAGGTGGTGATCCAGTTCGGGTCGCTCGACGAGCTCAACGGCTTGATCGACAAGCTCAGCAATGGCGCCTCGCGCTAGGCCCGCCAGACGTCTGTTGTGGCCCTTGCCGGCCCTGCTGTCATGGGCCCTGGCCTGGGGGCTGTATCGCGTTCTGCTGGGGCTCGGTGCAGGCGCGGCGCTCGCGCTGCTGTCGGCGGCGCTGGTGGGCGTGGTGATGAGCTTTTTTGGAAGCAGCTGGTGGCGTCGCCTGATCATCGCGACCGGTTTTCCACTGGCCCTGCTGGTGTCTGGCGCTGCAGTGCTTCCGGCCTGGGCCTGGCTAATCCTGCTGGGAGTCCTTGCGCTGGTGTATCCCTTGCATGCCTGGCGGGATGCGCCGCTGTTTCCGACACCGGCACACGCCCTGCGCGCGCTGCCAGGGCATGCGCCGCTGCCCGACGGTGCGCTGGTGCTGGATGCCGGTTGCGGGCTGGGCCATGGCCTGTCGGCCCTGCGCGAGGCGTATCCGTCGGCGCAGCTGCACGGTATCGAATGGAGCTGGCCACTGCGTCTGGCGTGCGCGCTGCGCTGCCCTTGGGCACGGGTGCGCCAGGGGGACATCTGGCGCGCCGACTGGAGCGCCTACCAGCTGGTGTACCTGTTCCAGCGCCCGGAAAGCATGCCACGCGCGCTGGACAAGGCGGCAGCGCAGATGCAGCCCGGCAGCTGGCTGGTCAGCCTGGAGTTCGAGGCGCGCGATTGGCAAGCCGCGCATACCATCCGTCTGGCCGACGGGCGCCCGGTATGGATCTATCGCGCCCCGTTTGCGCGGGCGCCGGCTGCCGGCGGGAAGGGCGCGAATCAGTTGTACAAATGACACTGCGGGTCGGTAACTCGTCGTAACATCGACAACACATACTCTCCCGGAGACCGCTGTGGTGGATCACGCAGAACCAGTGCCCGGCCAACCGGCAACATCGTCCGACAGCACGGCGAACCTCCCGCGCGCCCGGGATTCGATGCAGGACCTCGCCCGTGTATTCGACGCCACCGTCCTTGCCATGGCGCACCTCGCCGAACCGGGCGAGGCCGGCAACCATATCGTGCGTATCCAGCATTACGTGCGGGCCCTGGCGCAAAAGCTCAAGTCTTCCCCGGCATACGGGCGCCGGATGTCCGACCACACCATCGGCCTGCTGTTTCGGGCCTGCCCGCTGCATGACATCGGTAACGCCGGTGTGCCCGATCGCATCCTGCTCAAGCCCGGCCCGCTGAGCCAGGACGAGATCGACATCGTGCGCACACATCCGGCTCTCGGTTGTGCCGCGATCGAGCAGATCCGTCGCAGCGCCGGCGTATCGACCGAGTTCCTGGAGATCGCGCGCGATATCGCCCATGGCCACCAGGAGCACTGGGATGGGCACGGTTACCCGCAGGGCCTGGCTGGCGAACGCATCCCCATGGCGGCGCGCGTGATGGCGATCGCCGATGCCTACGACGCACTGACCAGTGACCGCGTCTATCGCTCCGGGGTTGCGCACGACAAGGCGGTGCAGCTGATCTTCCAGGAGCGGGCCGCGCATTTCGACCCCGACATGGTCGATGCGTTCATCGAGATCCAGGACGAGTTCGCGGCGATCGCCGAACGTTACGCCGACACCGACTCCGACCTGCAGCAGAAGATCGACTACATGGCCAAGGCCATCGCCGAAAGCCCCTGACTACAGGGTGAACACCTTGCCCGGGTTCATGATGTTGTAAGGGTCCAGTGCCCGCTTGATGGTGCGCATGGTCTCGACCGCACCGTCCCCCGCCTCCGACACCAGGAAATCCATCTTGTGCAGCCCGATGCCGTGTTCACCGGAACAGGTGCCACCCAGCGCCAGCGCACGGGTCACCAGCTGGTGGTTGAGTTTCTCGGCGGTCACACGCTCTTGCGGAAGATCGGGGTCCAGCAGGTAACCGAAGTGGAAGTTGCCGTCGCCGACATGGCCGACCAGGAAATACGGGATGCCTGATGCATCCGCCTCGGCCACGGAGTCGAGCAGGCAATCGGCCAGGCGCGAAATCGGCACACAGGTGTCGGTCGAGATCGAGCGGCAGCCCGGGCGCGACTGGATCGCGGCAAAGTAGGCGTTGTGGCGCGCCGTCCACAAGCGGGTGCGTTCCTCCGGTGTGCTGGCCCATTCGAACGCATTGCCACCGTGCTCGCTGGCGATCTCCTGCACCGCCTCGGCCTGCTCCCGGACCGCGGTCGGCGACCCGTGGAACTCCATCAGCAGCATCGGCTCTTCGCGCAGGCCGAGCTTGGCGTAGGCGTTGACCATGCGCACGGCATTCACGTCGATCAGTTCCACGCGCGCGATGGGTATGCCAATCTGTATCACCTGGATCGTGGTGCGCACCGCAGCCTCGATGCTCGGGAAGGAGCAGATGGCCGCCGTCACCGCTTCGGGCAGCGGGTAGATGCGCAGGGTCACCTCGGTGATCACGCCCAGTGTGCCTTCGCTGCCGACCATGAGGCGGGTCAGGTCGTAGCCGGCAGACGACTTCCTGGCGCGTGTTCCGGTGCGGATCACGTCGCCGCTGGCGGTGACCACCTCCAGTGCCAGCACGTTCTCGCGCATGGTGCCGTACCGCACGGCATTGGTGCCGCTGGCGCGGGTGGCGCTCATGCCGCCGATGCTGGCGTCAGCGCCGGGGTCGATGGGGAAGAACAGGCCGGTGCTCCTGATCTCGTCGTTCAACTGCTTGCGGGTGACGCCCGGTTGCACCGTCACGGTCAGGTCTTCGGCATGGATCGCCAGCACCTTGTTCATGCGGCCCAGGTCGATGCTGATGCCGCCCTGCACGGCCAGCAGGTGGCCCTCCAGCGACGACCCCACGCCAAACGGAATCACCGGTACACGGTACCGGCTGGCCAGCGCCACCACAGCCGACACGTCGGCGGTGGATTCGGCAAACACCACGGCGGCCGGGGGTGGGGCGGCAAACGAGGACTCGTCACGCCCATGCTGTTCGCGCACCACGAGCGCGGTCGAACAGCGTGCGCCGAACTGCGCCTTGAGAGCATCGATCAATGCCTGCGGGACATCCCGCTGGGCAACCTGGGGCAGCAGGTGTTCGGGCGCGGCAGGTGCATTCATGGTGGTTCTCCGGGGTGCAGGGTGGCAGTGTACGCCGGTGTGCTGTCGGGCGAGGGTCCTGGCAACGTGCCCGGCGGGCACCGAAGCTCCCATCGTTGTCGTTTTTCCGACACTTGCCGCGGCTGCACTTGCTTTAGACTTCAACTTTGTGATTGCACCCAGCGCAAGCTATCGAAACGCGTCCGTCCGGTCCGTTTCACTCGATGCCGGCCGTCGCCGATTGCGGGTTGGTGCCAGCTGCGGGAGCCATTGGCGATGAGGGTCGGAGTACTGGAGGACGATGTCGACCACGCCCTGCTGGTCACCGAGGCCCTGCACGCCGGCGGTCACAGCGCCGAGGTGTATGGCACCGGCGCGCGTTTCCTGCAGGCCATGGTGCGCGAGACCTTCGATGTGCTGGTGCTCGACTGGGCGTTGCCCGACATGACCGGTATCGAGGTGCTCGACTGGCTGCGCCAGCTGCAAGACCGCACGCCGGTTCTGTTTTTGACCAGCCGCGACACCGAAAGCGACATCGTGGAAGCGCTTGGCCACGGGGCCGACGATTTTCTGGTCAAACCACCGCGCCGCGCGGAACTGCTGGCACGCCTGGAGGCGCTCAAACGCCGCGCCGAGAGTTACAGCAGCACCAGCCTGCTGGCCGTGGAGCCGTATGAATTCGACCCGTCCACCAGCAGCGTGCGCCTGCATGGCGAGATGGTGGACCTGACCGAGCGCCAGTACCAGCTGGCGCAACTGCTGTTTCGCAATCCCGGGCGGCTGCTGTCGCGCCAGTACCTGCTCGAGGCTGTCTGGGGCCTCAATGCGCAGGTGCAGACACGCACGCTGGATATCCATGTCAGCCAGCTCAGGACCCTCATGCGCCTGGGCGACAACGGCTGGCGCATCAACTCGGTCTATGCGCATGGGTACCGTCTTGAAGCGCTGTCCTAGCCGGCGTCTCCTGCACGCCACCGTGCTGGCCGTCTGGCTGGCGCAGGCCTGTAGTGTGGCTTTCGGCGCGCAGGATCTGCTGGAATTGACGGTGCGCCCGGGTGACACCCTGATCGGCATCGGGCAGCGGTACCTGGATCAGCCATCACGGTGGCCCGAGCTGCAGAAACTCAACCAGATCCGCAACAACCGCCGCCTGCGGCCGGGCACTGCCCTGCGCGTGCCGACCGACTGGCTGCGCTGGTCTGCGCTCACAGCCGAGGTCGTGCACGTGACCGGCGCCGTGTCGGGCAACAAGGGCCCGCTGGTCGCCGGCATGCGGCTGGGGGCGGGCGACAGTTTCGACACCGGCCCGCAGGGTGCTGTCACGCTGCGATTCCCTGACGGTGCGCTGGCGGTGTTCGCCCCGCTGACACGTGCCGGGCTGGGTGAGTCGCGCGAGGCGCCAGCGGTCGGCATCCGCGCCACGACCATCGAGCTGCAGCGCGGCTCGGTAGACACGACGGCCACGCCGCTCAAGGAGCCGGCCTCCCGGTTCGATGTGCGCACGCCCAGGGTCGTCACCGCGGTGCGCGGCACCCGGTTTCGCGTCGCACTGGAGGGCGAGGTCAGCCGCCACGAGGTGCTGGAGGGCCGCGTGGCGCTGGCTGGTGCGGCGCCCGAGCCGGTGCCCGTTGCGCAGGGCGAGGGCGTGCGCGCGCAGGGCGGCCAGCTGGGCCGGGTGGTGCAACTGCTCGCAGCGCCCGATGTGTCGGCGCTGCCGCGACGGGTCGAACGCACGGCCCAGCCGCTGCAGGTGCCGCCGATGCCCGGCGCCGTGGGTTGGCGATGGCAGGTGGCAGGCGACAGCGCGTTTACCCAGCTGTTGCAGGACGTCAAGACACGCGGGCCGGTGTGGGTGCTGACGGCGCTGCCGGATGGCGACTACCACCTGCGTGTGCGGGCAGCCGATGCGCAGGATCTCGAAGGCCGCGAATCCGCGATTGCACTGGTGGTAGCTGCCCGGCCCGAGCCGCCCCTGCAGATTGCGCCACCGGCCGGTGCCAGCGTCACGGCCGGCGCGCCGCTGGTCTGGACCGAGCAGCCGGGTGTGCCGGCCTACCACCTGCAGGTGGCGCGGGACGCGGCTTTTGCCGATCGCGTCGTGGACCGCGCCGACATCGCCACTGCGCGGTGGCTGCCGGATCCGGCGCTGCCGCCAGGAACCTACTACTGGCGCCTGGCGAGCCAGCGCCGCGACGGCCCGCGCGGGCCGTTCGGAGATGCTGGGTCGTTCACCGTGCTGGAGCCGTCGGCTGTTGCGCCGCCCCAGGTCGGGGACGGCGGCTTGCGTCTGGCCTGGTCCGGCCCGCCCGGTTTCAGCCACCGGGTGCAGCTGTCGCGTGATGCTGCATTTGCCAGCACCGCGGTAGACCAGGTGGTGGCCGGCGCCAGCCTGGAACTGCCCAAGCCCGAGCCAGGCGCCTACCATGTGCGCACGCAGGTCATGCTGCCCGATGGCAGCAGCGGTCCGTGGTCGTCGACGCAGCGATTCGAGGTACCGGAGCCGCCACCCCAGCATCCCTGGGGCCTGCTGCTGCTGCTGTTGTTGCCGTTCTTGTTGTGAGCCGCGTGCAGCCTTCCGACGGTGCGCGCGGCACCTGCGATTGAGTCCGTGGGCGCGGCGTGAGGGCCCTGGCTGGTCGACATCTGCGGGAGTGGGCACTGCTGCTGGCGCTGCTGCTGGCTTGCCTCGTTGGCGCAGTGCGCGGGGCGTGGCTGGACCGCGCCGACAACTGGTTCTACGACACCGGCATCCTCCACGCGGGGCGACCGGCAGCCGATGACATCCTGATCCTGGCGATAGATGAAACCAGCCTCGCGCGGCTCGGGCGCTGGCCCTGGACCCGTCACCGTCTGGCCGAGGTGGTCGAGCGCTTGACCGAGGCCGGCGCCGGCCCGATCCTGCTGGACGTGATCCTGTCGGAACCGCAGCGCGACGATGCCGGCGCCGACGCCCGGCTGGCCGCCGCCATCACGCGGCATGGCCGTGTCGTGCTGCCGGTCTTCATGCCCTCGCCGGACGCGCCGGCAATCGTTCCGCTACCGGCATTTGCCGCCCGTGCACGCCTCGGCCATGCCCAGGCGCTGGTCGACCGTGACGGCGTCATACGACGCTACCTGCCACGCGAGACGGCCGCCGGCACCGGGTATGCCCATGTGGCCATGCTGTTGCGGGAAGCGGCCGGCGCTCCAGAGGGGCCCGAGCGGGACAGCGCGGCCAGCCTGGTGCCGTTCGCCGGGCCCAGCGGGCATTTCGCGCGACTGCCGGTCGCCGATCTGCTGGACGGACGCATCGGCACCGAGCGACTGCGCGGAAGGATGGTGCTGGTGGGCGCCACGGCCACCGGTCTGGGCGACAACCTGGTGACGCCGCTGGCCGGTGTCAACGGAGCGATGCCGGGGGTGGAGTTCGTGGCCAACATCGTGGACGGCCTGCGTGCGGGTGTCGTCGTGCAGCCGGTGGCGGGGGCGCTGCGCATGGTGTTGTCGAGCGCCACGCTGCTGGTGCTCATGGTGGTCTTGTTGCTGACGTCGCCACGCATCGCCCTGGCCGCTACGGTGCTGGCCATCCTGGGCTGCATCCTGCTGGCCTGGGTCGCGTTGCGCTGGGCCGGATGGTGGTGGCCGCCAGCAGCGTCAGCGGCTGTGGCGGCACTGGCCTATCCCCTGTGGAGCTGGCGCAGGCTGGAGTCCAGCCTGAGCACGATGGCGCGCGAGACGGCACGCATCGCAGGGCTGACCCGGCCTGGCGGCGTCGGCACGCGCACCGTGCCAGTGGCCGGGTTTCTGGACCCGGTGGAGTCACGCATTGCGGCCATCTCGCAGGCGGTGGACCAGATCGCCGCGGCGATGGTGGTGGCCGATGACGGCAGCGCCAAGAGCCAGGAATACCGCGAGCAGATGATGCGCCACCTGGCGCACGACTTGCGCTCGCCGCTGGTGTCGTTGCGTTCGCTGGCCGAACAACTGCGCCCGGACGGGGGCGCCGCCAACGCCGCGGTGCTGGCACGCATCGACACCTGCGCGCGCCGTTCGCTGGACCTGACCGAGCAGTTCCTGCTGCTGGGCCGCGCCCAGGCGCTGGATGCAACCCAGTTGCCCGAAGTGGACCTGGTGCAGCTGTTCCACCAGAGTGCGGACGACCTGTGGGAAGACGCCCAGCGCGAGGGTGCGCGGATCGAGCGGCGCTGCACCCTCGACATCGCCCTGGTCCGGGGGGATGCCCGGCTGTTGCAGCGCGCATTGCTCAACCTGGGCTGGAATGCACTGCGCCACGGCCGCCCGGGGGGCACGGTGACGCTGTCGCTGGACGCGGTGCCCGACGGGTACCTGCTGGCTGTGCACGACGAAGGCGCCGGTTTTCCGCCCGAGCGGCTGTCGGGCCTGACGGGTGCCTACGCCCAGGGAAGCCAGGCGTCCAAGGGCCATGGACTCGGTCTGGCCCTGGTCCAGCTGGTGGCGCAAAAGCACCACGCCGCACTGGCTGCCGAGCGCCCGCCGGGTGTTGGGTTCCGCGTCAGCCTGCGCTTGCATTGCAGTCCGCCGGGGCCGAGCTACCCGGATTCCAGCACGTCGAACGCGCACCGGACATGAAGTCCCTCGCCGTCGCGCACCGTCATCGACCGAACTGGTTTTCTGGTCGTACCGAACTTGCCCGTACCGGGCACGGCGCAGGCACTGCCACCGTTCCCGAACGCGTCGGCGGTCACACCATCCAAGCCGACTGCCACACCTGCGACCAGGCCCGCGTGATGACGATCGAGCGCCTGGATGTGGCCGTGGCCCGGACGCTTGACAGCGGCATGAGCCTGCGTGAGGTGCTGCTGGTGGGCCATGCGGACCGCACCGGCAGGCACGACACCAACCAGGCCCTGGCGCAGGCGCGCGTGCAGACGGTGCGCGACTACCTGGTGGCCAAGGGCATTCCGGCCGCAATCACCAGGACGTCGGTGCAGGGCGACCGCCAACCGGTGAGCGCCTGCCAGGGCAAGTACCGTTCGCGTGCCGAAGCGCTGGAATGCCTGTTGCCCAATCGCCGGGTGGAGGTGAATTTCGTGGCGCTGCGCCAGCCCTGAAGCTGCAACCGGGGAGCCCTCCAGGCCCGGTCCCTGGAGGCCCCACGGCGCGCAGGCTGCCGCACAGGCGCGACAATGCTGCGAACTCTGGAGACTGCAGCATGGGCAACCGCCTGACTCAAATAGCCACGCGCACCGGCGACGACGGCACCACCGGCCTGGGTGACAACACCCGGATTTCCAAGAACGCGCTGCGTGTGCACGCCATGGGCGACGTCGACGAACTCAACTCCCACATCGGTGTGTTGTTGTGCGAGGACATGCCTGCGCCGGTGCGCACGCTGCTGGTGGAAATCCAGCACCAGCTGTTCAACCTGGGCGGCGAGTTGTCAATCCCCGGCTTCGAACTGCTCAAGGCCGACGCGGTGCTGGCACTCGACCAGGCGCTGGCCGAGCACAACGAACAGCTGCCCCGGCTGCAGGAGTTCATCCTGCCGGCAGGCACACGCGCCGCCGCGCTGGCCCATGTGTGCCGCACCGTGGCACGCCGCGCCGAACGCGCCGTGGTGGCGCTGGGTGGCCAGGACGCCCTCAAGGACACCCCGCGCCAGTATCTCAATCGCCTCAGCGACCTGCTGTTCGTGCTGGCGCGCGTGCTCAACCGATTCCGTACCGACGGCTCGGCGGGCGACGATGTGTACTGGAAGAGCGAGCGTATGCAGCAAGGCGCGGCCGAGTAGCCGGCCCTTCGCGTCAGCGCGGCGCCAGCACCGCCATGGTGATGCGCGACACGCAGGTCAGCTCGCCAGCGTCGTTGTGCAGGTCGATGTGCCAGACCTGCGTGGTGCGCCCGATGTGCACCGGCCGCGTGACGCCGGTGACCCAGCCGCTGGTCGCGCCCTTGATGTGGTTGGCATTGATGTCCAGCCCGACGCACCGATAACCTTCCGGCGCCGCCGAGGCCGCACCGCACGAACCCAGCGTTTCTGCCAGCACCACCGACACGCCGCCGTGCAGCAGGCCATACGGTTGTTTGGTGCGTTCGTCCACCGGGATGCGGGCGCGGATGAAGTCGTCGCCCACCTCCAGGAATTCCATGCCCAGGTGGGCCACGGCGGTGCCGATGTGCATGGCGGTGAGGGTTTCGACCGATACGGGTTTCTTCCAGATACGCATCCGAACTCCAGGGGGTGACAGGCAAGAGGGAAAACGCTCGCGCGACCCAGCGCGATGAGCAACCGGCAGAAAGTATCGCACCGCCGGCCTGTGGGGGTGCTGGCCTCGCGCAGGTGCATGCGGTAATCTTACGCCATGCACAGCACACACCCGGAGCCGTTCTCCGTCCCGCAGATCCGGCGCTACCAGGACTGGCTGGCGACCCAGCGCGGTCTGGTGTTCGACTCATATGACGCCTTGTGGCGCTGGTCGGTCACCGACCTCG
Source organism: Rhodoferax sp. (assembly GCA_031383745.1). Classification (GTDB taxonomy): domain Bacteria; phylum Pseudomonadota; class Gammaproteobacteria; order Burkholderiales; family Burkholderiaceae_C; genus CAISIP01. The sequence continues at coordinate 7,331 of JANMZX010000590.1, read as the reverse complement.
ACGCCTTCTGGCAAAGCATCTGGGACTACTTCGACCTGTGTTCCCCGACGCCCCACCGCGCGGTGCTGGCCCAGCGCCGCATGCCGGGCGCGCAGTGGTTCCCTGGTGCACAGGTCAACTACGCACAGCAGGTATTACGCCACGTGGTGCCGGCGCACGCAGCCGGCATGCCGGCGGTACTCAGCCACGACGAAAAAAGCCTGGCGCTCGGGCAGCCCGGCGTCCTGAGCTGGCCGGAGTTGCGCCGCCAGTCGGCCTCGCTTGCACTGGCCTTGCAGGAACTCGGCGTGCAGCCGGGCGACCGGATTGCAGCCTACCTGCCCAACGGGCCGCAGGCGATCGTTGCCTTCATCGCCTGTGCCAGCATCGGCGCCGTGTGGAGCCTGTGTGCGCCCGACATGGGCAGCAACGCCGTGCTGGACCGCTTTCGCCAGATCGAGCCGCGGGTGCTGATCGCCTGCGACGGCGTCACCTATGGCGGACGCGACCAGGAGCGTCTGCAGGTGGTGGCTGAACTGCGCGCCGCGCTGCCCAGCGTGCGCCACCTGATCGTGCACGACCGGCTCGGCACCCTGGCAGCGGCGCGCTCGGGCGGGCTCGACGCCATCGACCTGGCCGACACACTGGTGCGCGACGATGCGCAGACCCGCGCCTTCGAGCCCCTGTGGCTGCCCTTCGACCACCCGCTGTGGATCGTCTATTCCAGCGGCACCACCGGGCTGCCCAAACCCATCGTGCACGGCCACGGCGGCATCGTTGTGGTCCACATGGCCCTGATGACCCTGCACAACGACATCGGCAGCAGTTGTGCGCCCGAGTCCCGCGGCGAGCGTTTCCACTGGTACAGCTCGACCGGCTGGGTGATGTGGAACTGCCAGCTCGGCGGGCTGCTGGGGGGCACCACCTGCTGCATCTTCGACGGCAACCCGGCCGGGCCATCGGTCGACGCGGCCGGCCAGCGCGTCGCGCCGGACTGGAGCACCCTGTGGCGGTTTGCCTCGCAGCTCGGAGTCACCTTCTTCGGCGCCGGCGCGGCCTATTTCGCCAACTGCCAGAAGGCCGGGCTGGACCTTGCCACTTGTGGCGACCTGTCGCGCGTGCGGGCCCTCGGCACGACCGGCTCGCCCCTGAGCGCCGATACCCAGGCCTGGGGCACAGCGCAATTCGACGCGCTGCGATGCGGCGACCGTGGGGGCAACGCCGGTGCCGCCGGGCCGCCCCAAGGCACCGTGGCCCCCTCGGGGGGCAGGGAGCCACTTGCGGCATTGGCCGGGGCCAACGCCGGGGCAGTGGGCGACCGTGGGGATGGAATCTGGTGGTGCAACATGTCCGGCGGCACCGATTTCGCGGGTGCCTTCATCGGTGGCAACCGTGAATTGCCGCTGGTCCCCGGCCAGATGCAATGCCGCCTGCTGGGCTGCGCCGTTCAGGCCTGGAACGAGCAGGGCGACGCGGTGACCGACGCGGTGGGCGAACTGGTGTGCACCGAGTCGATCCCGTCCATGCCGCTGTATTTCTGGGGCGACGCCGGCAACCAGCGCTACCTGTCGAGTTATTTCGACATGTACCCGGGCGTCTGGCGGCACGGCGACTGGCTCAAGCTGCTGCCTGACGGCGGTTGCGTGATCTACGGCCGCTCCGACGCCACGATCAACCGCTATGGCCTGCGCATGGGTACCAGCGAGTTGTACAGTGCGGTCGAGGCGCTGCCCGAGGTGCTGGACTCGATGGTGGTGGACCTGGAATACCTGGGGCGCGAGAGCTACATGCCGCTGTTCGTGGTGCTGCGCGACGGTGCGCGGCTCGATGCGGCGATGCGTGAGCGGCTCAACCAGGCGATCCGCCAGGCCCTGTCACCACGCTTTGTGCCCAACGACATCTTCCAGGTGGCGGAGGTCCCGCGCACGCTGTCGGGGAAGAAGCAGGAATTGCCGATCAAGAAATTGTTGCTGGGCCAGCCGATCGACAAGGTGGTCAACCGCGAGGCGATGGCCAATCCGCAGTGTCTGGCCTGGTACGAAGCGTTTGCGCAGTCCCGCGCAGGACGGGGCTGACCGTTCCACCAGGGCGCGGCGACCCGTTGCGGGTGCGGCCGGTCGCCTCAGGAGTCGACGCGGTGCAGCGTGATCAGGCTCATCAGCGCCGAGACCACCTCGGGCTTGAAGCCGATGCGGGCCTTGCCGAAACCGTCGCCACCGCTCATCACCAGCTTCTGGATGTATTCGACGCAATCACGCGTACCCCAGAACAAGCGGATCGCCTTGGCAATGCGCTCGTGGTGCTTCTCGACGATTTCCATGGCATGGTCGATGCCGACCTGCCGGGGAAGCTCGTGCAGCGGCATCGGCCGCGTGGCCCGGTCATCCTCCTCCCACTCGATGCTCGGAAAACCAGTTTCCTTTTTGTTGCCGGTGCTTGTCATGGTGCCTCCGAATCTATGTCGAGTCAGATGGATTATCGCGCTGCCGCATATGTTCGCCAGTCTGTTGCCCGGATGCCACGACGGGCGGTGTTGTTGTTGCGCTACAGGCCTGGCCCAGCAACCAGTCGCAAAAACGCGCCAGCGCGGGTTTGGTGTCGGTGCGCTGCGGCATGACGAGGTAGTACGCGCGGTCGCCCTGCAGCCGGCTCTCGCAGGCCACGACCAGGGCCCCGCTGGCGAGTTCCGTCTCGACCAGCAGGCGCGGCACGAGCGCCAGCCCCAGGCCGTGCGCGGCGGCGGCTGCAGTCATCGAGAACAGCTCGTACCGCGGCCCCGACAACGCGGCCGGTGTGCTCACGCCGGCGGCTTCGAACCATTGCTGCCATGCCAGGGGGCGGGTGCTCTGTTGCAGCAGCGGCAGGTCTGCCAGCTCGGCGGCGTCCAGCGTCGGCCTGCCGCGCAACATCGCCGGGGCGCACACCGGGACCAGTTCCTCACGCAACAACTCGACCGACTGGGTGCCGGCCCAATTGGCCACCTGCTCCGGTGTGCCGGCGTACAACGCGCCATCGAAGCCAGTGTCGGAGAACAGGAAAGGGCGGGTGCGGGTTTCGATATGCACGACGAGTTCCGGGTGCAGCGCGGCCAGGTCGGGCAGGCGCGGGATCAGCCAGCGGGTGGCGAAGGTCGGCACGGCGGCCAGCGCGATGGAGCGTGCCTCGCCAGGCCCGGACATGGCTTCCAGGGTGTCGTGTTCGAGCGCTTGCAGACGCTGGCGCACCTGGCGCGCGTAACTGCTGCCGCGCTCGGTCAGCGCCACACCGTGTCGCGTGCGCTGGAACAGCGTCTGGCCGACAAAGGACTCCAGGGCCGCGATCTGGCGCGACACGGCGCTCTGGGTCAGTGACAGTTCCTGGGCCGCGCGGGTGTAGCTTTCGTGCCGTGCGGCTGCCTCGAAGCACAACAGGGTGTGGGTGGCGGGGATCCGGCGGCGCACGGGTGTGCCGTCGATGTCGTTCAGGCGCCGTCCGGCTTGATCTGGGCGCGGGCGATCACCGGTTTCCAGCGCGCCTGTTCGGCCTTGATGAAGGCGTCGAACTCCGCCCCGCTCGTGCCGACCGCCAGCGCGGTGTCCGATGCCAGCTTGTCGCGCACGATGCTGCCGCGCGTGGCACGGATGGCTTCGGCCTCGAGCCTGGCGATATTCGCGCGTGGCCAGCGCGAGGGGGCCAGCAGCCCGTACCACTGGGTCATCTCGAATCCCTTGTGGCCCTGCTCCGCCACGGTGGCCACATCGGGCAACTGCGGCAGGCGGCTGGCGGTGCCGGTGGCGATGCAGCGCAGGCGGCCGGTCTTGATGAACTGCAACAGCGCGGGCGCGCCCACCGAGGCGGCCTGCAGGCGCCCGGCCATCAGGTCGGTCAGCATCGGACCGGTTCCGCGGTAGGGGACATGGACCACAAAAGTCTGCGTGGCCATCTTCAGGTACTCGAACGCCAGGTGGCCGGCGCTGCCGTTGCCCGCCGAGCCGTAGTTGAGCTGACCCGGGCGGCTCCTGGCATGGGCGACGAATTCGGTGAGGTCCTTCACCGGCAGGTCGGGGTGGACCACATACAGGCTCGGGACCTTGGACACCAGGGTGATGGCGGTGAAGTCCCTGGCCGCGTCGTAGGGCAGCTTGTCGAAGATGTACGGGTTGACCGCCAGCGTGCCGATGTGGCCCAGCACCAGCGTGTGGTCGTCGCTGGAGGCGGCGACCTCCTGCATCGCGATGTTGCCGGCGGCGCCCGGTTTGTTCTCCACGAACATGTTCTGTCCGATGGTCTTGCTGATTTCTCCGGCGACGGCACGGGCCACGATCTCGGAACTGCCCCCCGGCGCAAAAGGAACCACCAGCCGCAGCGGCTTGCTGGGCCACGCGGCCTGCGCATGGACGATTAGCGGTGAGGCAGACAGGGCGGTTGCGCAGGCGGCTCCCAGCCATTGGCGGCGGGTGGGGGATGGGCTATTCATGGTGCGGGCGGGTCTCCGAGTGGGGTGCGCAGGTGGGCGATGCCGCGCTGTTCGACGAATTGGGTGGTGGCCTGCCAAAGATGGTCACCAAAATAGAACGGCGCGAAGGGGGTTGCCCCGGGCAGCGGCAAGGGCGCGATCACCGCATCGACCCGCGCTTCATGGAAGAACGGTATCGAGTACCGCTCGCGCCCAGAGCCCAGCACGCGGTGGACGGTGGCGCGGATGGCGCCGGCTGTCCAGCGCTCCAGCACCTTGCCGAAATTGACGGCGAGGCTGGCTTCTTCCGGGGGCACGTCGACCCAGGTGCCGTCCAGGAGCTGCGCCTGCAAACCGTCCACGCCGTCTTGGGCCAGCAGCGTCATGAAGCCGGTGTCGACATGGGCGCGCGCCAGCAGATAGTGCGGTTGTCCACGGTGCTCGGTCCAGGCGTCGGCGGCGGGCACGCCCTCGAACGACTCCGGTGGCCGCACCGGGTAATGCAGCAGCCGCAGCGTGGACACGCCGCCGTCGAAAGCGGCATCGAAGCAGTGCTCGGGCAGCCCGAGCCCGCGCGCCACGGATTGCATCAGCGCCGCAGACAGGCGGACCATCGCGAGGTAGTAGCCGCGGGCACAGGCCTGCCAGCCCGGCAACTCATCCTCGGGCGGCAATGGCGTCGCCTCGCGCAGCGGATCGCGGTTGTCGACCACCGCCGGGCCGTAGGCCAGGTCCGGGCCCATGTCGATGCCTTCCTTGTAGGTGGCCAGCCCGTTCTGCAGCGGGAACCAGCCGCGGTACACGTTGGGGCGGGCCGGGTCGAAATTCCAGCGCCACAACTTGCGGATCTCGGCCTGGGGCAGCGCGAACAGGCTGAGCAGGACGCGCCGGCGCGCCGGATCGAGCACCGCCCAGTCCGGCAGACCGGTGAGCACCAGCATGCCTGCGGACCGGGCGGCCTGCAGGATGGCGTGGTCGACTTCGGCGCGTGCGGTCGCGTCATCGCCGAACAGTGCGCAGATGTTGATCCGCGGGATCGTGTGGGTGCCCATATCGGTGTGTCCTGCCGTGTGGAGGCGCCATGGTGGCGCGCTGAAGCTGCTTCAAGTGTAGTGGAGCCGGTTTGGGACAACCAGGGCCAGACATGCCAGTTACGCATGTCTGGATGAAAAACCGTTGGTTGCTGCACGCGGGTGCTGGTACTACCATCGAACACTGGCGACCCCTGCCGTCGCCCCTTACTGGAGACCCTGATGGCCCACGCCGCATTCAACTGGCAAGACCCGTTTCTGCTCAACGACCAGCTCAGCGGCGAAGAGCGCATGGTGCGTGACGCCGCCGCCGCCTATTGCCAGGACAAGCTCCTGCCGCGTGTGACACAGGCGTTCCGGGACGGCACGACCGACGTGGCGATCTTTCGCGAAATGGGGGAACTCGGCCTGCTCGGCCCGACCATTCCCGAGGCGTATGGTGGCCCCGGCCTCAACTACGTGGCCTATGGCCTGATCGCACGCGAGGTGGAGCGTGTCGATTCCGGCTACCGCTCGATGATGAGTGTGCAGAGCTCCCTGGTGATGGTGCCGATCTTCGAATTCGGCACCGAGGCGCAGCGCCAGAAATACCTGCCGAAGCTGGCGACAGGCGAATGGATCGGCTGCTTCGGCCTGACCGAGCCCGACCACGGTTCCGATCCGGGTTCGATGGCTACCCGCGCACACAAGGTGGCCGGCGGCTACAAGCTCTCAGGCTCCAAGATGTGGATCTCCAACAGCCCGATCGCCGACGTGTTCGTGGTGTGGGCCAAGGAAGTGTCCGAGGGCGGGCAGGTCGGCCCGATCCGCGGCTTCGTGCTCGAAAAAGGCATGCCCGGCCTGAGTGCACCGGCGATCCACGGCAAGGTGGGCCTGCGCGCGTCGATCACCGGCGAGATCGTGATGGACGGCGTGTTCTGCCCCGAGGAAAACGCCTTCCCGGAGGTGCAGGGGCTCAAGGGACCCTTCACCTGCCTGAACTCGGCGCGTTACGGTATTGCCTGGGGCGCGCTGGGCGCCGCCGAAGACTGCTGGCTGCGCGCGCGCCAGTACACGCTGGACCGCAAGCAGTTCGGGCGCCCGCTGGCCGCCAACCAGTTGATACAGAAAAAACTCGCCGACATGCAGACCGAGATCGCGCTGGGCCTGCAAGGCTGCCTGCGCCTGGGCCGGATGAAGGACGAGGGCACCGCATCGGTCGAGATTACCTCCATCCTCAAGCGCAACTCCTGTGGCAAGGCGCTCGATATCGCACGATTGGCGCGCGACATGATGGGCGGCAACGGCATTTCCGACGAGTTCGGCGTGGCGCGCCATCTGGTGAACCTGGAAGTGGTGAACACCTACGAAGGCACGCACGACATCCACGCCCTGATCCTGGGCCGCGCGCAGACTGGCATTGCGGCGTTTGCGAACTAGCCACGCGTTGCGGTGCGGGTGCCATCGTCGCTGCCGGACAGATCGTCCCGAATGACGCCAATGGTGGCCGGGAAAGGGCGCCGCCTGTTGGGGAGACCGGCCGGATTGCCCGGATTCGGCCCATTGCGGTCGGTCGCTGGACGGCTTGTGCTGTGGTTTTCGCTGCCTTTTTGCGTTGACGTCGGCGCGCGGCGCGGCAGGCGGGCCCCGGCGGGGGCTCATGGTGGGGCGGTCTGGCGCTGGACGCGCAGACTGCCCTGCGGTGTTGGCTCCGGCATCACAAGCGCTTCGCGCAATTGTGAGCCTCGCCGCAACGTTCGTTGTCACGGCAGGGGCGCATCGCACAACTCACTACGCGCCCTGCGGGCGCTGCGTTCGGACAGGTGCGATGAGCATGTTGACGAAGCGCACTGCGCGCGCCGCCCCCGCCGCTGCGCTCCTCGGCGCCCCACAAATCGCCCTCGCCG
>JANMZX010000579.1:0-1605 GCA_031383745.1 Rhodoferax sp. | reverse complement strand
CGCCAGCCTGTGGGGCGTGCTCACCGAGACCGGCCATGTGACCGTGGCGGTAAGTTTCCTGATCATCTGCGCCAGCATCTACACCCGCATGCTGGCGATGTCGGGCATGCCGCAGTTCCTGGTCGAGACCATGGCGCAGGCCGGCCTGGGGCGCACGGGTTTCATGGTGGTCTATATCGGCGTGATCATTGCGCTGGGCACCATCATCGACTCGTCCTCCATCATGCTGATCGTGCTGCCGCTGATGCTGCCCATCGCCCAGCAGTTCGGCATGAACCTGGTGTGGTTTGGCGTCGTCACCGTGGTGGCGGTCGAGATCGGGCTGCTCACACCGCCGTTCGGGCTGTCGGTGTTCGTGATCAAGAGCACGCTGAACGACCCGCGCATCTCGCTGGGCGACATCTTTCGCGGCACCCTGCCCTTCACCGTGATCATGTTCCTGGTGCTGCTGCTGTTGCTGGCTTTTCCCCAACTCAGTCTGGTGCTGTTGAAATGACCCCCACCACCTCCAACCCACTGGCCGGCTTCACCGTGGACCGCGCGGCCATCCGCACCATCGGCCACGACCTGCAGCGCCCCGAATGCATCCTGGCAGAACCCGACGGCGTGTTGTGGGCGGCCGATGCGCGCGGCGGCGTGACCCGCATCTCGCCCGACGGCACGCAGACCTTCATCGGCCAGCGGGCCGACGTGCGCTTCCAGAGCGCCAGCGTCGACACGGCGGATGCCTTCGAGGCCAAGTTCACCCAGGGCACGCTGCCCAACGGCCTGGCCTTCGCCGACAACGGCGACATCCTGATCTCCAACTTCGGCACCGACCTGCTGGAGGTGATGACACGCGCCGGCGACACCCGCACGCTGTTCGACCGCATCGACGGCCAGCCGATCGGCAAGGTCAACTTCGTGCTGCGCGATTCGCGCAACCGCATCTGGATCACCGTGTCGACGCGGGTCAACCCCTGGACGCAGGCGGCAGCCAGCCGCGTGCGCGACGGTTACCTGGCGGTGGTCGAGCCCGGGCGCGGCATCCGCGTGGTCGCCGAGGGGTTCTACTTCACCAACGAGATCCGGCTGGATACGCGCGAAGAGTGGCTCTACATCGTGGAGACCACCGGCCCGTGGATCACCCGCATGCGGCTCGACGAGCGCGACCCGCGGGGTGTGCAGCTGGTCGAGCGCCAGGTGTTCGGCCCCGCGCACCTCGGCGGTTACCCCGACGGCATTGCCTTCGACGCGTTCGGCAACCTGTGGTGCACGCTGGTGATGACCGACCAGCTGATCGCGCTCACGCCGCAGGGCGACAAGCTGCTTTTGCTCGACGATGGCGAACCCGCGGCGAGCCGCAACCTGCTCGACAAGATGGCCGCCGGCACGGTCACCGCCGAGGACATGGGCCGCGCCCGCGGCACGCTGGCGCCCTGGATGGCCAGCGTCACCTTCGGCGGGCCTGATCTGCGCACGGTCTACCTCGGCAGCCTGCTGGGCACGACGATTCCGTTCTTCCGTTCCCCGGTGCCTGGCCTGCCGATGGTGCACTGGAAACCGACCCGCTGATTTTTACCCCCACCCGTTGAGGAGTTCCGCCATGCCCCGCAAGTTCGTCGA
>JANMZX010000489.1:0-2417 GCA_031383745.1 Rhodoferax sp. | reverse complement strand
TTCCTCGAACAGCAGCTTGAGAGCCTTGTGGTCGGCCTGCCCTTGTGGCACCGAACCCGCCGCATGGGCGCGCTCCCCCATCAGGTCGAAGAAGCGCCGCAGGCGGTCGATCGGCAGCAGCATCAGGTCGTGCAGGCACAGACCCGGCATGGCTTCCAGCTGGGCGCGGCTCCAGGCCACGCCCTGGGGCAGGAAGCGTTTTTCGGGAGCCATCACTGCGTCCGCGTCGGACTGGCTGCCGATGCGCCACAACAGGCTCTCGGTCTTCAGGCGGGCGCCAGCACAGGTGGGGCACGGCGTGTAGCTGCGGTACTTGGACAACAGCACACGGATGTGCATCTTGTACGCCTTGGTCTCCAGGTACTCGAAAAAGCGCTTCACGCCGAACCAGTGCTGGTTCCACTTGCCGTTCCAGTTCGGCGAGCCGTTGACCACCCAGTGCTGGTGTTCGGGCTTGAGCTTGTTCCAGGGGGTGTCGCGCGGGATGCCGGCGTCTTCGGCGTGGCGCATCAGGTCGTCCTGGCACTCCTGCCAGGCGGGGGTCTGCATCGGCTTGATGGCGCCGGCGCGCAGCGTGAGCTTGTCGTTCGGGATCACCAGGCCGTAATCGACACCGATGACGCGTCCGAAACCCCGACAACTGTCGCAGGCGCCGACGGCGGAATTGAACGAGAAGGCGGAGGCGATCGGGTCGGAATAGCGCAGGTCGCTGTCGGGGCAATGCAGGCCGGTCGAGAACTTCCAGATGCGCGGCTCGCCCTCGTCCGCCAGGGCATACACGCTGATGCGCCCGCTACCGCGGCGCAGGCCGGTCTCGATCGCCTCCAGCACCCGTGCACGCTCGGTGTTGCCGAGGCGAAACCGGTCGGCGACCACATCGAGCACCTTGCGCCGGCCGGGCGGGCTGACCATTGCGGCCTTGCCAGCCTTGGCCGCCTTGGCTTTCTTGGCCGCCACGGGGGCTGCCACCGGGGACGCGGACGCCTCCACCTCGCGCTCCGCCTGGACCCGCGTATACCCGCTGACCGACAGCCATTGCGCGATTTCCTCGGCACTGGTGTCCACCGGCAGTTCGACCGGGAAGGTCACCACCAGCCGGGGATCCTCCAGGCCCGCCAGTGCCACCAGCTGGGCATGGATCGTTTCCGGCGTGTCGTGACGCACCGCCTGCGCCGTGGCGCTGTCGAACAACTGCCCGGCCCGGGCGAACAGCAGCTTGAGGTGGTCGTTGAGCTCGGTCATCGTGCCCACGGTGGAGCGCGACGAGCGCACCGGGTTGGTCTGGTCGATCGCGATGGCGGGCGGCACCCCTTCCACCTTGTCGACCGCCGGTTTGTCCATACGGTCGAGAAACTGGCGCGCGTAGGCCGAGAACGTCTCCACGTAGCGGCGCTGGCCCTCGGCATACAGGGTGTCGAACACCAGGCTGGACTTGCCCGAGCCGCTGGGCCCGGTCACCACGGTCAATTCGCCGGTGCGGATGTCGAGGTCGAGGTTCTTGAGGTTGTGCTGGCGCGCTCCGCGGATGCGGATGGTTCCCTGGGACATGAATGGCTGCTTTCTGGGTGAGGCCAAGCATTCTAGGCAGCCATGCTGCGGCCGCCCGATTGAAGGTTATCGATCCGGTCGCCGGCGCGAAGTCTTTGCATCGACATCGATGCGGGTATGGATCGCCACTGGTTGTTCCAGTTGACTCGCTGTGAGCTGTCCGAGACAGCGCTTTGCCGTCGACACATGCCCGGTCACGGATCCAGGGGTTGGTCGATGCCACCGGACTACGACACCAGCAGGGCAAAATCGGGGAGATCGATCCTGATTCGCATGCCGCTGGATGCACCTGTTTCGGATTTGCAACGCCAGAGTTCCCAACTACCCATGACCACCCTGTCCGCCAAACCTGGATGGAGTCGCACCATGCTGATCGCGATCGGCGTGCTCCTGCTGCACGGGCTTGCCCTATGGGCGTTGAGGGCCGGCCTGCTGCAGCGTGCCGCGGAGATCGTGGTGGCGGTGGAGGTCGTCAGCGAGGTGATCGTTCCATCGGTCGCGGTCCCGCCACCTCCGCCAGTGGCAGCCCCACGGCAGCCCAGCGTCACAACGCCAGTGGCCATGCCGCCGGCCGCAGCCCCGCCACCGGCGCCGCAACTCGCCGCGCCGGTCAACCCCGACCCTGCGCCCAACGCGCCGACGGCGGTGGCCGTGGTCGCTACGCCCTTGCCGCCCATCACCCAGCCGGTGTCGCCGGCGCCGGTGGCAGCTCGCACCGAAACCCGCTCGGTGACGCCGACACCGCCGCGGCTGGAGCTGCCGTCCAGCGCCGCCGACTACCTGCACAACCCGACACCCGAGTACCCGCCGCGGAGCAAATGGCTGGGCGAACAAGGCACGGTGCAGGTCCGGGTGCTGATCGGCGCCGA